>JANMLS010000370.1:0-6176 GCA_031372675.1 Verrucomicrobiaceae bacterium
ATGGGTTCACATGCGGATCGCAACGCGCAGTTCGAGCGGATTGCAGCATTCAAACTCGAGTACGTCAGTGCTGGCAATCCAATCATCAGTATTGACACGAAGAAAAAAGAGTTACTGGGAGCGGGCTACTTTCGCACTTCCAGCAGTTTGTTTCGTATGCTGGCGGTATAGCAGTTGAAGTGCTCGGCGCGGTTTGGTAGTGGATGCGCGATGTCATCTACAAAACGATTCCGGTCCGGCGTTCTCTTTGGGGACGAAGTAAAACAATTGCTCGATTTTGCAAAAGCGCAGGAGTTTGCGCTGCCTGCGGTGAACTGCATCGGCACCAGCTCGGTGAATGCGACGCTGGCTGCGGCGCGGGAGGTGAATTCGCCGGTGATGATTCAGTTTTCAAACGGCGGGGCGCAGTTTTTTGTCGGCAAAGGAGTGAGCAAAGAGAACCAGTTTGGGGCGATTCAAGGCGGCGTCGCGGGAGCACATTTTGTGGATATTGCGGCGAAGGCTTACGGGGTGCCTGTGGTTTTGAATACGGACCATTGCGCGAAGAAACTGCTGCCTTGGGTGGATGGGATGCTGGCTGCGGGAGAGGAGCTTTTTGCAAAAACAGGCCGCCCGCTTTATAGCTCGCACATGCTGGACCTCTCGGAGGAGCCGCTGCACGAAAATCTGGAAATCTGCGCGAAGTATCTTGAGCGGATGGCGAAGCTGGGAATGACGCTGGAGATCGAACTCGGCGTGACCGGCGGCGAGGAAGACGGCGTGGATAATTCCGGCGTGGAGGAGTCGAAGCTCTACACGCAACCAGAGGAAGTCGCGGAGGCTTACACGATGCTGAGTGCAATCAGCCCGAACTTCACCATCGCTGCCGCATTCGGAAATGTTCACGGCGTCTATAAGCCCGGCAACGTGAAGCTGAAGCCGCTGATTTTGAAAAATTCGCAGGACTACATCGCGGAGAAACTTGGCACGGGACCGAAGCCGGTGAACTTTGTTTTCCACGGCGGCTCTGGCTCCACACGCGAGGAAATCCGCGAGGCGATCCGCTACGGCGCGATCAAAATGAACATTGATACCGATGTGCAGTGGGCGACGTGGGACGGCGTGCGTGCTTACGAAGCGAAGAACCGCGAGTATCTCCAGGGCCAGATCGGGAATCCAAAAGGGCCGGACGCGCCGAACAAGAAATACTACGACCCGCGCGTGTGGCTCGGTGCTGCCGAGGATGCCGCCACGAAGCGGTTGCTGACGACATTTGAGGACTTGAACTGCGTGGGCCGCAACGCCTGAGCATTTTCAAAAAATCGGCGCACCAATTCCGCCGAGATTCATGCTTGCATGATGGCGGCAGTGAATGATCTCTAGCGGCAAGCTCGAATTGACCCACCAGACAATCATGGACGACATTCACGAACGCATTTTGATCGCAGCACAGGGTTACAGTGAACTCGGTCTGCCAGACCTCGCTCTGGCGGAACTCGAATCCCTCCCCGCCGAGTGCCAGTCGCAGCCTCCCGCCGTGGAAACCCTGCTTTGCGTGCTCATGCAGGCGAGGCGCTGGAAAGACGCGCTGCCTGTGGGCCGCGAGCTTTGCCGACTCGTGCCGGATAAGTCGTGCGGCTACATTCATTCGGCTTTTTGTATGCACGAACTTGGTGACACGAGTTCCGCGCACGAGATTCTTTTGAACGGCCCTTCGACGCTGAAATCCGAAGCGACCTACCACTACAATCTCGCCTGCTACGCCGCCAAACTCGGCAGACTCGATGAAGCGCGCGCGCATCTCGACGTGAGCTTCGCGATGGATAAAAAGCTCAAAGATTACGCGCTGGAAGATCCTGATTTGGATGCGCTGCGAGTGTTTCCGATTTCGATGAATGCGTAGGGTCGTGCCAGCCCGGAATGACGAAGTCGCAGGCGTGTTGGCTATCTGCTATTTGAAATTGGCCAATCGCAAATAGCCGATAGCCAATTCATTCGTCATTCTCCCCGCCGTTCCCGCTCGTCCAGACTCGTCGCAGCCTCCGTATCGCGGCCCAAGTAGCGCGCACTGATGAGCCAGAGTGTGCTGGCTAGAAGCATCATCAGCGAGACGAGGAAGAAGGCTGTCTCCCAGCTTGTGTGCTTTTTTACATAGCCCACAAGTGGCGGGGAAATCGCGTCGCCGAGCGCGTGGATGAAAAAGATATTCAGCGCAAAAGCCGACGCACGCATCCGCGAACCGGTGACATTTGCTAACGCGGTGTTTGCGGGGCCGGTGTTGAAGAATAGGAAAAACACCGCTCCGAAAACCGCATACCACGCATAGGGAAAGGGGAGATAAATCATCAAAATCGTACACGGAAACGCGAAGGCGATGGCGATTCCCGATATGATGAAATACGCGCCGGACCAGCGTGGCCGGAGTTTGTCGCCGAGCCATCCGCCTGCAAATGTGGAGAGGATTCCTGCGGCGACGACGATGACACCGAACGTCGTGTTCACGTCACTCAGCAGTGAGCTTTGCGACTGCACGACGCCCTGCGCGGAGACACGTTCGAGCATGTATTTTGGAATCCAAAACGAGATGCCGCCGATGGCAAATGTCATCGCAGTCATCGCGGCAGTGTTCAGCGCGTAGGAGGGGATTTGGAGCAGCGTTTTTGCGTCCTGAAAAATGGATGCGCGCTTTTTATCTACCGGAGCCGGAGGGCGCGGGTCCTTCATGCGGAAGCAAATCACGGCAAGAATAAGGCCGGGAATCACCGCGAGATGAAATGCGTGTCGCCAGCCCCAAAGGTCGTTAATTTTTCCGCCGATGACGTAGCCCAGCGCACTGCCCACCGGGATCGCCATGTAAAAAAGAGCCATGATGCGCCCGCGCTTCTCGACGGGATAATAATCCGCAATCAAAGCGGGCGCAGCCGGACCATAGCCCGCCTCGCCAAAGCCCACTGCGATGCGCGAAATCACCAGCACTGTGTAAGAGTATGCAAGCCCCGTCCACCCGCTCGCGAGACTCCACACGAGCACGCTTGCGCCGATAATCGTCCACCGCGAAACGCGCTCGGAAAGGCGACCGAGAATCGGAGCGCCGAGCATGTATGCGTAAAGAAACGCCGACGCGAGTAGGCCGGTCTTTCCTTCATCCAGCCCGAACTCCTTGCTCAAAGGCGGCTCCACTGCGGCGAGCATCTGCCGGTCGATGTAATTCAGGAGATTCATCAACAGCAAAAGCCCCAGCGCAAACCCTGCACCTCGCATCGCTTTTTTGGATGGCTCCGTTGATTCCTGCATGAAGTGCTACGGTTGAGCGCAGCGGGAACGAAAGGTCAAAACTTCAATTCCAAGTAAAGCAAAGTAGCCCGCGAGTCCCTCGCGGCTGGACTCAACTCGCGGGCTACTTTGCTAAATCCCCTCTGCGCCCGGCAGTGGAGGCGCGAGCTGTGGCGATGGCAGCACGCTCGGATTTGGGATGGTGGGTGTCGTGAGTTTTTCCGGGCGCGTGTTCAGATTTTTTGCGCGACGAAATGCGTCGCGTGCTTTTTCAGTCTGGCCGGTGCGTTCGTAGAGCATCGTTAGCTGCGTCCATGCATCGGCAAAAGAAGGGTCAATCAAAGTGGCTTCCTCAAAGGCTGCGATTGCGTCGGCATCCTGTCCGCCTTTTGCCAGAGCGGTGCCGCGTTGATAGGCGTCCATCGCTTTCTCCAGCGCATCGCTGCGCTCCGGCAGTCCGACAACCGGAAGCGGCGGAAGTTGCTCCGGCGGGATGAAGCCGCCGGGCACGGGCGGAACAGCAGTTCCCGGTGGCGCATCCGCAGGCTGCGGCATCTCAGCGCCCGGTATTGGCGGCGCGTCGGCAGGAGGATTTTGTTGAGCATCAAGGTGCCTACGAATGGATTGCCCCGGCGGGACGCGGTGCAGCTTTGCGCCAGCGCAGCCAGCAAACATGCCGGGCGCGAGAGTTGCCGCGATTGCCGCGATCATAAGTCGAAATTTCATGGGCTAGGCGTCACGTTTTAGCACATCACCTGCCACCGCGCGAAAGGAATTCCGAGTTTGCACCGGGCGGCGTGGGCGGCATTACTTCGCTGGATGAGCAAAAAATACTTTGTCTGGAGAAAACTGTCGCAATCGAAATGGGATGACGCTTGGCAGGAGCGGCTGGGCTGGCTGGGGCAGAGGCTTATTATCGTTTCGCTTTCCGGTCGCACGACGAGCCGCATCGAAGCGTGGCAGGTGACAAAGAAGGAGGCCGATGAGTTGGTGAAGGAGTTTGGCGGGCAGGTGCGCACGATGAAGCCGATGACGGCAAAAGACATCGAGCCGCAGCCACGTCCGCCGCTTCGGATTCGCGGGAAACTGCTCGTCGTCTCCACGGAAAAAGAGCGGGCGATTGCGCGGAAAAAAGATGCGGAAACTCCGTGTCTGCTGATTCCCGCGAGCATGGCGTTTGGCACGGGCGAGCACGCGACTACGGCGACTTGTCTGCGCCTGCTTTCGGATCACACGAAGACGCTTCCGCTCGGCTGGCAGGCGCTCGATTTGGGCACGGGGACGGGCATTCTTGCTTTTGCAGCGCGTATTTTTGGAGCGAAGAAAGTGGAGGCGACGGACTTCGACCCGACCGCGGTGCGCGTGGCAAAGGAGAATGCCGTGGTGAACAAGATTGATGGCGTGGTTTTCAAAAAGTCCGACGTTTTGAAGTGGACGCCGAAACGCAATTGGCCGCTGGTGACTGCAAATCTTTTCAGCCCGATTCTCATCGCGGCGGCACCGCAGATTTCCGCAGCGGTGGAAAAGGGCGGCATCCTCATCCTGTCTGGAATCCTGCGTATTCAGGCGGATGAAGTGATCGCTGCATTCGAGGCGCAGAGGATGAAGTTTGATGTGGTGGTGAAGAAGGGGAAATGGGTGACGTGTCTGGCGAGGCGGAGCGGGGGGAAATGACGAATGACGAATGACGAAACGCAAGCGAGCTGGTGTCGCCTCACGCCTGCGACTTCGTCATTCATTGCGCGACTGGGCTACTCTGCGCTGTGGTGTCTTGCCTGCCGCTTTGGCTGCAATCGCCTCGCGGTCTCCACGGTTTCTTTGGATTCGAGGAAAGCGGGGACGCCTTTTCTACCGATGCGCTGCCAGTCGCGGATGATGGCTTCGGCGGCGGCTTCGTGTGCGATGCCGCTGTGCTCGACGAGAAAGGTGTGGAGCGATTCGGCGAGGTTTTGCAGGGCGATCTCATGGGTGCGGCGCAGCGTGCTCCAGAGCCAGTCGCTCAATGCCAGCATCTCCACAAATGCGCTCCGCTCCACGCTCCAAAGCAGCGGCAGCGAGTGGGTGAAATTGCCGCTGTTGCCCAGCAAATCCCAGTAGCGTGCAAAGCGGCGCATCCGCTGCATTTCGGCGAAGGAGATGTCGTTGGTTTGCAGGATTTCGTAGGGCGGACGCTCGGCATAAATCATCCCGTATTCCGCATCGTGACGGATGATCGGTGTGCCGCGCAGTCGCTTGAGAATGCCGACTTGGATTTCCTGCGGACGGAGCGCGACCAGGCGATCAAATCCGCGCCCGAAGCTCTCGATGCCTTCGCCGGGCAGCCCCACGATGAGGTCGGCGTGGATGTGGACGCCGGTTTGCTCGCGGAGAAAGTGGAAGTTGTCTGCAAGGCGGTCGTAGTTTTGTCGGCGCGAGATATTGCGCGAGGCGAGTTCGTCGAACGTCTGGATGCCGACTTCAAATTGCAGCGCACCTGCGGGGAATCGCGCGATGAGCGAGCGAAGTTGTTCTGGCAGTCGGTCGGGGATCATCTCGAAGTGGACGAACATTCCTTCAATCCAGTGGTCGAGGAAGAACTGCAAAATCGCGGAGCTGGTCGGGAGATGGAGATTGAACGTGCGGTCCACAAATTTGAACTGCCGCGCACCGCGCTCGATGAGCTTTTTCATCTCCGCGAGAAACGGCTGGAGCGCAATTGCGCGAACGGGGATGTCGAGCGACGAGAGGCAAAATTCGCAGGTGAAAGGACAGCCTCGCGATGCCTCCACGTAGATGACGCGATGCGCGAGATCGTGCTCGGAGTAGAGCGAGTAGGGGAATGCGAGCGCGTCGAGTTTTGGTAGCTTGGCTGCGATGATTTTTGGGAGCGCATGGCCATCGAGAAGCGCAGTCGCGACTTCGGCAAATTCAAGGTCGGCCTCGCC
>JANMLS010000387.1:0-11764 GCA_031372675.1 Verrucomicrobiaceae bacterium
CGCACGCTCATCCGCATCGTTCGGGCGATTGATGTCCAGCCTGCGGAAGTGCTGAGCGAATTTATCACACTCGATCACGCGAAAGCCGAAGACGTGGTGACTGCGCTGGAGAAGCTGTTTGAAAAAACCACGCAGACTCAGCAAGGCACGACGCCCGGACAGCCGCGTAATTTACAGCTCAACCGCCAGCCGGATGGAGCGCCGCCGCTTCCGGGTGTGAATCAGAATAACGGCGAGATTTCGATTGAGTTCAACGGCGGTTCGGGGACTGGCTCGACCGAGGATAATATCGTGGTGGGAAAAGTGAAAATCACCGCCGACAAGCGCACGAACCGCATCCACGTCGTCGCACGTCCGGTGGCGATGAAGATCATCAAGCCGCTCATCAAGGAATACGACATGGACGTGAAGCTGAACCCACCAGCCGTGCGCCCGCTGCGTTTCCGCCCGGTCGAGGAAATCATGGATGCAGTCGTGGCCTCCATCAAAGACCCCGGCGAGCGCGAAGGCGGAAGCGGCGGCACGGGCACGGGCGCAAACACGCAGCGTCCCGGCGGCACGCAGAGCAATTCTTTCAACCAGAACAGCGGCAATAATCGCTTCGGAAGCAGCAGTGGATCGAGTGGATCGGGCGGCAGCGGCATCGTCGAGGAATCGCTCTCGACCGGCGACCGTGAGAGCACGCCGCTCGTGCAGGAGCTGAAAAACGGAACCATCATCGGCGACCGCCTTACCAACAGCATCGTCGTCATTGGCGCAGCGGATATTAAAGAGAAAGTTTTCTCCCTGCTCGACCAGCTCGATACCCGTCCGCAGCAGGTGATGATTTACACGATCATCGGAGAACTCACGCTCAAGGACGACGAGCAATTTGGGATGGAATACATCCTCCGCAACGGCGGCCTGCTCGGCGGCGCAGGCACAGGAACGACTCCCGGAACCGGCACGACAAGCACCGCGCCACTTGGTTTTAACGACAACGGCTCGGCCATCCTAAATCTCAACAATCTCATCACGCAGAAAAATATCACCCGTGCGCTGACGGGCGGCACGAGCGGCCTCGGCGGATTTGTGATGGCGGGAGATTCCGTCACCGCAGTGCTGAAAGCGCTGGAGACTACGAACCGCTTCCGAGTGCTCACGCGGCCCAGCGTCTTCACGAAGAATAACAAGAAGGCGACGATCACCAGCGGCGAGGAAATTCCAGTGCCGACAAGTATCCAAAGCCAGTTCAACAACTCAGGCTCGGACAATTTCAACACGAATAGCTCCATCCAGTTCAAGCCCGTCCAGCTCAAGCTCGAAGTCGTGCCGCTCATCAATAAAGACGGCGAGGTTTCCATGGAAATCGTCCAAAACATCTCCGAGCGTTCCGGCACGACGCGGATTGATAACAACGACATCCCGAACATCTCGCAGCGGGCGATCAAAACAAACGTTTCCGTCCCAAACAACTCCACGCTTGTGCTCGGCGGACTGATTAAAGAATCCAACAGCAATGACTCCGGCGGCATCAACAAGCTGCACAAAATCCCGCTCATCGGTCCGCTCTTCGGCAAGAAATCAAAGGTGAAAAGCCGCACGGAATTGATCGTGATGATTCGCCCAGTGGTGACCGATGGACCAATGGAAGCCATTCAATTGCGCGAGAAACACATGGAGCCGATGAGCGTGCCTGCCGATCTTGAGTCCGCGATTTACAATCCGAACAGCCGCCAGACGATTCCCAAGGCCAAGGTGCTCCGCGCTGCGCCGACGGTGCGCGCCGGTTCCCCATCGCTCCGCCGCTAGTCGCACGCATGAGCCAGCTCCGTTCCTTGCTCGATGCCCTGCTTGCCGCAGGTTGTGATGATGCGACAGCCGCAGAATTGCTCGCGCTCAAAGCGCCCGCAGGCAGCACTTGGACCATCGAAGCGCTGAACTCCGGCAAGGTGGATGAAGCGAAGCTCACTGCCGAGCTGGGCCGAATTTTCCGCACGCCGGTCGAGCAAATCGATCCGGCTTCGGTGGACCGGCAGGCGCTGCAATTGATTCCGGGTCGCGTGGTTTTCAAGCACCACATCCTGCCCATCGCGCAAGGCGAAGACGGCACGGTGACGCTTGCGACTTACGACGTTTTTAATCAGACCGCGCGGAAGATTGTAATGCAGCAGCTCGCGGGAAAAAAAATCCGCTGGCAGCTCACGCCGCGCACGCACTTGCTCCGCGCACTTCGCACGGCTTACGGCGTCGGCGCGGATGTCTTCGAGGAAATCCTGAAAAACAATCGCGCTTACGACGCCATCGATCAGGACGTAGGGCATGACATCACGAGCGATGATCCCGAAGCGAGCGTGGTGAAATTTGTGAACCAAGTCATCCGCGAAGCCATCACGGAACGTGCGACGGATATTCACGTCGAGCCGCTGGAAAACGATCTCCGCATCCGCTACCGCATTGACGGCATCCTGCACCCCATCGCCGTGCCGCCGCAGCTTCGCGTGCTCCAGAGCGCAATCATTTCGCGCCTGAAAGTCATGGCGCACATGGACATCGCCGAGCGCCGTCTGCCGCAGGATGGACGCATCAATTTAACCACACAGGCTGGCGCGATTGACGTGCGTGTCTCCACGATTCCCACGGTGAACGGCGAGTCCATCTCGCTGCGTCTGCTCTCGCGCACCGAGACGCTCACATTCGGTCTGGAGCGGCTCGATATGGGCGCATTCCAGATGCAGCAGATGAAGACGATGCTCCAGCAGCCCAACGGCATCATCCTCGTCACCGGCCCGACGGGATCGGGAAAATCCACGTCGCTCTACTCGTTTCTTTCCAGCATCAACCAGCCCACGCGCCGCATTATCACCGTTGAGGAGCCGGTGGAATATCGTCTGCCCGGCATCTCGCAGATTGATGTGAAACCCGACATCGGCCTCACTTTTGCCAACGGCCTCCGCGCCATTCTGCGTCAGGACCCAAACATCGTAATGGTCGGCGAAATCCGCGATTTCGAGACGGCGGAAATCGCCATCCGCGCGGCGATGACGGGCCATTTGGTTTTCTCCACGCTGCATACGAATGACGCCGTCTCCGGCATCACGCGCTTGCTCGACATGGGAATCGAGCCATTCCTCCTCGCGAGCGTCGTGCGCTGCTTCCAAGCACAGCGCCTCGTCCGCACAATCTGCAAGGACTGCAAAACCGAGACGAGCTACGACATTGATTACCTCAAGAGCATCGGCTTCGAGCCGCCGCCGGGCGCGAAAATGTATAAGGGCGCGGGCTGCGACACTTGCCGCCAGACCGGATACCGTGGCCGTTTCGCGATCTTTGAAGTGTGTGTTGTGAACGAAAATCTCCGCCGCATGGTCATCCGCAAAGAGACTGGCAACGCGCTCAAAGTGCGTGCCATTCAGGACGGCATGGAAACGCTCCGCACCGACGGCTGGCGTCGCGTGCTCAAAGGCCAGACGACCGTGGAGGAAATCGTCCGCGTCACGCAAGCCGACGACGATTTAGCGGAGACGGACTGAGGCGATTTGCGCACCCTTCGCGCTTCAATTAAAAATCGTCTTACTGCGTGACTTTGAGACGGACGAAAACTTTTCCACCGAGGCTGGGAATGACTACTTTCACGCGGTCGGCTGGCGTGCCGGGTGTGATGGTCACGGCTCCTGCGCTGGCTGCGGGGATCGCAATATCCGTCCAGCCCACGAAGTCGCTGCCGTATTGCACGATTTGAGTGGTGGCGGGCGGGAGCGAGTCGTCGTGGCGGTCGTATTCAAAGACCCACTGGCCGCCATCTTGCTGTACGACTGGAAGCGCGGCTCTGGAGGCTGTCATCGGTGTGCTGTTGAGGACGAATTCGAGGAGGTTATTGATGCCGTCGAGGTCAGGGTCCAAAAGCGGCGCATCGTTGACGCCGACGGTAAATCCTCGCGCTGGATTAGCCGCCCAAGCTGCGTAGCTGCCGAGCGGCGTAGCGGTGGCTTGCGCGGAATCGAGTCCCTCGCTGCTGCTGAGATCGACGGTGTTCACGGCGGATACCACGTAAAAATACGGCGTGCCTGCGACGACGGTGGTGTCGGTAAATGCGGGCGCGGTTGCAGTGGCGATGGTGGTGTAAGGTCCACCGCTGACGATGCTGCGCTTGACGTTGTAGCCGGTCGCGCCAGCAGTGGCGTTCCACGTCAGCGCGACTTGTCCGTTGCCGCCAATCGCGGAGATGCCAGCGGGCGCGGGCGGCCCGATTGCGACATCGGCGAAGGTGAGCGCGGCGATGTTGTTGGAGCCTTTGATCAGCTTTGAGGCAAGGTTGTCCCAGAGCACTTGATCCTTCACATAATCAATCGTGGAGCTGCTGGAGGCGGCGCTTAGTTGGAGCGTAACGACGTTGCCGGAGTGACTGCCAGACGTGACCAAGCCAGCCACATCGTCCAAATAAAAATGCACGGTGGAGGTGCTGTTCCAAAGCGTCGGCTGGTCGAACACCAGCGCGATTTGGTTGCGCGTGGCGTTTGTGTAGTAGGCCCGCTGGAGGATGGGCGCGGTGACAGAGCCGGACGGGACGACGTTGTAAAAATCACGACTGGCCAGCGGTGCCACGAGGTTCGCGAAGTTCTGGTATCCAGTTGGACTGTAATGACAGCCATCGTGGCCAAGTGCGGTATCAATGCCGATGGTCGAGAGGATGCTCATCTTTGAATAAAGCCGAGGAAGCGTGCGCTGCACATCGCGCAACTGATCGCCCTTTGGCCCAAGAGCGCAGGGGCGCGGCTGCACTTGGAAGATGATGTACTTTTGGATGTTTGGGAAATCCTGCCGCCACGCTGCCGACATATCCACGAAGTGTTGCTGGTGGGATTTGTAATCCCAATCGCCTGTGGGCGAGTCTGCGCCCGAATTGCTTTCGCCTTGGTGCCAGAATACTCCGCGAATGCCGTGAGTGAGCTTTGCTGCGATGACGCGGTTGAGCAGGTTTGCGTAGATGGAGTAGAGGCTTCCCGCGACGGTGCGATCCACCGGGTTTGGCTGATGCTGGTCAATGCGAGTCCCGCCGACAGCGCCGTTGATGATGCAAATCGGCATGTTGTGCGTCGTCTTTAGAATGAGCGCGAGATTCATGCCCCAGTAGCCGATTCGGAAGTTGCTGCCTTTGCGAATCGCAAGTCCCCAAGTGCTCGGACTCACGCCGTAGGTGCGGATAAAAGGATCCGTGGTCGTTTCATCCGCAATGCCGGCGAATGCAGCGAGCGCGTTGGACTGGCCTTCAAAAATATACGCATCTCCGCAGACAAGATCGGTGACAGTGGCCACGTCCGTATCCACTGCGCCCGTGGTGGTGCCATACACGACGCGGTAGGTGAAAAGCCCCGCCGCGATGGGCGCGGAGAAAGCGTATGCCCCGCCGACGAGCGACTGGCGATGCGTGGCATCCAGCGTTTCGGAGCCGCCCGATGGAGTCTTGTACACTTTCAGATAAACGGTGGTCGGCGAGCCACCTTGAGTGCCGTTGTAAAAGACGGTGCCGAGGCTTGTGCCGGGATTGCGTGCGAAAAACTGCCCGCTCACAGGCTTCTCATTTGCATCGGGTGTGCGCTCCAGCCACGGGTCGCTCGCGGGTTCCTGCACGTTGATGAGGACGCTGCTGGAAATGGGCGCACCGCCATTATCCACGGCGAGCGTGACGGTCATCGGCCCGCTGCCTTGCGAGCGAGTGAGGGTGAGCGTGCCGTCGGATTCCTGCTTGAGCACAGCCACGCCGCCGATGGTCCACTGGTAATTCAGCGTGCCAAAACCAGCGGCCTGCATCGCTGCGAGATTGGTGATGTTGGCGGTGACGGTCATTGTCTGTCGCCCGTCCCACTGCGTCGTGGATGGCGTGAGCGTGAAGACGGGATTCGGCACGGTGTCGTTCACGGTGAGCGGCACATCAATCGTCTGCACACCGCCTGCAAACACGGCCTTAAACTGGATGATCGCTGAGTCATTCCCCGTCACTCGCGGCGCGGTGTAGTCGAGCGAGAGTTGGTCGGTGGCGAGCACAGTATCCACGCCGTTCTTTTTGAAAATCCAATACACCTTCTGCGCTCCGCCCGCCTGCGCTGTGAGCGTGCCGGAGGCCGTCTCATTGATTGTCAGCGATGTGGGCGAGACGGAAAAAGCCGAGCCAGCGGGCACGATGCCGCCGAGCAGAGTTTGCAGCGGCTTTTGGTTTTCGTATTCGAGCTTCACCCAATCGGCGGAGCGCACGACTTTGGAAATGCGCACCTCGTCAATGTCGCCGACAAAACTGTAAGTCCCCGCCCAACCACCGATCTCAAAGCGGCTGGGGTTTTGGTAATTCATCGTCCCACCGTTGTTGGTGGCATCCAGCACACCGTTCACGTAGAGCCTCGTGCCGGTGGTCTGAAAGGTGTGGACGACGTAGGCCCATTCCGAATCGGGAATGCTCGCAGTTCCTTCGACGCCTGCGCTCCCAAACCAGCAATCCATCCTGATGTGCGGCGGGCTGAACAACTGCATGTGCGTTTTTTTTGCCGATGGCTCGCTGATGCCCCAGCCGAGGATGTCGCTCGGTGATTTCGCCGTACGAACCCACACGCCCGTCGAAAAAGGCCCCGATCCCATCGGCAGCCCGGTGAGGCTCGTGCCACACAGCACGCCCTGACCAGCGGCGAACGTGCGTGCTTTGCCAATCAGCCCATCCGAGACGGTGCTGTTCAAGTTGGACGGCGCACTCATCCCCGTCTCATCCGTGAGCGTGGTGCCCAAGTGGATCACGCTGGCGTAGCCGTTTGCAGAACTAAAAACATTCGCCCCTCTCGACAGACTGTTCACCCCGCTCTTGCCCCAATGCACTTTGATTTCCTGCGTCGTATTTCCGCTGATGGTCGGCATCCGCACCCACACCGCTGCTTTCCCCGCGACTGCGTCCCAGTGCTCGATTTGATACGGCAGAAAAACCCCCGCGCTATTCGTAAAACGGACGTCCCGCCCATCGCTCTGCGCCTGCGCAAAATTGAAGTTCGCCGAAGTGAAACGCACCAGCAGCGGAAAATCCGTCACCGAAACACCCGCAGCGATATTCGCACCGTTGGGAGTCGTCACGATAAACATCGAACCCGACTGCGCCCATGTGCCCAGCGACTCCGTGGAAACCGTGTAGTCCCGGAACGAAGTGCCGTTTTCCGCCGTGACGCGATAGACGACGGGACTCGTGAAATTCTGCGTACTGCCGGATGCCGGGCTGATGGTCGCGCCCGTGGCGAGCGTGAAAGTCGGCGCCAGCGCAGTCACCGGCTGGCCCGTGGGCACCGCCAGCACGACGGTGCTATCCGAAATCAACGCCTGCCCGAGTGCTCCGAAATTGCACGTCAACATCGTCGCAGTCCGCAAAGTGAGCACGCCCGTGGACTTGTTGAATGTCCAAAATCTCGTGGCCTCCGTCTTGGTGTACAAATCACCGACCGGCCCCGTGAATCCCGTGATGGCAAAAGTCCCGCCAAAAGTTTTCGTAGTCGCATCCACCAAAGTCCAAGCGCCGCTGCTCACAGTCACCGCCGTCGTATCCACGTTCAAAGTGCCGCTCAAAGTCGCAGACCCCAAGCCGGTGATTTTGTAAGCCGTGGAGTCTGTGACGATGAGCCGCAAACTCCCCGTGCTCGCCAGAATCAACGCACCGCCGCTGCCCACCGTCGTATTCCCCGTGTAAGTATTTACCCCGCCCAGCGTGAGCGTCCCCGCGCCAGTTTTCTGCATCCCATCCGTGCCGAGAATATTGCTGCTAATCGTGAGCGTGCGGCCCGCCGTGCTCACGTTGATCGTCGGCGCAGTCGTATCCGTGCGGTCCAGCGTGAGATTACTCGCGCCGGAGATCGTGTAATTGTGCGAGGTGTCCGATGCCGTGATATTGCCGATGCTGCGGGCACTGTTGAGTGTGACGACGCGGTCGGCAGAAATCACTTCGCCAAACGTCGCCGTATTCTGCCTGTCATTCGCAATCGTGCCGCCCGTCCAATTTGCCGCAGTGCCCCAGTTCCCATTCGCATCAACCAGCCACGATCCACTCTGCGCCTGCGCCGTGTGCAGATTTGCCAGCGTGAAAACCGCGAGCAAAACAAGGACAAGTGATTTGATAAAGCGGCGGAGAAAAATAAGCTGAGTAGGTTCCATAAAAAAGTTGGCAGGAGTGGAGAAGAATGCGGGAAGCCAAGGAAGCACGTTTCAAGCGACTGCCCAAAGACTTTTTCCGGTGGAAAACAAATGCAAAGGACCGGGATTCCACCGCCCGCGACTCCGACATCCCTCAGTCGTGCGTGAAGCTGGAGAGGTGGGAGGAACAGCGCGGAAAAGCGACTGCGGGAACTAGAAGTCCGTGTGCATATCTTGATAAAAACATCCAGCAAAGGTTCGCCACAGCTTCCAACTCCACAAAGGTTCATTCAGAGTTGAACCGCGGACAGAAAAACACATGAAACCTTTCTGGATATGCACACTGCCCGCCAGCCTCCAAAGCGTCATTCCACGCAAAAATGTCCTATTTCCGCACAAAAACACAATCGGGGAGAAAAAATTGTGCATCGGGGAGCATAATAAGTGCATCGGGGAACTCCAACACCGCGTCGGGAGGCGGCAACACTGCGTCGGGAGGCGGCAGCACTGCGTCGGGGAGCACGACAAGTAAATCGGGGAACTCTAACAGTGCGTCGGGAAAGATAATAAGTATGTTTATGCACTATCCGATTTTGTTTTTGCATCCTCCGAACTACACCAAACAATAAAATATCATACCTAGTATCAACCCGATGATATTACACTGATGCCGATGAAGACTAACGATGCCCCGACGCACTATTGATTTTACAAGACATCCATAAACTTTTTACCGGATATGGTATATCCGCATCCGTTGCCAAGAGTCTTTTGCCATCCGTGGTATCTAAGTTGGAAGCGGTCTTTTGCTGACTACTTTCGCAGGCGTTTTGCGGCGGCTTTTTCTCAGGGTGCGGGAACGAACGGCACCGAGCGGTCGCGTGACGCGATATATTTACGACGGCGAAGGTCGTCGCATCGCGGAAATCGCCGCCAGTGGAATGGGATGCCAGGCACCTCGTCATCCGTTCCTGATAGATCGGGATCATTCGCCATTTCCATGCTAGGTTCCTTCCATGCCGCGACTGACTTTTGAGATTTCCATCCTGCAAGACCCTTCGCGGCAGCGCGTGGTGGTCGCTGGGACCGACCCTGCGCTGGGGAATTGGAACCCGGAACGCGGGCTGGTGCTCGACCGGGGCGAGGATGGGAAATTTCGCGGGGCGTGCGATCTTCCTTATGGGATTGTGGAGTTCAAAATCACACGCGGTTCGTGGGAGACGGAGGAAGCGTATGAGGACGGTGCTCCGTGCTTGAACTACTCGTATCTCGTGGCGCACGACCTTTCCATCGCGCTCGAAGTGGAGCATTGGAAGGATTGCGCGCCCGTCGATTCCGACCTGCTTTTCGGCCACGCGATTGATACAGAACTCGACGCCACTCAGCTCGGCCAGCATCGCCGCGCAGTCGTCTGGCTACCGCCGGGATACATGCGCAGCAACGATTCGCGGCATCCCGTCCTATATCTGCTCGACGGGCAGGACATGCTGGCCGCTTTGAACTCGCCGGAAAATGAAACGCTGGAAGTGGATTCGTGGGTCCGCTCGCTTTCGCGGGCCGGTGCAATCCCGGAGATCATTCTCGTGGCGGTCTGCCACAACGAGGACTTCGGTCGGCGCGACGAGGAGCTGTCGCCGCAGTGGGAAGGCCCGAAAATGGCGGACTTCATCGCGAATGATCTGAAGCCATTTATTGACTACACGCTCTGCCGCGACCGCACGCTGCGCGACCCTGCAAACACGGGCGTTCTCGGCTTCGGGCTGGGCGGCACGCTGGCGCTTTGGATGGCCATGCGGCACGCGGCGACCTTCGGGCGGTTTGCGTGTCTATCGCCGACTTACGAAGACCTCAGCGCCGATACGCCGGAGCAGTGCGAACTCATCAAAACCATCGCCGCCGTTCACGACCTGAAGCCCGCAGGCCAGCGGATTTACTTCGACCACGGCACCATCGGCGGCGAGGCAAACATCCCGCTTTATCAGGATAAATTGCTCGGCGTGCTGAAAAAGCGGGGCTTCAAAGACGGCACGCATTTTACCGTAAATGTCGCACACGGCGCGGCGCATTCGCTCACCGCGTGGAGGGCGCGGCTCGGTGCTCCGCTCGCGTTTCTTTTTGGGAAATAGCGTGGCACGGACGCCCCGTCCGTGAGTGTGTCCCGGACGCCCTCGTCCGGCACAAAAATCTACGGCGCAGCCGCACTAATAAGAAATGCGCTTTGGGCGTTTTGTGCTACCGACCGAGGCGGTCGGGACACACTCACGGGCGGGGCGCCCGTGCCACGTCGCTTCGCGCATTTTTCCAAACGAGTCTGGACACCAGCGGGCGTGTTCCTTACGCAAAAGGGCTTCTATGAAAGCCAAAGTTATCGTGATGCCAAAGCAAAGCATTCTGGACCCGCAAGGGGTCGCCGTTCGTGACGCCATGCGCCACCACGGGCTACCCGGAGTGAAGTCCGCCCGCGTGGGAAAAGTGATCGAACTCGAACTCGACGGCGCCACCGAAGCCCAGCTCCACGAAATCGCCCGCGACATGTTGAGCAATCCCGTCGTCGAGGACTACACCATCCAAATCCAAGCCTGATTTTTACCCGTGAAAGCTGCAATCATCCGCTTCCCCGGCTCAAACTGCGACCAAGACTGCGAACTCGTCCTTCGTGAGCAAGGCTTCCAGCCCGAATACGTCTGGCACAAGGACGCCAGCGCCGCCGGCTACGATCTCATCGTCCTGCCCGGCGGCTTCAGCTACGGCGACTACCTCCGCTGTGGAGCCATCGCGCGCTTTTCGCCCATCATGAAAAGCGTCGTCGAGCAGGCCGCAAAAGGCGTCCTCGTTCTCGGCATCTGCAACGGCTTCCAAATCCTCTGCGAAAGCGGCCTGCTTCCCGGCGCACTCGTCCGCAACCGCGACCTGCGCTTCATCTGCGAGCACGTCCGGCTCCGCGTGGAAAATAACGCGAACCCTTTCCTCTCCGCCGCTTCCGTCGGCAGCGTGCTCAACATCCCCATCGCGCACGGCGAGGGCAACTACGTGTGCGACGCCGCCACGCTTGCACAGCTCAAGGCCGAGAGCCGCATCCTCGTCCGCTACTGCGACAAGGACGGCAACATCACGCCCGCCGCAAACCCGAACGGCACCACGGAAAACATCGCCGGAATCTGCAACGCTGCCCGCAATGTTTTCGGCCTCATGCCGCATCCCGAACGCGCCTGCGACTCGCAGCTCGGCAGCACCGACGGACGCCTCATTTTCCAAAGCATCCTCGCCGCGCTGACCAAGGCAAAAGCCGCCTAAGCAGACATGCTGCCCACGCGCCTGAAACAAATCCTCGACGTGAAAGAACGCGAGGTCGCGAAAATCCTCCCGAAAGCCGACTACCTACGCGCCGCTGCGCTCGACCGAAATGACTTCCGTGGATTCGCCGCCGCGATTGACCGTGGGCGCGATGAAAACGGCGACCCGCTCACGCTCGGACTCATCGCCGAAATAAAAAAAGCCAGCCCCAGCGCAGGCGTCATCTCACCGGATTTCGATCCCGTCGCCATCGCCGAGGCTTATGAATCTGCGGGCGCACACTGCATTTCCGTCCTCACCGACGAACAGTTTTTTCAAGGCAACCTCGGCTACCTCG
>JANMLS010000392.1:0-12194 GCA_031372675.1 Verrucomicrobiaceae bacterium
CGAGGTACCAGGCGAGTTTGCCGGCTTTGTTGAAGTAGGTCTGGTGTTGGACGGTGAAGCCGGCGTCTTTCATTTTGGTTTCGAGTTCGCCTTTTTCGTAGCGGCGGTAGTGGCCGAGTTCTTTGTCGAAGTCGCTGTAGAGGCTCATGCCGAAGGGGACGAGGATGATGAGGCGGCTGCCCGATGGGAGGTGATCGAAGAGGTTTTTCAGGACGGCGCGGTCGTCTTCGATGTGTTCGAGGACGTTGAGGAAGACGACGGTGTCGGAGGCGTATTGGGTGAGGACGGCGTAGTCTTCGCGCTGGCTCATGTCGAGTTTGGCGAAGGTGAGGTGCTTTTTTTTGCCCCATTTTTCGCGGAGGGGCTGGAGGTAGTCGTCGCGGTAGTCGGTGAGGAGGAGTGTCTCGTGGTGGCGGAAGAAGTTGCTGAGGTTGCCGCGCCCGCAGCCGAGTTCGGCGATGCGTTTGCCGAGGTGGGGTTTTACGGTTTCGTACATCCAGCGGTTGAATTTGGGGGCTTGTTCGATGGCGTCGAGGGTGACTTTGCCGGGGTCGCAGTATTTGGAGCTGAAGCGGTATTTGAAGATGAACCAGAGGGCGGCGACGCCGTCTTTCCAGTTGATTTTTTTGCCTTCGTCGTAGCCGCGTCCGTTGTAGTTGATGGGGACTTCAAACATGCGGAAGCGGTTGAGGGCGACTTTGGCGGTGATTTCTGGCTCGATGCCGAAGCGGTTGGAGTAGAGGGGTATGGATTTGAGGGCGGTGGCGGTGAATGCTTTGTAGCAGGTCTCCATGTCGGTCCAGTTGGTGTCGTTGAGCATGTTGCTGAGGAGGGTGAGGAATTTGTTGATGACGGTGTGCCAGAAGAGGAGGACTTTGCGCTCGGCGCCTGCGAAGCGGCTGCCGAAGACGACTTCGGCACGGCCATCGAGGATGGGGGCGAGGATTTTTGTGTATTCGTTGGGGTCGTATTCGAGGTCGGCGTCTTGGAAGATGGCGAGGTCGCCGGTCATTTCGCCGATGGCGCGGCGGATGGCGGCGCCTTTGCCCATGTTGTGGGGCTGCTCGAAGATGCGGATGGTGCCGGGGTGCTGGGCCTGGAGTTCTTGCATGACTTGCCAGGTGGCGTCTTTGCTGCCGTCGTTGACGATGACGATTTCGCGGGCAAGGCCGCCGGGTAGCGGGGATGCGAGGACGGCGGCGATGCTGGTGTGGAGGGTTTCTTCTTCGTTGTAGGCGGCGACGAGGATGGAGAGTTTGGTAAATGTGGGCTTGGTCATGGTGTGAGCAGCTTTTTGTGGGTTGTGATTCGGAGTAGGCGGAGGGGGCGGTGCATGAGTTCGCCGTTGCGGGTGATGGGGGTTTCGTGGATTTGCCAGAAGTGCTGGGGGTGGTCTTCGATGAGGCGGATGAGCTGGTCGTGGTAGCCGGCGAGTCTTTTTTCGGGGACTGCGGAGTCGAGGATGATGTAGTCTATTTTGCCAGCGGTGAGGTATTGGAGGAGGGCGTCGGGGTCGAAGCGTTCTTTGAGTTTGTTGCCGCTCCATGTGCGGCCTTTGGGGTCCACGAGGGTTTTGCTGGCGCGCTCGATGGTGACGCGGGGGCGCTGGTCGCGCATGGCGATTTCGGAGATGAGCATCCCCTCGCCTTCTGCGTCGGAGCAGACGAGGACGCGGGAGTTGGGGGCGTTGGCGATGATCCATTCGGCAAGGGGGGTGAAGCCAGCGGTGTCTTTGCGCACTTGCGTCATCGCGAAGACAGGGAGGGAAAGGAGGGCGATGAGGATGGCGGCGAGGGCGTTGCTTTTTTGCGGAGCAGTGGTGAATGCGGGGAACTTGGCGAGGAGGGTGGCGGTGCCTGCGAATGCGAGGACGATGAGGGCGGGGGTGGCTGCGATGATGTGGCGGGCTTCGTCGCCAACGGGGAGGATGCACTGGAGGACGTAGATGCCGAGGATGAGGGACGCGAGTGCGGCCCAGCGGCCTTTGTTTTCCGCGCTCTTTACGCAGCGAAAGTAGATGCCGATGAGTGCGAGGATGGCGACGGCGATGCCGGTGGCGAGGGCGAGGTGGCGGGCGTAGAATGGGATGGCTTTGAGGGTGAAGTCGAGGGAGAGGCCGCCGGAGTTATCGGCCCAGCCGCCAGCTTGGGTGCCGGCGTTGCGGAAGAACCATGTCCACGGGCCGGCGATGATGGCGACTAGGGCAGCGGCGATCCAAGTGGCTCGCTGGCGGAGGAGGGACCAGTTTTTTGAGATAAGGAGGGAGGCGCCGACCATGAGGATGAGGGCGATGCCGGTGCCTTTGGTAAGTATGGCGGCGGCGGCAAATAGTGCGAAGCAGAGGGCGTCGCGCATTTTCCGCGCATCCATGTAGCGCCCCCAGAAGATGGTGGCTGCAAACATGGTGAATGTGCAGAGCATCTCGGCCATGACCATGCCGTAGTAGATGCGAATCAAAGGCGCGGAGAGCCATAGGAGGGCGGCGACAAATGCGCCGAAGATGCCGATTTCGTCGCGTAGCGCGAGGAAGATAAGCACGGCGACGGCAGCCGCGATGGTGGCCATGAGCATGAGTGTGGAGAAGCGCGATTCACCGAAAGGGAGCGTCCACCCCGTCTGCGCGATGTAGAATGCAGGGGGCCAGACTCCGAGGGCGACTTTTGGGTAGTGCGAGTAGAAGCCGCCCGGTGCTTCTGGGGCAAAGGCTTTGAGCGGAGCGACGGAGCGTTTTTTCACAACTTCGGGTAGCGTCGTCACGGCGTCACGCACGAAAAGGCCGGTGACGTAATGGGCGGCTTCATCGGGGTGTCCGCCAAATTCGCTTTCGTAAGCGCCGCCCGCTCGCTGCCAGAGGAATGCGACATCAATGCCGACGGCAAATACGATCAACATCCAGAGAATGGATTTCGCGCGAGGGCTGGTTGGATTGAGTTTTGACATGAGATTTATGGTGCGGGTGCAAATCGTGCGAATACTGCGCGGTGTTGCGAGCGCGGATCGTTTGCGGTGCGGCACTCAACAGGTTTCCAGCCTTTGCCTGCAAACAAATAGTCAATCCGCAACCAAGGGCCGAGCTTCGCAGCGAGCGCACTGTCTTTGGTACCGGGGAAAGTAAGCCCCCAGCCATTGCCCGCAGTCGCGAAGGCATCGGTCATCCCTTTGGTAGCAATCCGATACATCCGGCCATGATCGGGCATGTTAAAATCGCCGCCTACGATGAATGGCAGTTTTTCTTTTTCAATAACCGCAACCAATCCGCGCATGAGCGCAACTCTGGCATCAATCCAAGCGCGATAGCTGGGGAAACCCTCGGTCGAAGCGGAATAAACACCCGCAATTTCCAGCCAGACACGCGGCGAAAAAATCCCCCGAAGCGAAGGGCGAGGTGTGGGCATGTGGACATTGTAGAGGGCGATCTCGCGGCCATCGATCATCAGCTCATAACGCGCGGCGATGGGGCGGTCGCGCCATTTCACGGCATCGACAATATCCGCACGTAGGATCGTATGCGGCGTGAGAATGGTGAACTGATCGTTCGCCCGAATACGGTGTCGCGGTAGTTGCTTCGCAAATGCAGAACGCGCCCGGCCTGCGTCCTGGAGCAACACGACATCCGGTTCTTCGCCCGGAAAATACTCGGTAAATGCGTAGCGGTCGCCTTGGCCGATGTTGTGGGTAATCACGGTGATGTGCCCTTTTTCCATGACTGGCGCACGGTGCCAGCGAAGTCTCATAAATAGGGTGAATACAACAACCACGCAGATTGTGTGCATCGCGATATGTCGCCACTTTCGCCTCCAGAGCATGAGCGGTGTAAGTATGAAGAACCCCAAAATAAAGACGACGGGCGGTGCGAATAGTAGGATCGTGAATGGGAGCCAGATTTCCGCCGCCCACTCCACGCACGCGAGAACGACAAGCAACAAAACACAGTAGGCGAAGCTCACGCTGGAGGCTGAGGGGATTCGCCACTTCCAAGCACGCCCGGCTACCTCACTCATTCAACACTTTTTGGTGGAATCCCGACTTTTCGCGCAATGTCTTGTTCAGTGGGTAACTCCATGTCGAATTGCTCGAAAGGATCGCCGAAAGTTTCCACATGCTCAGGATTTGATGCGAGCGCCCGAATGCGGGCAACGTCCTGAAGCCCGACTCGCGCAAGATCATTCCCTCCCTGAAAGCTATCCGCTTTTTTGTAATAAGCCTCAGCACGCAAAAACTTCCCCTGTTGCCAGAGAACGAGTCCGTAGAATGCGTAACAGTTTCCGAAATTCGGGTCGGACTTGATGGCTTTTAGGGCTTCGGCTTCGGCCTCGGCTATACGGCCTAGTCGCATGTAGGTTCGCGCCAATTTCAGATTGTAGCGCGTGTCTTGCGGGAACAGTTCCTCGCCTTTGATGAACTCCTTTACCGCAGCCTCAAAGTATTCTTTTTGTTTTAGAGGAATAGGCTCATAGACGCCGGAAAAATGCAGCGCCTCGGCTAGATAATACGGAGCATCGACGTTTTTCGGACTGAGATTCCGGCCTTTTTCAGCTTCAGCTTTAATTTTGGGAAACAGGTGGAGACGTTGGTAATCAATAGACCACTCCGCTTCAGTGCTAGTGGATGGCGCAATAAACCCGGAAGCCATCGGCGCAAGACTCCATGAAGCCGCAGCCTGAAAGGACGACAGATTGTCCACGAAAAGCTTGTTGCGCAGATGAACGCGCGCCCACTCAGTGTAGTATTCCCCTCGGAAGATCGACATGCACTTTACGGCTAGTAAAACCGCTACTACGGGTAGGACAAAGCCAGCGAGTCTGGTCAGATTTACACCTTTTTTCTGGGCAATCAGTTTGGGATCGCTAGTGGGACAGGCAAGAATGCCAAAAACTGCTGCGAAAAAAAGCGTGTTGGCAGGAAGATGGAAATTAAAGTCCACCACCGAATGCGCAAGCAGCGCGGCAACAGTGGCAAGAGCACCCGCGATTACAGCAAGCTCATTTGAAAAATAGCGCCCCGAAGACCGCAAACGACTGCGAATGATTGCAATCGCAGCGGAAAAGCCTGCTTGGAAATGAGTTACAATGAAGAACAGCATTAAAACGCAGCCGACGATTCCATATTCTGCAAGTAACTCTAAATAGTCGCAGTGAACGTGAATCGGGTCGCGCTGAACATTGTCCGAGCGAAACTGCCGCCCATAATACAGATAAGTCCCCGCACCGGTGCCGAATACTGGGTTTAGCTTTGTCTGCTGAACAGCAGCCTGCCACATATCATAGCGAATCGAACCGGCATCGTAGCTGATGTCACTCATACGATTTCCTATTGTCGTACTCTGGTTTACGGCAAAGGCAGCGCCACCAATCACCAACGCTCCAAGCAAAAGCGATGCAGTCATAAGTGCCCCAAGACGACTACTTCGTAGCTTCTTCAAGAACCATAGCGACATCCCCACCAAAACAACTAATGCAAAGCCAGTGCTCAGGTATCCACCACGACTGCCAGTGAGCGCAACACCCGCCAAACAATATACCACTACATATCCGAGAATAATGCGGCCTAGCGGTGAAAATCGTCCCCAGCAACAATATGCCAAAGCGAAAACAGCCAGTGATTCGAGATAGCCCGCCATATGGTTGGGGCAAACGTAAAATCCACTAGCTCGCCAACCACTTGCATTCCGAAAAATCTGGGGAATTGGAGACGCATCCGGGAGATGCGAAAGGAACATAAAGTCATTCAGGTAGTGGAATTGCAGAACTCCAGCTACGACATGCAAAAATCCAATCAAAAAACAACCTCCTAAAAGCCACACTCTTGCTCTCGGAGCTGAAACATAAAGCGCAACAAGCAGGTAGATACAAAGCGCACCTCCAGCCATCAGCATATCTGAAAGAGCCAGATATGGAATTGGTGATGTCATTCCACGCCAGATTACATATCCACCAAGTAAAAACGTGGAAATTAAAGGTAGCGAACGCACTCCAAGCTCCCTCTTCTTGAGCAGCGCGTACAGAGAAATCAAACCTGCAAGCGCAATGATCAAATACGCTGGGATAGCAAAAACAAGTTTTGCTCCGCCAATGAGTGCCTGAGCAATTAAGAAGGCAAAGAGGGTTAATGCTACAATAAGATACTGCACAAAATCTGAGTGGTTATTCTATTCGATTTCACCAAAAGCATAAATCATTGCTCGGATGGATTGAAAGCGCATTTTCAAACTTCAATATCAATAATACTACCACCAAGCAAAACACCTCTGTAGTTTCCTACAGAGGTGTTTGCGATAATTTGTCTGAAGTTTCCGTTTAGAAGTTGGAAATATCAGTTACTGGGCTGTTATTGGTGTTGAAGTGTGCGTAATCAAGCACACCCGCCGCACCTGCGCCCTTATAGCCAGCTACAGCCTCTGCTTTACCAGCATTGGCGGCTGCTAGAATGGCTGCGTTAGGTGTAACTGCTGAGAGGTTATTAGTTGCTCCCTGTGTAATCGCAAGTGCAATTCGGCTAATGTCGTAGCTCGCATTAACCGCAGTAACAGCGTTATTCATGTCGTGTGTTCCAGATGCCCACACTGCTGCTTGTGCTGCTGCTTGAGCAATAACTGTCATTTGCGAGTTAGCAGCAGATCCCACTGCCTTTCCAGCGGCACGTAGAAGAATAGTCAAAGGATGTGTGCTGCCTGCGCTCACATCGAAGAGACCAGTATCACCTTGATTTGTGAGAACTGATACTGCGCCAGTTACAGCAGCAGCAGAACCATATTCCGGCTGATTTGCAGATGCAATCGCGACACCACTACCAGTGCCGAGGTTGACACCACGGAAAGTACCAACTCCAGCAACATTTCCCATGTGCGGCGTTCCTTTCGTTCCATATGTAATTGCAGCTTTTACCAACGCATTCATCGCACCTTGCAATTGCTTAGTTTGAGTAGCTGTTGGTTGCTTTGCATCAATGATACCGCTGACAAAACCAGCAGTAATTGCTGCGATTGCAGATGGATTGCTGTTGTTGTTAGCGGCCATATCTGCGCCTTTGATAATATCCAAAGGTATTGTTCCTGCAGTTGCAGTTGTGGAGCGGAAACCTGCTGCACGAGCAACGTAGTGCGCGTAGCCCGGTGCTGCTGCTGCCGCCGCTCCAGCGATTACAGAACCTAATTTTGGGTATTTAACCAGTTGGTGGTCAACAATTTCAAATAACTCATCCGTGTCCGTTAGAACAGATTTGGCCGTATCATATGCAAGCTGCATGTTAAACTGAGATTTATTGCTGATAGCTTTAGCATTATTCAGAATCTGCGCGTCTTGCTCCGTTGTAAGAACGCCATGTCCTTCGCGTAATGCACTGGCCAAGAAGATATGAACGGACTTAGGATCGGAGATACCACCACCGATTACCGCAGCCGCCAAAGTTGCAGGTGTAGCATTACGAATAGCCTCCAAAGTGATAGGCACTGATTGCTTTCCGTTGAGCTTAACCAAGCGTGCAACTTGCTCAGCAAGCTGAACAGATGCCAATTCTGGATCGGCACCTAAAGCAGTACCAATTGCCGAAGCATGGTCAACTTTAGGCTCGAAGAAACCTACTGCTGCGGCGAGCGCTTCTTTTGTTCCAGCATTTACATTAGCAGCACCAAGACCGCCGGTGATAACGCCTGCCACCGCGTCCGCACGCTTAAGCTTAAGAACTGCAATCGCAGAATGAATCACTCCAGCCTTGAAATCATCCTCAGGACCCGTCTCAGACGCGCCTTCAAGAGCGTTGATTGATGCGGCGATTAGACTTGATCCAGTAGCCAAAACATCTGCTTTTCCAACCGCTGTAACAACAGTTCCAGCATAACCTACAGTGACGTTTGGAAGGGCAGCAGCAAGAGCGTCTGAAGTGGAAAGCCCGCCAGTAGTCACAGCAGCACCAGCAGCGGCACCAGCTTTGGATTGTGCCGCACGAGCAACATACGAAAGTATGAGCTGCTTATCCGCAGTCAAAGTAACAAGAGCCATCCCGGGAGCCAGCAGGGGAGCTAGTCCGGGGCTAAGTGATACAGCTCCAAGAGCATAATGTGCAGCTTTAGAATCTGGATTTAGTGTTGCATATGCGGTAAAGTTACTGGCTCTTGTAATGTCAGCGCCAGCGCCCGATACAGCCACCGCAGCTGCGAAACCATCAACAACAGCGTCCACCAATGGATCAGGAGTCATCGGGGCGGTCTCGAAAGCTGTTTTAATAGCAGTGAATTCAGCAGTGTTAGTAGATTTGAAATCTCGTACGATACCCGCCACCGCATGAGCCTTATTAACAGAATTAGATCCTACGCCGGTCTTGATAGCAGACAGCACGCCCGGATATG
Organism: Verrucomicrobiaceae bacterium; assembly: GCA_031372675.1. Classification (GTDB taxonomy): domain Bacteria; phylum Verrucomicrobiota; class Verrucomicrobiia; order Chthoniobacterales; family Chthoniobacteraceae; genus SXWH01. The sequence continues at coordinate 8,345 of JANMLS010000392.1, forward strand.
TAACACCGGATGCAAGCAATGCCTTGGCGCCTTTCATGATGCCGCGAGCTGCGTTATCGACAGCAAATCCGCCATCCGCAGCAACCACAGCAGCCATAATGTCTGTTGCGATACTGTTCACATTGGCAGACAGGGTGCCAGCAGCAAAACCGAGACCCAGATTACCAGGCTTGGCATTCTTGATTGCCTGCTCAGCCAAAGAAGCGACGAGCGCTTCAGCCTTTAGATGAAAGTCATAATTTAGAGAAAAAGACTCACCAACGACGCCCGCTGCAATCGTATCCGCATCAGCATCCCGCGTGTCACCAGCTATATCTCCGATTGCAAGAATAGTTCCAGCAATCAAATCCGTAGGCTTAACGTTTGGAACCAGTCCTGCCTTCAAAATGATTAGCGCGTCTGCGTTTGTTGCAGGGGTAGCCAAATAGCCCGCCATAACCGAACGAACGATAGTTGCGCCTTTTGCAGCGATAAGCTTATAATCAGCAGAGGAAACAACGAAAAGCGCAGCACGCAGAACTTCGCCCTTCTGAGCAGCAGTGGATGCGCCATTGAATGCAGATAAAACGGCAGTTTGAAATTGCGCTGCAGTAGGAAGCGTCTCAGGCGTAATGCGAGGAAGCTCTAATGTGGCAGTAGGGACGGCCAAAACAAGCGCGTCGTTAATTGCATCCAGACCAAAGCTGAGGTCGGCAATACCATCATCATTCGGTGCGTTGACCGGACTGGTGGTAGCAGGCGTGTAATTTGGCACTGCATAAGCAGCAGATACAGATAGACCAGCTATTGCAGCCGATGCGATGAGGGATGGTAGACGGAGATTGCGTAGCGTTTTCATGGTATTTTGTTTTTGGGTGTTTTGTTAAGGGAGTTTGTAGTTCGAGTTATTTCGGTGTTGATTTGGAAATCCAATCCAACGTCTGAGTTATTGCCGATTATTGAAAAGTGTCAAATAATTTTTAGGAATTTTTCGCACTCGTGAAATCGGTATTCATAAAACCAATCACGGCCAAAAAGGACAAGTTAGTATTTTGAAAGATCTGATGACGAATTTGTGACACAATCATGCCGCCGTTTCTGCCTTTCTCTCCAATGTCAAAAACGCATAGCGGCGCAAGCATTTACATGCAGCAAACAAGCATCAGGAAACCTGCTCAGCAAAGGCGTAGCGGGCTTTCGCGATTTTTTTAATGGCGTTGTTTTTCTTTCCCGTTGTCGAAAACCAGATGAATAAATTCTTGTAATTTTCGATGCCAAGCTTTGCAGCGAGTTCCTTTACTGTGATGCCGGATTCTCCAGCATTTTTGAGCGCTTCAACTACGCGACCCGCAAGCTCCCCGCGCTTGCTGTTTGGGCGAGTGCTTCGCTTGCTCCCGGAACGAACTGATTTGTTTTTTTTAATTGCGGGGCCTTCGAGATCGGCATCAGTCAAGGCTCCCTCTAGGCGATAGCGGGCTTCACCGATTTTTTTAATGACTGGGATGCGCTTACCAGATGTTTGAAACCAAGAGTGTATATTGGTGGATTTCACGCCGAGTGTTGCCGCGAGTTCCTTGACCTTCACGCCCGAACTTCCCGCAGCAGTGAGTGCGCGGAGTATTTGCACTTTTAGTGCGCCGCGTGCGGCGCGTCCAGACGATGTGCGGGAGACTGAAGCGCTGCCGCCGAATGATGAGCGGACAAATCCATCTTCATCAAACAGCTTGCCTTTGATTTCAGAAAGTTTGGAAAGTATGCCGTCGAGTTGTTCCTGAAGTTGCGCCCGTTGCTCTTCAAGACCCATTGCTTCTTTGTATAAATTGATACGTTCATTATTCATCATTTTTTTGTTATGAGTAATGGTGATTATTCGCAAGCACTTTTAGTATTTCTCCATTGTGCGCCTTCTTCTCAAATTAAGATTCTTTCAGACGCGACGCACGCGCAGGGTGAATTCGGAGTTCGTTCGGTATCCTGCAATATCCAATGATAAATCGTGTTGTTACCACATGATGATGAAAGATGTTTTGTATGTCAAAATCAGGAATTGAAATTCGCAGCCATCATGAACAGAAAACAACTTTTCGCGAAAAAAGCGTTGCCCTCTGCATAGTGCTCGCTAGTCTTCGCACCCTTTTCTTATGGCTGATCAAGCGAACAAATATCCTGAAAATGTTTCCGGTAGATTTTACGTCGATGACCAATGTATCGACTGCGATCTTTGCCGCGAAACCGCACCTGCAAATTTCAAACGCAATGATGATGGTGGCCACAGCTACCTCTACAAGCAGCCTGAAAGCGAAGCTGAGGCGGCTCTTTGCAAAGAGGCGATGGAAGGTTGCCCAGTCGAGGCTATCGGTAGCGACGGCGAATAGGACTAATTTTTTCTAAAAACCTCTGCCTTAAAACGGGCAGAGGTTTTTTGCTTAAAGGGGGAAACGTATCATCACGTGAGAAAAGTCTATTTTTCCGATAGACAATATCGGCTTCTCCGGTAAATAGCGGCGCACATCTACAATCATGCAAGCTTCCATCGATCAAACCCGTCGTCTCCGAGTTGTATTTGTGGGCCATGTGGACCACGGGAAATCCACTCTCATCGGGCGCATTTTTTACGATACGAAATCGCTTCCTGACGGCAAGGTGGAGCAGATTCAGGCGGCGTGCAAAGAGGAAGGGATGGAGTTTGAGTATGCGTTTTTGCTCGATGCGCTGCTTGAGGAACAGGCGCAGAACATCACGATTGATACGACGCAAATCCAGTTCCGCACGGCGAAGCGGCCTTACGTGATTATTGATGCGCCGGGGCACAAGGAGTTCCTGAAGAACATGATCACTGGTGCTGCGAGCGCGGATGCTGCGGTGCTGCTAATCGCTGCAAATGAGGGCATTCGCGAGCAGTCGAAACGCCACGGCTATCTACTCTCGCTGCTCGGTATCCGGCAGGTTGTGGTTGCTGTGAACAAGATGGACCTCGTGGATTATCGTCAGGATGTTTACGAGAAAGTCGTCAAGGACTACACCGCATTCTTGAAGGAAATCGGCATGGAGGCGCGGCAGTTTGTGCCGGTCAGTGCTCGCGGCGGATTTAATGTGGCGGATGCGGCTCGGAGCGAGATGCCTTGGTACAATGGCCCGACGATCACCGACATGCTTGACATCTTCGAGTTGCCGAAATCGCTTACCGATTTGCCGCTGCGGTTCCCCGTGCAGGATGTCTATCGCTTCGATGATCGGCGCATCATTGCCGGGCGCATCGAGGCTGGTTCGTTGAAAATCGGCGACACCCTCATTTTCTCACCCGGCAACAAAACCGGCATCATCAAAACCATCGAAGTCTGGAACGCCCCCTCCAAGACCAGCGCACGCGCTGGCGAGAGCGTCGGCATCACGCTTACCGAGCAAATTTTCGTCGAACGCGGCCACGTTGCCTCCCACCAGACCGACTCCCCGATAGAATCCAACCGCTTCAAAGCCCGTCTCTTCTGGATGGGGAAATCGAACCTCGCCATTGGCCAACGCACCAAATTGAAGCTCACCACCCAAGAGTTGGATGCCGAAATCGTCAGCATCGAGCGCATCATTGACGCATCCACGCTCGAAACCATCACCGGCGAGCGCGGCTACATCGCCCGCAACGACGTTGCTGAAGTCACCGTCCAAGTCCGTGGCGCACTCGCTTTTGATAATGCCGACCGCAACGCGCTGCTCGGTCGCTTCGTGCTTCTTGAAGGCCGGCAAGTCGGCGGCGGCGGCATCATTTTTGGTGGCAAGTACGTGGACCGTGCCCAGCCAAAATCCGCGAACATCTTCTGGAGCGAAGGCACCGTCACACAAAACCAGCGCTTCTCCCGCAACGGGCACAAAGGCG
>JANMLS010000417.1:0-3900 GCA_031372675.1 Verrucomicrobiaceae bacterium
CTCGGATTTCTGCCGGGTGATTTGCAGGAAAAGATCCAGCCCTACGTGCGCCCGCTCTACGATGCGTTGCACGACATGATCGAGGCCGAGGAGTTGCAGCGATATTTCGAGCGCGGCGTGATCGAGGTCGCGCCGCTCGCCTACATGCGCGGACGGACGCTGAATAACGCTTTTGTGGTGCTCGACGAAGCGCAGAACACGACGACCGAGCAAATGTTCATGTTCCTCACGCGCCTCGGAGCGGACAGCAAAGCGGTGATCACCGGCGACCCGACGCAAATCGATCTACCCAGCAACAAACGCAGTGGGCTGATCGAAGCACTCATCGCGCTGAAAGGCGTGGAGGGAATCCATTTCACGAACTTCGGCGAGCGCGATGTGATTCGCCACGAACTCGTCCAGCGGATCGTAAAAGCGTATCGTTCGCACCGGACAAACTAGGTCGAGTGGCGGTGTAGTTTGCGACTACGAGACGAGCTGAAGTGCGCGCAGCGTTGCTTTCAGTTTTTCCTGCGATGCGGATTGGAGTTCGCAGAGTGGCAATCTTACGTCTGCCGTCATGCGGCCCTGCCAGGCGAGGGCCTGTTTGATAGGGGCGGGATTGCTCTCGATGAAAAGATTGGTGAACAACTCGGCGAGCTTGCTGTGTTGCGCGTTTGCTTCGTCCCAGCGACCGGCCAGCGCGGTGCCGACGAGATCGGCGATTTCACGCGGCACGATGTTTGAGGCGACGCTCACGACTCCGACTGCGCCTTCTTTGATAAAGGGAACCGTCAACCCGTCGTCGCCGGAGAGAATCTGAAACTCCGCTGGCACCGCTTTTTTCAAAGCGACCACGCGCTCCACTTTTCCGCCAGCTTCTTTGATTGCGACGATATTCGGACAATCCGCCGCGAGCCGTGCGACGGTCTCGACGGCGATCTCGATGCCGCAGCGACCGGGGATGCTGTAAAGCATGATGGGCAGCTTCGTCGCTTGGGCGATAGCTTTGAAGTGGCGGTAAAGCCCTTCCTGCGTCGGCTTGTTATAATAAGGCGCGACGATGAGCACGGAATCCGCGCCGAGCTGTTCGGCGGCGATGGTGTATTCGATGGCTTCCTTCGTGCAATTCGAGCCAGTGCCGGCCATCACTTTCACGCGGCCATTTGCGACCTTCACGGCAAGCTCAATAACGCGGAGATGCTCTTGTTGATCCAGCGTGGGAGATTCACCAGTAGTGCCGACGGGGACGATGCCCGTCACACCGCCAGCGACCTGCGCCTCGATCAAACTCGTGAAAGCCTGCTCATCAATATGGTTATTACGAAACGGCGTAACGAGAGCCGTGAAAGTGCCTGCAAACATAGGGCTGCGCTTTGTAGATGACGCCGCTGCATAGGCAAAGGTTTTCTAGTGCCATGCGGCCAAGTTCTAATTGGCCAGCCGCTCATTTCATTCGGCAACTGATGGGCACCAGCCTCCGAAAGCATGCTTGTGAATCACACGGAAAATTTTTCCGAAAAACTCCTTGCCTAACGTCATCCGCACCTCCTATGTTGCAACCCTGTAATGCGGGCGTAGCTCAGTTGGTAGAGCATCTCGTTGCCAACGAGAATGTCGAGAGTTCGAATCTCTTCGCCCGCTCTCTTCTTGCATGCTTCAAGAAGATTTTTTACCCCTATACTTGCCGACTCATTCCAAGTCGCCTAAGCACTAAATCTAATGGCACAAACACCAGTCCAGACCTCCGCCATTATCGAACAGAAGGGTAAAGTATGAACCCCTTTGATCTCACTATAATTCCGGGAGGTAATGGAGGCAGGTCGCATCGAATGGCGCAAACATGTGTTGCAAAAACTTGCCGAACGCGGAATCCCGCAAGAGTCCGTCCGAGAGGTGTTGCTTCAGGGCGTCGGGATTCGGGATTATGCTGATGACAAACCGTTTTCCAGCGCACTTTTTCTAGGCTATGTTTCCAGCAGTCCGCTCCATGTTGTTGCCGCGTGCGATGAACAGAGTCGGCGGGTATATATCATCACAGCTTACGAGCCTTCGCTGGAAATTTTTGAAGCAGACTATCGAACTAAACGAAAACTATGAACACGACCGATCACACATGCCCACAGTGCGGAGGTAACAAAACGGAAGGCACAACCACATTTACTGCCGACTTGGGCAGCGGAATCGTGGTCGTGCGGCGTGTGCGTGCAACCATCTGTTCACAATGCGGTGAAGAGTGGATCGACGACGCGGCAGCTCGCCGATTGGAGCAAGTCGTCAGCGAAGCACGCTTGCAAAACCGCGAGGTAGAAGTCACCGCGTTTGTTTAAGCCCATCGCGTCACAAGACAGGAAGGCTGCGCATGAAGTCCCGTCTTCAAAAGATTGATCCCCATGAATGAACGACCAAGAGACATCATCGACGAAATAGAGAAAATCGCCGCTGCATCCGGTCACTTCGAGGCAGTGGACGAAGATTACTATCAGGCATTTCTGGATATGTCCCAGCAGCAGGTTGAAAAAGTGGTAGTCGCAGTAATGCTGGCAAATGATCGTGAAGTCCGTCGCATCGCGAGCAGTAAGGCAGATACGTCTGCAGTGGAGCACGTCTCCCGTTTCGTTCGGAATTTTATTACTGCAATGAGCATCGGTTTGGCCCGCTTTGACGCATTTGGGCGGGTCGGCTTTGTCGCCCGGATCGGCCCGGACCCCACGTCCGAAATGTGTGTTAATCGAACCGATGATTACAAATACCGTCCGACGAACACTACCTTGGCTGCTCTCTCGCGAAGTCACGCAAACCGAATTACCCCTCTGAGTCGGCACCTGCTCTACGCAGTGCATACAGCAGCGACTCAGACTTCTTTACGGAGGATTTCTCCCATCTCGTGCTTGCCGCCACGCGCCCGCCTGCGCATCCTGCGCGGTCCATGCCAAGAGTTTCGGACGTCCACATCATTGCCAACACCGCGCTTCCTACGCCGCGCGAAATGTCTACTGCCAATCCCCGGCGCGATTCCCATGCCGCGCTTGTCGCGCAGGCTCGCAGTGATATTTCCAAAATACTCAGCGGAGAGGATAGCCGCTTCATCCTCGTTGTGGGGCCTTGCAGCATCCATGACTTGAAGGCCGGTCGCGAATACGCCGCCCGCCTTGCGAAAATTGCCGAGGAAGTCAAAGAGCGCGTGCTCGTCATCATGCGCGTGTATTTTGAAAAACCGCGCACCACGATTGGCTGGAAAGGTCTGATCATGGACCCGTATCTCGATGGCACAAACGACATCCCGGAGGGCTTCCGGCAGGCGCGTAAATTCCTCATCGACGTGCTGGAACTCGGCCTCCCCACCGCTACGGAAATGCTCGACCCCATCACCCCGCAATACATCGCGGATTTGATCTGCTGGAGCGCCATCGGTGCCCGCACGACCGAGAGCCAGACGCATCGCCAGATGGCCAGCGGCCTCTCCACGCCCGTCGGCTTTAAGAATGCGACGAGCGGTGCGGTGTTGCCTGCGGTCAATGCTATCAAAGCCGCCATGCAGCCTCAGGTTTTCCTCGGCATTGATAATGATGGGCGGGCCAGCGTCGTGAGCACGGAGGGCAACCCCGATGCCCACGTCATCCTGCGCGGAGGCGAGGATGGCCCAAATCACGACGCAAAATCCGTCGCCGACACGCTCTCCCTTTTACAAAAACACGGACTCCCTCGCGTGGTGATGATCGACGCCAGCCACGCGAATTGCGGCAAGAAGTACGGCGAAATGCCCGCCACTTACCGCAGCATCCTCGCGCAGCGTGCGGCGGAAAAAGGAATCGTGGGAGCCATGCTCGAAAGCAATCTCCTCGCCGGTGCCCAATCCCTCGACGGAGGTCGCGAAGCCCTTGAATACGGCAAAAGCATCACCGACCAGTGTATTGACTG
>JANMLS010000441.1:0-13462 GCA_031372675.1 Verrucomicrobiaceae bacterium
CGAAAATCCCGCATTCGCAAACCGCCGCATCGTCGTCACTCGCAAGGACACCATCCTCGATCTCTACGAAGGCGACGCACTTCTCGCCAGCGTCCCCATCGCACCCGGAAGCTCCGCCCACCCAACGCCGGCGGGAAAATGGCGCATCGCTGGCGTGGCTGCCATGCCCAATTTTCGCTGGGACCAAGGCGTCCTCAACCGGGGTGTGCGCACGTCTAATTTCTACATGCTCCCGTGCGGACCAAACAACCCCGTCGGCGTCGCATGGATTGGCCTGAACAAACCGGGCATCGGGATTCACGGCACGAACAATCCGAACAGCATCGGATCATTCGCCAGCCACGGCTGTATGCGCACTGCAAACTGGGACATCTCACGCCTCGCCTTCATGATCACCAAAGGCACGCCGGTGGAGATTAAATAAGTGCGCGATTAAACTCGGAAGATGTGCAGCGCGTAGTCGTGCTTTGCTTTCGTCATTCACAAATTCCCCTGAGCAAATAGAAAGCTGGGCGCATCATGGAAATCATCATTCAGCGCACGCCAGCGGAAGGCAGCGTAATCGCGGCGAGGATCATCGCAAAACTCGTCCGCACAAAACCGGACTGCGTGCTTGGGCTGGCAACTGGTTCCACGCCGATTGCGACTTATCGCGAGCTGGTGAGGATGCACCGCGAGGAAGCGCTGGATTTTTCAAAAGTGACTACGTTTAACCTCGATGAATACGTGGGCCTGTCGCCGCAGCATCCGCAGAGTTACCACTCATTTATGGATGAGCATTTTTTTTCGCATGTGAATGTGCCGCGAGCAGCCATCCACATCCCGGATGGAATGGCGGCGGATATTCCGGCGGAATGCGCACGTTACGAAGCGGCGATTCGCGCGGCGGGCGGGATTGATTTGCAGATTCTCGGTATCGGCACGGACGGGCATATCGGCTTCAACGAGCCGACTTCATCGCTCGCATCGCGCACGCGCATCAAAACGCTCACCGAGCAGACGCGGGCGGACAACGCGCGGTTTTTCGATGGCGATCTTTCGCAAGTGCCATTCCACTGCATCACGATGGGCGTGGGCACGATCATGGAAAGCCGGCAGGTGCTCATGCTGGCGTTTGGCGCAAACAAGGCGCACGCGATTGCAGAAGCCGTCGAGGGACCGATTACCGCGATGAATCCCGCGAGCATTTTGCAAATGCACCCCGTGGCAAAGTGCATCATGGACGAACCAGCGGCGGGTTCCTTGAAGAAGACCGCGTATTACCGCTGGGTATTTGACAACAAGCCGGAGTGGCAGCGCTGGTAGCTTTTGCCGGAAAATAAACGCGGCCCGCAGCGATGAACGCTGCGGGCCGCATTTTTGCGTGTCCGGGTAAGGAGGAATTGTCTGAAAGTCTCGTCTTGCGTGAACATCGCCTGAATTTTTTGTGAGGCAAGAAAATGTTTCATTAAATTCACAAATAAAATTCACGTTCCCAAAAGTAGGCTGCGAGTCGCTTCGCGGCTGAAACATCACTCGCGAAGCGACCAATACATAGTTGGAGTATCTGGCGACAGCCGCGAGCTGAGTTTTGTTGCGGTGCTCACGCAATGCGCACGAGAGCGTTCACGCGAAAGCGGGGATCCGCTTGAGCGATGAGGGCGTAGTCTGAATCGAAAGTAACGACCTCCGTATCGTGATGCAGCGCGACGGTGGCGATCATCAGGTCGAACGCCCCAACGGTGAAACCTGCATCGCGGCATCGCTGTCCGAGTTGTGTGGCTTTTCCCCAAAAATCATCGGGCAATGGGAGCCACAGTGTTGTGCGTAATTGCTGTTCCAGCCGCGGCCTTTCATGCCGGAGTGCGCCGCGCAAAACTTCGTAGCGCACGGGCGCACAGGTGGCAGCGCGTTCATTGTGAATCCAAACGGCGATCTGTTGTTTCAATGCTGGCGGAGATTTGGGCCGGGCAAAATCAATCCACAACGAAGAATCAATCAGGAGTTCCACGGGTCGTTCTTCTTATCGAGTTCGCGTGTCTCCTGCCAATCTGGGAGGTCTGCGCTCCATTCTCCCGAGATGAACTTTGCCGAGATTTCTTTTCGCAGCGCGAGCATCTCGGTAGTCGCGGAGGCGAGCTTTGCAGGCGTGCAGAGCGCATCAATGGATGCTTTCAAATGCGCCAGTTCATCGGGCGTCAGCTTGGTGATTTCCGCTTCAATTTGAATGAGACTCATGGGCGAATGGTAGCGAGCGCGTGCGGGATTGCAAATCTCGCCTACGGCTACAGCCGCGAGATGAGTAGCTCGCGCTGGAAGATGAGTTCTTTGGGAAGTCGGTCGTGGATTTTTAGCAGGAGTTCATCCTGCCAAAGGAGTTCGCGCTGCCATTCTGTTGCGTCGAATTTATTTAGCTCGTCCCATTGCTCGCGTGGGAAATCGAGGCCGCGCCAGTCGAACTCGCTGTAGCGCGGCATCCAGCCGACTTGGGTTTCGCGGGCTTTGCCGCGTCCACGGCAGCGGTCCACGATCCATTTGAGCACGCGGAAATTTTCGCCGAAGCCGGGCCATAGGAATTTCCCGTCGGCGTCTTTGCGGAACCAGTTCACATTGAAGATGCGCGGCGGGTCGGTGAGCTGTTTGCGGACTTGGAGCCAGTGGCCGAAGTAGTCGCCCATGTGGTAGCCGCAGAATGGGAGCATGGCCATCGGGTCGCGGCGGACTTGGCCGATGGTGCCAGCGGCGGCGGCGGTCATTTCGCTGCCCATCGTCGCGCCGAGATAGACGCCGTGGACCCAGTTGAAGGATTGAAAGACGAGCGGCATCGTGTTTGCACGGCGTCCGCCGAAAATGATCGCGCTGATGGGCACTCCCGCTGGGTCCTGCGCTTCTGTGGCGAGCGCGGGGTTGTTCGTCATCGGTGCGGTGAAGCGCGAGTTTGCGTGCGCGGCTTTTTCGGGCGAAGCGGGAGTCCACGGGTCGCCTTTCCAGTCCAGCGCTTCTGCGGGCGGTGGGCCGTCTTTGCCCTCCCACCACACGTCGCCATCGGGCAGGAGCGCGACGTTTGTATAAATCGTATCGCGGGCAATGCTGCGCATCGCATTTGGATTCGTGGCGAAATTTGTTCCGGGAGCGACGCCGAAGTATCCGTTTTCGGGATTGATTGCACGCAGCTTTCCATCCTCGTCGGCCCACATCCACGCGATGTCGTCGCCGATGGTAGTAATTTTCCAGCCTTCAAACTCGGGCGGCGGAATCATCATCGCGAAATTGGTTTTTCCACACGCGCTGGGGAACGCTGCGGCGACGTAGGTTTTTTCGCCTTCGGGCGATTCGACGCAAAGGATGAGCATGTGCTCGGCGAGCCAGCCTTGGTTCCGGCCCATCCATGAGCCGATGCGAAGAGCGAGGCACTTTTTTCCCAGCAGCACATTTCCGCCGTAGCCGCTGCCGACGCTGATGATTCCATTTGCCTGCGGGAAATGGCAGATGAGGCGGCGATCGGGATTGCAGTCGAGCGTGGAGTGGACGCCGCGATTGAAGTCGCTGCTCTCGCCTAGCTGCGTCCATGCGGCAAGGCCGACGCGGGCCATGATGCGCATATTCAGCACGACGTAAATGCTGTCGGTAATTTCCACGCCGACCTTTGTGAGCGGCGATCCCGGCGGCCCCATGAGGTATGGGATGACATACATTGTGCGGCCCTGCATCCCGCCATCGAGCATAGCTTCCAGCTTCGCATTCATCTCGCGCGGCTCGGCCCAATTATTCGTGGGACCGGCCTCGTCTTTGCCCGGCGTGCAGATGAAAGTACACTGCTCCACGCGAGCGACATCGTTGGGATTGGAGCGGTGATAGTAGCAGCCGGGGAGCTTTTCCTGATTGAGCGGAATCATCACACCAGCAACGACTGCTTCGCGTGTGAGATACTCTTTTTCCTCAAGGCTTCCGTCGCACCAAAACACGCGATCCGGTTTGCATATGGCTTGGTATTTTTCGACGAATTTGTGGACGTAAGAGTTTTGCGGAATGCTTTTCCCGTGTTGGTTTTCCATGCCGCTCTTCATATCGGGTATTTTTGCGGCGGCAACCGATGGATTGTCCGAAACACGCCCGATTCTGCCCGCAGGAACGAGCTTTGACGTGAGCCGCCCGATTCGCTTTCCTCGCGGACATGCCACGTTTTTACATCCCGCCTTTTGCCTGGAATCCCGACCGCCTCGCGCTCGATACCGCCGAAGCTCATCACGCCGTGGATGTGCTCCGAATGAAGGCTGGCGACCGTGCGACGGTGTTTAATGGCGAAGGCGCGGAAGCCGAAGTGGAGCTTGTGAAAGCGGGCAAACAGGGCGTGGAGCTGCGCCGCATTTCCATCCAAAAAACTCCCCGGCTCGCCTGCCGCATCACACTCGGTCAGGCCATTCCGAAGGGGAAAAACATGGAGCTGATTCTCGAAAAAGCTACCGAGCTGGGCGCGACGGAAATCGCACCACTCCTCAGCGAACGCACTATCGTGCGAGGCACCGAATCGGAGCATGAGCGCAAGCAGAGCAAATGGCAGCGAGTCGTCGTTGAAGCCTGCAAACAATGCGGGCAAAACTGGGTGCCCCGCGTGGCTCGTGCGCGGACACCGAAAGCCTTTTTCGAGAGCGGCCCAAAATACGATCTGCTGCTCATCGCCTCATTGCAGTCCGATGCGCGTCCGCTCAAACAAGTGCTCGCCGATTTAGGCGCAGAGAAACGCCCCAGCAGCTTGCTCATTCTCATCGGCCCCGAAGGCGATTTCACTCCGGCGGAACTCTCGCTCGCCAAGAGCCACGGCTGCCGTCCCGTCACACTTGGGCCGATTATTTTACGGACGGAGACGGCTGCGCTCTACTGCCTCAGCGTGCTCAATCACGAGCTGCAATAAAGCGGCCTACTTCGCGTCCTCGACGGAGAGGGAGAAAGTCGTGTGCGACTTGCCGCCTTCTTCGCCGGATGTAATGCGCATGGATTTGATGGAGCGGACGAGGCTGATGACTGACTCGATCATCCCTTTTTGCTTTTGGAATCCTTCTGCTGCGGTCGGACTTTGCAGAAATTCCGCTGGGTTCGATGCGGCGAGTTTCAGCCAATAGTCTGCGAAATTGGCGAGCGCGACCATGTTCATGTTCATTTCACCGTCGAGCTTTGCGGTCCCGCTGGCTGCTTGTTTCGCGAGTTCAGCGCTGTAAGTGGGCGAGGTGCTCATGATCCATTTGTCTTTCGAGATGGCGATGTGCGGGAGGAAGTCGCCGGTCGGCATCGGAAGCTCGACGTAGTGAATTTCCAGACCGCCTTCCGTTTTCATCTTCGGCTCTGGAATCGCTGGCGCGTCGGGACCGGCGGGAATGAGCACGATGCCTTGTTTGATGAGCTTTTCAAATCCCTTCCACGCTTCGGCCAGCGCTGCGCGGTCCTTGATGTCCATCACCATGGCAAAGCGCGGTGCTTTTCCGCCATCAATGGCCATTTTCGGAGCGTTGGGGAGCGGCGGCATCGCGCCGTTGAGGTCCACGAGCAGCGCGGCGTTATCGCCAAATGCCCTGCCGAAAGCGCGGATGGATTTCCAGAAATCCTTCACCATCGGGATGGCGATGCTCTCGACTTGCGCGGCGTTTTGCTTGCCGTCTTCGGGCACCATTGTGCGCCCGTATTTTTCGTACCAGCTCCACAGCATCGCGGTGCCGTCTTCGATGAGTTCGGCGGTCTTCGTGCTGTTGGTTCCGTTGCTGCGGCCCACGATGGAGAGCAGCGTCGTCGGTGAGACGAGCGAGGAAAATGCGAGCGGCTGCGAGGCTGTCACGTTTGCCGAGCGGGGGCCGCCGAGCATATCAATGTGCATCCCGCCGTCGAGGTAGCTCACGCCGACTGCTGCGGAGTTTTCGATTTTGAAAAGAGCCTGCACCTTGCCTTCGATCTTCTTCACGTCGTCGGTCATGCCCTTGATTGCGTCGGGCGTGACGATGCCTTGGAGCGACGCGGCCAACTCGCCAAACGGCTTTGCCAGCTCCATCGGCCTGCTCATCGAGTCGAGCAACGCTTTGCTCGTGTAAGAAAGACCCACGGGGTTTTTGCCCGCAAACATCGCGGCGCGTGTGGCGACATCCGCGATGGCGAGCGCACTGTCTGCCTCGCTCGTTGCGAGCTTGATGTGCGAGTGGTCCGTACCGAGTCCCATCACCAGATAATCCTCCACCCAGCCCCAGGACAACTCGACGCGCTTCGCCATGATCGCATCCACAGCGGCTTTCGCGGCGGCTTCATCGCCGAGGATTTCCTTAAACTGCACCTGCATATTCGCTTCCTGAAATTGCGGCACCACCTTGCGAACCGTCACACTCAGTGATTGAAAATCGTAGTTGCCCACTTTGAAAGACGCCTGCTCTACGCCCGGCGGCAGCTTGGTTGGTTCGACGACGGATTTAATCATCCCATCCAGCTCCGTGCGCAACTTCCCGGCCTTGAAGCCCATCATTAACGGCGGCATCTCCAGCTTCAGTGCCGTTGGCATAAGCGCGACCGCATTGTCCTTAAACATACGCAACATCGCCTTGTTCACCTCCGCCGGGTCTCCGCCCATCATCCCGCCCGATACGAGCGCTTGGAGATATAATTGCCCCACCTGCTGATTCAGCTCCACGAGCGGCGCGAGCTTCGTTGAAAAGCCCGATGCTCCCGCGATGAAAAACTCATTCCCGAAGAACTCCGAGATGTATTTGCGCCCCATCTTCGTCTGCTCCGAGTTCCACTTTTCCTTCATCCCCGCGCCATTCGGCGTCTTCTCGATCAGCTCCAGCATCGTCGCCGCCCACTTGCTGCTCGCCACCGAGTCCCACATCGCCGAGAGGCGATAGGCCGAGGAAAACATCTCCACATCCTTCGGCAGACGCGCTGCGAAACCATACGCATCGCGCAACTTTGCCACATCTGCCGCCGCTGCCGGAGCTGCGACTGCTGCCTTTACTGCTTCCACCGCCGCTGCGGGCTTTGTGGAATCGCCTGACTTCGCCGGGTTGCTGGATTCTTGCTTTGCCGGTTCAGCGGGTTTGTCACACGCGATGAAAGACCACGAAACCGCGAGCGCGGTGACGGGCGTGAGGACTTTTGTGAGGTTCAATTTCATAGATTTTTTGATATGTTAAATTTGCGGTTGTGAACGTTCGCGCACGCACCCTTTGTGAGCCATTGCACGCGGACAAGACGCGGGAAGTTAGCCCCAAGTTTCAGGAATGGCAGAAAATAATCATCCCGCAGAAACTCGGGCGAAGCCGTGGACTGCGGGAACTTGTTCCCGCAGTGGCTTGCGGGACTTGTCACGCAAAGAACTGTGGCAAACAAGAACGCCTTCCGACGGAGGCTCTGCGCGACAAGTCGCTTGAGTTACGGCGGAAATCCCGACAGGTCGGGACACTCCACGGCGCGTTGCGCTCCAGCTTTGATGTTTTTCCGGTTTCGCATTGCGGTATGTCGCGGGGTTTGCAGGATGCGCGGCCTTTCTTATTTCATGATCGAACAACACGTCCTCAAAATCGCCAAGGAACTCGCTATTCAACCCCGGCAGGTGGCCGCTACGGCGGTGCTGCTTGAGGAAGGGGGGACGGTGCCGTTTATCGCGCGGTATCGGAAGGAGCGGACGGGGGAGCTGGATGAGGTGAAAATCATGAGCATCCGGGACCGGCTGGAGCAACTGGAGGAGTTGGATAAGCGGCGGGCGAGTATTTTGGATTCGCTGACGGAGCGGAAACTTCTCACGGAGATTCTGGCGCTGAAGATCGAGGCGGCGGAGACGATGAATGCGCTGGAGGATATTTATGCGCCGTTTCGCCCGAAGAAGCGGACGCGGGCGACGACTGCAAAGGAGAAGGGGCTGGAGCCGCTGGCGGATTTGATTTGGGCACAGGACGCGGCGACGGATGTGCTTGCTGCGGCGAAGGAGTATGTGGGCCGCGAGTGGCAGATTGAGGAGAAGAAGGATGTGTTCAAAAATGCGGAGGAGGCGCTGGCGGGGGCGCGGGATATTATTGCGGAGCGGATCGCGGAGGATGCGACGGCGCGGGCGAGGATGCGTGCTCTTTATATGGAGAAGGGGACGCTGCGCTCGAAAGTGCTGATGGGGAAGGAGACGGAGGGAGCGAAGTTTAAGGATTATTTTGATTGGAACGAACCGGCGGCTTCGTCGCCTTCGCATCGGGTGCTGGCGATGCGGCGCGGGGAGAGCGAGGGCTTTTTGATTTGCAGGCTGACGCCGGAAGAAGACGAGGCGCAGGCGTTGCTGGACTCGATGTTTATAAAAGGCAAATCGCCCGCCGCGATGCAGGTGCGGGAGGCGGCGCAGGATTGCTACAAGCGGCTGCTGGGTTTTGCGATGGAGGGCGAGGCGCGGATCACTTTCAAGAAGAAGGCGGACGAGGAGGCGATCCGGGTGTTTGCGCAAAACATCCGCGAGGTGTTGCTTGCGGCTCCGCTGGGGCAGAAGGCGGTGCTGGGGATCGATCCGGGTTTTCGCAGTGGGTGCAAAATTGTGTTGCTGGATAAGCAGGGGAAGTTGCTGGGGAACGATGTGATTTATCCAGAGCGCGACGAGGCGCTGGCGAAGCGGATGATCACGCTGGCGGTGGAGAAGTTCAAGGTGGAGGCGATTGCGATTGGGAATGGCACGGCGTCGCGGGAGACGGAGACTTTCATCCGCTCGCTGAAGCTGCCGACGAACATCCCGGTGGTGGTGGTGAACGAGAGCGGCGCGTCCATTTACTCGGCGAGCGAGGCGGCGCGGGAGGAGTTCCCAAATCACGATCTGACGGTGCGCGGCGCAGTGAGCATCGGGCGGCGACTGATGGACCCGCTGGCGGAGTTGGTGAAGCTGGACCCGAAGAGCATCGGCGTCGGGCAGTATCAGCATGACGTGGATCAGACCGCGCTGAAAAAGCAGCTCGATGACGTGGTGACTTCGTGCGTGAACAATGTGGGCGTGGAGCTGAACACGGCGAGCAAGCACTTGCTGGCTTACATCGCCGGGCTGAACAGTCGCGTGGCGGGCAACATCATTGCGCATCGTGATGAAAACGGGCCGTTCAAATCGCGCAAGGAACTGCTGAAAGTGGCGGCGCTGGGGCCAAAGGCGTACGAGCAGGCAGCGGGATTTCTGCGCATCCGGGGCGGCGAGCATCCGCTGGATGGCAGCGCCGTTCACCCCGAACGCTACGAGCTTGTGGAGCGGATGGCGAAGGATGTGGGCTGCTCCGTGCCGGACTTGATCGCGGATGCGGCAAAGCGGGCGAAGATTGATTTGAAAAAATACGTGACGGAGGAAGTCGGCCTGCCGACTTTGACGGACATCGTGAAGGAACTCGCAAAGCCGGGACGTGATCCGCGTGCGCAATTCGAGACGTTCTCGTTTGCGGATGTGCATACGATGAATGACTTGAAGCCCGGGCTGAAGCTGCCGGGAATCGTGACGAACGTGACGGCGTTTGGGTGCTTCGTGGACATCGGCGTGCATCAAGACGGGCTGGTGCATATCAGCGCGTTGTCGGATAATTTTGTGAAAGACCCGGCGGAGGTGGTGAAGCCGGGGATGAAGGTGAACGTGACGGTGATGGAAGTGGACATCCCGCGCAAACGCATCGCGCTTTCGATGAAATCGAACGCCGTGGTGGAGTCGCAGCGTGCGCCCGGAGCGCCGAAGGAAGCAGGCAAGCGGGATACCGAGCGTCACACCGGGAAGCCCGGAGGCGGCGGCGGAATGGGGAATCCGTTTGGCGGCGGGGCGGATTGGTTCACGCTGGCGCAGCAGAAAAAGTAACGCGATGCCCGGCACGTCCTTTTACAAGCGGAGCAATTTCGTCACGCATCTGCCGGTGGACTGCGTGTACAGCCCGTCGCATTTCTGGCTGATGGATGTGGGCGGCGGGAAGTGGCGCGTGGGTTTCACGAAGTTCGCCACGCGGATGCTGGGCGAGATTGTGGAGGTGCGATTTGAAAAGGCGGCGGGCGACGCGCTGGCGAGCGGCGACATCGTGGGGAGCATCGAGGGCTTCAAGGCAATCAGCGATCTCTACTGCTGCGGCGATGGGCTTTTTGCCGCAGGCAATCCGGCGCTGGCGACGAATGTAGAAGCGGTGGGCGAGCAGCCTTACGGCGCGGGCTGGCTGTATGAATTTTCCGGCAAGCCCGATGCGAAATGTGTCGCGCTCGATGTGTATCGCGGGATGCTCGACGCGACGATTGATAAGATTTTGGAGAAACAAAAAACGGAGGACAGCGAATGAGCAAAGCACGATATATCATGATTGGCGGATTCCTCGGTGCGGGGAAGACGACGGCGGTGGCGGCGCTTGCGCAGCGGCTCGCAGGGCAGGGGACGCGCGTGGGATTGATCACGAATGATCAAGGCAGTGAACTCGTGGATACGGCGATGCTGCGGGCGAAAGGATTCACCACGGAGGAGATCACCGGCGGGTGTTTTTGCTGCCGCTTTAACACGCTCACCGATGCGGCAAAGCGGCTCACGCAAAGCACTAGGCCGGATGTTTTCATCGCGGAGCCGGTGGGGAGTTGCACGGACCTTGTGGCGACGGTGACGTATCCGTTGCGGAGGATTTATGGCGATGCGTTTGCCGTCGCGCCGCTGAGTGTGCTGGTGGACCCGATTCGCGCCGAGCGTGTGCTGGGGCTTGCGGAGGGCGGGCAGTTTTCCGCGAAGGTGATGTATATTTTTCGCAAGCAACTGGAAGAGGCGGACATTCTCGTGGTGACGAAATCGGACCTCGTGGATGCGGCGCGGATGGAGCGGCTTTGTGCGGCGCTCGCGAAGGAGTTTCCAAATGCAGAAGTGCTGGCAGTGAGCGTGCGCACTGGCGCGGGGCTGGACGAGTGGTTCGCGAAGATGACGAGCGGCGAGCAAGTGGAACGCGCGACGATGAAGGTGGACTACGACATTTACGCGGAAGGCGAGGCGCTGCTCGGCTGGCTGAACGCGACGATCCAAATGCAGGCCGCAACGCCCTTCGACGCGGATGCTGTGTTGAAGCGGCTCGCGGCGGAAATGCAGCGCACGCTGACTGGAGAGATCGCGCATTTGAAAATGACGCTGAGTCCCGATTCAGGACTCGGCGACGTGGCGGCGATCAATCTCGTGAGGAGTGATTTCGTGCCGGAGCTTTCGCTGCGCCTGGAAGAGCCGGTGGAGAGTGCGCAGGTGATTTTGAACTGCCGCGCAGAAGCCGCGCCCGAAGAAATTCGCGATGCGCTGCACGGCGCGGTTGCAGCGATTCAGGCGATGGGGATTTCTGCGACGGTGGAGCATCTGGAGTTTTTCCGCCCCGGAAAACCGGAGCCTACTCATCGCGATGAAGTGAATCATTGAGCCATGTCCGCACCACGCATTCTATATTGTCACTGCCATTACGCGCAGGTCGTCCCGAAGGAAACGAAGGCCGCAGTTTTGCAGGCGCTCTGCGAAAGCGGCACGGCGTTCGATGCCGTGGCGGACCTCTGCGAAATGTCCGCGCGAAAAGACCCGGCGCTGAAGGAACTCGCGGCGGGCTGCGTGAAGATCGCGGCGTGTTTTCCTCGCGCGGTGAAAGGTCTGTTTCATCAATGCGGCGCAGACCTCGATCCCGCGCAGGCGGAGATTTTGAACATGCGCACGCTCACCGCAGCGGAAGTCACCGCGCGAATTGCAGCGGAAGATGTGCAACCGAATGTGCCGGTGAAGACGAAGTAAGCAGCGATGAATCCTTACGAAACCGACAAGCTGCTGAACGAATACCTGCTCTTTCACTACGGCACGTATGAGGAGATTTTCCCGTGGAGCTTCGGTCCGAGCGACGCGCTGGATTATGCGGTGCGCTGCGTGACGGAGTGCGTGGACGTGGCCGCGCTCCCAGCGGGTGCGCGTGCGCTGGATTTGGGCTGCGCAGTGGGGCGGTCGAGCTACGAGCTTTCGAGGTTTTGCGGCGAGGTGGTGGGGATTGATTTTTCCCGCCGCTTCATCGAGGCGGCGGAGGCGATGAAATCGGCGGAGGGCGTGGCGTATTTGCGTGCGGATGAAGGCGAGCGTTGCACGGCGCTGACGGCGCACCTTCCCGCTGGCGTGCACTCGGAGCGCGTGAAGTTCGAGGTCGGCGATGCGTGCAATCTCCGCGATGGACTCGGCACGTTCGATGTGGTGCTCGCGGCAAATCTCGTGGACCGACTGCCCGCGCCGCGCCGCTTCCTCGACGCGCTCCCCGCTTTGATCAAGCCGGGCGGCCAGTTGATTTTGACCAGCCCTTACACCTGGCTCGCCGAATACACGCCGCGCAGCGAATGGCTCGGCGGCACTCAGCAGGCTGCGACGCTGGATGTGCTCCGCGCAGAGCTGGATCCCTCGTTTGATTTGGTGCAGGCAAAAGACCTGCCGTTTTTGATCCGCGAACATGCGCGGAAATTTCAATGGAGCGTCGCACAGGCGAGCATCTGGAGGCGGCGGCCATGAGCGATTGGGAGGAGCGATACAAGACCGGCGATATGCCGTGGGATAAAGGAACGCCGCACCCGGAGTTGGTGGAGTTTTTGAAAAAGCACGCGATGCGCGGAGCGGTGCTCGTGCCGGGATGCGGATACGGCCACGATGTGCGGGCCATCGCTGCGACCGCCGATGAAGTCGTGGGGCTGGACATCGCGCCATCCGCAATCGCTGGCGCACGCAAGCACGCAGCCGTGGGCGGCGAACGCTACGTGGCGGGCGATCTGTTTGCGCTGCCGCAGAAAATACGCGGCGTGTTTGACTGGGTTTTCGAGCACACCTGCTTCTGCGCGATCCCCGTGGAGAAGCGCCCCGACTACGTTGCTGCGGTCGCGCAAGCGCTAAAGCCGGGCGGCTGCATCTTCGCGATCTTTTACGTGAACCCCGACATGGAGCCGGGCGAGAGCGGCCCGCCATTCGGATGCACGCCGGAGGAGCTGGACGATTATTTTGGCAACGAGTTCGAGCTGCTCTCCGAATGGACGCCGAGCCATACCCACAAAGGCCGCGACGGTCGGGAGCGATGCAGGATTTTGCGGCGCTTGCGAAAGTAGTCAGCAAAAGACCGGGGGAAGGAACAGAGAATAATACGAAGGTTTTAACCGCAGATTACGCAGATTACGCAGATTTGCCGCTGCATGAATCGTCCACGGAAGACACGGAAGTTGACGGAAACTTTCCGTGTCATTCCGTGTCTTCCGTGGATGAAAACTGTATTGGAATCTGCGCAATCTGCGGTTAAAAAACCTGCTCTCTCCCTACGCTTTGCAATGTGTTACTCAGGAGCGGCTTTAGCCGTCGCATCGCCGTAAAGAGAATGCGGGTATGCTTCGCGAAAAGCCATCGCCTGCGAGCTTCGACGCCCACCCTGCTTGCATCGTCGCTAGGGCTAAAGGGGACTCCCGGAAACTCACACACGGGGAGCGCGAAGCACCGTGGAGTGGGGGGCCG
>JANMLS010000026.1:0-5331 GCA_031372675.1 Verrucomicrobiaceae bacterium
GCCGGTCCATGCGAGTGAGTTGAAGGTGGAGAAAACCGCGTTGGTTGTGCCGGGCGCGGGTGCGCCTTCGCGGGCGAGTTGCTGCATGATTCCGGCTGCGGAGTGTCGCCAGATGCCGGTATCGTCCGCAGGCGTTACGCCGCCGGATTTCGGCTTGAGCGTGCCGATGAATGCGGCGCGATTTCCGCCGCCGCTTACGGGTTCGGAAAATGATTTGTAGGAGCTGCCAAAGAGGTTCACTGCGGGCGCGGATTCCTGCGCGATGATGCTCAGGACGCCCGCCGCGCTGCGCCGGAGTAGGACGGTATCGTTCGTGGATGTGATGCTGCTGCCGGGCTGGAGTTGCGCGGGGAAGCTGATGCTGCCGTCATCCGCGAGCACCGGAAGACCGAGGGATTTGGTTTTTTCGCCGGAGAGATCGGCGCGTGCGATGCCGGTGAAGATGATGGTGTCGCGCGTGCCGTTGGAGATGAAGCGGATGATGGCGGAGGACTTGTCGGTGAAGCCGATGCGGGCGATGACTGCGCCGCCATTATTGAAGCCGCGCCGCTGGCCGAGCGTGGTTTTTCCGGCGGGGCCGAAAAGGGCGAGCGTCTTCACTGCGCGGTTGATGCCGCTGATGTTGAAGATGTCGCCTTCGCGGACGACTGGAGCCACGCTGCCTGCGCCGGTTTCGCGCCAGATGCCGGTGTCGGCGGCGGGCAGTGCGCCTTTGATGGTAGCGGCGAAAATGAGGCGTCCGTCGTCGGGCAATGCGATGTCGCCGAACTTCGCAAACGTCGCGCCGCTGATGCCGGGCACGGCCATTTTCCCCTGCGCGACGAGGCGAGTGCCGCCTGCGTTTTGGAGCACCCAGATTCCATCGGCGGTGCCTGCGGGTGCTTTGGTGAGGCTGGCTTTGAATGCGACATCGCCGCCTGCGTTTGCGATGGGGTTGCCGAGTTTTGCGAAGGTGAGCGTGCTGTTTGGTGCGGTGGTGATTCCGGCGCGGATGATGGGCACGGGCGGGTTGCCAAAACAGAGTGCGTTCTGCGTTTTTCCCGCAGGGGTGGAGTAGCTTCCGATAAATGCTACGCGGCCATCTGCGCTGGGTGATGGCAGTCCGAACTTGGAGAAAAAAGTGCCGAATGGCTCGCCGCTGAGTGCCGAGTTTTTTGCCGCGAGGCCAAATGAAATCGGTGCTCCGAGTCGCACGCTGACTGTGCCGGTGGCGGTGCCGCCGCTGCCATCGGTGACGACGTAGGTGAAGGTATCCGAAAGCGAAAATCCCGCGCCGGGCGTGTAGATGATTGTCGTCGGGCTGCTGATTGCCACGGTTCCCAGCGCCCCGTTTTGCACGCTCTGAATGCTGAGTGTCGTGCTATCAATGTCGGTGTCGTTTGCGATAATCTCGCTCTCGACGCCGGTCACGATCACGTCGTTCACCGCGACCGGCGGATCGTTGGTGGCGGAGACATTGAGCGTGATGGTTGCAGGCTCGGAATCGAGCAGCCCGTCGTTCACGCGAAAGGTGAAGGAGTCTGCGCCGTTGAGATTCGCCGTCGGTGTGTAGGTGATGTTTGGCAGCGTGCCGGAGAGCGTGCCGCGCGTGGGTTGCGTGAGGATTTGGAAGGTGAGCGCGTCGCCGGGATTTGGGTCGGTGCCAGCGAGCGTGATTGGCTCGGTGGTGTCTTCCGTGGCGCTCACAATTTGCGCAGTGGCGGTGGGCGGCTGGTTCACGGTGAGCTTTGCGGAAGCACTGCTGACGGGCACTGCGCCGTTGCTGATGACGACTTTGTAGTTCGCATCATCATTGAGCGTGGCGGATGCAAACGAAAGCGTGTCGGCGGTTTCGCCGTTGATGATGCCGTCGTTTTTATACCACTGGAAAGTGTATGCGCCGGGGAGTTGCGTCGCGACGGTGAAGCTGGCGCTGCCGCCTGGGTTTATGCGGACTGGCTGCGGGTCGGCGGTGATGACGGCGGGAGGGAGATTGGTGGTGAAAGTGAGGATGCCGCCGTTGATGAAAAACGTCCCGCTGAGTCCGGCGCGGAGATTCAAAGTGGAGAAATCTCCGGCGACAAAAGTCGTGCTGCCGAATGTGGCGAGCGTGTAAGTGCGACCGCCTTCGCCGCTGCTGCCGAAGTCGAAGTGATACGGTGCTCCGCCGAGCGGGTCTTTGTGCAGGCGGCCCGCGCCGAGTGCGAGTGTGTCGGCGTTTGCGCTGCCGGTTCCGGTGTCCACTTTGATGCTGCCGGTGCGCCAGTAGAGGCTGGTGGCGTTGAGCGTGCCGATGCCTTTGTCGCCCGGCTCCACGGAGCCGCCGTCGAGGATGATGATGCCTGCGCTGCCTGTGCCGGAGATGCTGCCGCCCGTGCGGACGATGGTGCCATTTCCCGCAGCGATGCTGCCGGTGACGAGCAGGCGGCCTTCGTTGATTTGCGTGGTGCCGAGGTAGTTGTTGGTGGCGGAAAGTTCGAGAGTGCCCGCGCCGGATTTGAGGAGGTCGTTGTGAATGGTGCCGGTGATGACGCCGGAAATGCGCGCCCAGTCTGCGGCGGAATCGCCGTTATCGAGTACGCGGATTTCGCGGGCGTTGTAGTTTGGCTCGGCGTTGTCAAACGC
The DNA here is from genome assembly GCA_031372675.1 of Verrucomicrobiaceae bacterium. Lineage (GTDB taxonomy): Bacteria > Verrucomicrobiota > Verrucomicrobiia > Chthoniobacterales > Chthoniobacteraceae > SXWH01. Next base: position 2,605 of record JANMLS010000026.1, read on the forward strand.
TGTGAGGCTCAGTGGATTGGTGAACTCGACGACGGCATTCGCGGCGGATGAGCCGAAGACTAATCCATGCCCGGAGCGCACGAAGCCGAGGTCTTCCCAGGAGATGAGCGCGTCGCCATTGAGCGTGATTTTTGCATCCGCACCAAACGCGGAGAAGCCGCCGCTGCCACGGTCTTCGTCTTGCGCGGTGTTGGTGTTGGTGATGCCCGTCCAGTTCACGCGGTCTGCGCCGATGCCGATGGTTTTTGCGTAGGTGCCGCCGCCTTGGATTTCGAGCACGCCGCCGCGCAGGCGGATTTCGCCGCTGGGCAAAGTCGCGCCGGGCGTGGCTCGCAGGGTGCCGGAGTTGATGGCGGTGATTTGGGTGAGGCTGAAATTGCTCACGCTGCCGAGAGCGAGGATGCCGCTGCCGGATTTCACGACGGGCTGGCCTGCGGCGGCGAGGCTGGCATCCACGGTGAGCGTGGCTTTTTCCACATGGAAAAAACGCGGGGCCGCGCCGCTGATTCCGCCGCCGCCGGTGGAGCGGATGGTGTAGTCGTTGCTGCCTGCGAGCAGGATGGCGGTGGTGCTGAAATCGCCGCTGCCCGCGATGTTGAGCGACTGGCCGGAGCTTGTGGGAGCGAGCTTCACGGAGTTCACGGCGTAGGCGGATGCGCCGCCGGGCGTGGCTGCGGAGGTGGTGATGCGGGCGTTGTCGGAGTCTGCAAGCGTCGTGCTCCACGCGACTGTCGCGACTGGCGCGATGCCGTTTGCGCCGTGGGTGGCGAAGTCCACGGTGGAGGCCGCGCTCGCGGTCCCGGTGGCCGGGCCAGTCACGGTCGCCCAGCCGACGGAGTCTGCGCCAAACGGCGCGTTGCCAGCGGTGACGTTGAGCAGGCTGTGGAAAAGCGGGACGTTAAATGCGCCGTTGGTGAGCAGGATGCGCGGGCCGTTTGTGGGCAGGCCGAGCAGGAGAAATTGCGTCGCGTTTGCATTGCTCGCGGAGAAATTGACGGTCGCAAATTGCGCGAGCTGCTGCTGGTCGCGCGAGTAGTTCTCGAACGTGAGCGAGGTGACTGCGCCGCCCGCAGCGCGATCAATGATCTGCACGTTCACATTGCCGGAGCGCGACTTCGTTTCGGAAATGCCGGTCGTGGGATTAAAGGCAAACGAGCCGAGCTGGAGCCTGCCGGTGACTTCCTGTGTGCCCGCGCCATTTCCAGCGAGGATGAATGCGCCGCCGCCAATCGGCTCCAGCGTCGTGGTGCTGCCGCCGTTGCGGATGCGGTTGTGGTTATTGGTGGGTTCGTTTTCCAGCCGGAGCGTGCCGCCGCTGAGGACGACGGAGCCTTTTGTCTGCGCACCGAGCGAGGCATTGCCCGCCAGCACGAGCGTCGCGCCGCGCCCTACGATCACGTCTTTATCAATGCTGATGCTGCCCGCGAGCGTCTGCGTGCCCGTCCCGCGAACGATGAGTTGGCCGCGATCATTGCCGCTGCCGATGGGCGGCGAGAGGGTGACTGTGCCTGCGAAAGTGCCGTCGGTGAGGGCGGTGATGATGATGCTTTCGCTCGCGGGGTTCAGCGTCTCGGAGGTGGAGAGCGTCGTGCGCACTTCGCCAAGTGGCCCGCTGATCGTCCCGCTGCGAATCTCGCTGTTGCAGGAAAAAACGGCGCTCACTCCGTTGAGGAGGATCGGATTTCCGCGAATCGCAGTGCGCCCGGCTTGGGCGTTGTTGTTAAAGCGGACGGTCCCGGCGTTGATCTCGATTGCGCCGAGGAAGGTGTTTTCCGAGGGGCCGACGGCTGGCGCGATAAATAGCGTGCCGAAACGCAAATCGGGCGTCCCGTTTTTCACAATCTTCCCGATGCCGGTGAGCTTGGAGTTGATGGTGATGCGGCCCGTTCCTGCGCCGGTTGCGGAGAGCGCGCCGTCGAGCTGCACGGGCGCGGTGAACGTCACGGAGCCGCTCCCATTTTGCACCAGCTCCGGCGCGGTGCCGGAAAGGGCGAGCGGGCTGCCGGCGATGGTGTGGAAGTTCCCCGCCGTGCCCGTCGCGCTGAAATTCATGCGGTTTAGAATGAAGGGATTCGCGGCGGAGTCGTTCGTGGCGATGTAGGGCACGGTCGTGTCGCCGCCGAAAAAGAGGACATCCGCCGGGTCATTCCCAGCCGGTGCCGTGGCGGGTGTCCACGCTGCGGGGACGCTCCAGAAATTCGTGCTGCCCGCCCATGTGAACGTCGCGGCGGAGACGGGCGCAGCAGGCATCCCGGCAAGCGCGATCAGCGAGGCGGCAGGGATGATTTGGCGGAGACGAAAGCGGGCAAGCATTGAGCGTTGAAGAAACGAGGGATTCTAATTCGCACGAATGCGAATGTCTAGGGGGCGCTGTCATAAAACTGTCACAAACGAGCGCGAAGCGCCGTGGAGTGCGTGCGACTTGTCGCCGCCGTGGCTTGCGGGACTTGTCACGCAAAGAGCCGTGGCAACGGCTTACGGCATTGCAAGCGAGGCTCGGCGCGACAAGTCGCTTGAGTGACGGCGGCGATCCCGACATGTCGGGACACGCAGTCCACGGCGCTTTGCGCGAGCTTCCGGGAGCGGCTAAACCCGAACGCCGCGATTGAAGGGCTAAATGCCGTCGCCGCCGGGTAAAAACGTATCGAAATCCGGCTCTGGGGCTCTGGGGTATGGCAAAAGCGGCGCGATTGGGATATTCGCATCCAGAGCGTTGTCGATGAGCGC
>JANMLS010000051.1:0-5326 GCA_031372675.1 Verrucomicrobiaceae bacterium
AGGCAGCATCACCATCGGCACCGCGCGCCGCGAAGGATGCTGCGAAGTAAGGGTGCGCGACACCGGCATCGGCATCGCGCCGGAGATGACCACGCGGATATTCGACGCCTTCGAGCAGGGCGGCCTGAGCATCACGCGGCAATTCGGCGGACTCGGCCTCGGACTCGCCATTTCCACAGCACTCATCGAGCTGCACCGCGGCACCATCCGCGTGGAAAGCGTCGGCCTTGGCAAAGGTGCCACCTTCATCCTCGAACTCCCCGCGCACACCGCCGCCGCCACGCCCGCCTCCCCGAGCACCGCCCCCGCCACCGCGCACGACCCCGCCCTTATCCGCGTGCTGCTGGTCGAAGATCACACCGACACGGCGCGTGCTCTGGCCCATATCCTCAAACGCGAGGGCTTCGCCGTGACGCTCGCGCGCAATGTCGCCACCGGCCTCGCCGCCATAGAGCGCGCGCCCTTTGACGTCATCGTGAGCGACCTCGGCCTGCCCGACGGCTCTGGCCTCGACTTGATACGCAGTGCGCAAAAAATCCGCGCCATCCCCGGCATCGCGATGAGCGGCTACGGCATGGACGAAGATATCCGCCGCAGCCACGAAGCCGGCTTCAGCGAACACCTCGTGAAGCCCATCAAAGTCCCGCAGCTAGTGGAAGCAATCCAGCGAGCGGTGGGAGACCGCAAGCGATAAAGCGACCGCATCCGTTCGAGACAGTATTAGTCAGGAATCTGCGGAAATGCGACCGTGATCTCCTGCCCATCGCCGCCGCACGTCAGTGTGCCGCCATACCGCGCCACGAGAGCGGACAGTTCATCGGTCACGGCAGCGTCCACTTCCCTCGATTCGGTAGCGGCAGTGCGTCGCATCTGGAAGCAGGCATTTCCCTCGCTCGTAAACGCCTTCACCACTCCCTGTCCGTGGGGGAAAAAACGGTCTGCAAGCTCGGCAATGATGATGCTCACGGATTCCGCGTCCGCATGGATCCGGCAATCGGGGCCATCGAAGCACCATTCGAGTTCACTCTCCGCCAATGGGATCCGCACATCCGGCTGGCACCGCTCGAATACCGCGCTAAGCGAGACTTCCGAGGGAACGGGATCTCGAAATCGGACGCCGAGGCGAAGTTGCAGTTCCTCAATGCAAAGGATCCCTTTGCGGATGATAGAGACGGGGCGGTTCTCTCCCTGAATACTGGCAGCACCTTGCAGCAGTATGGCCTGAAGGTCGATAGCAGCCAGATAATTTCTGAGGTCGTGGGAGTGTCGGCGGATGTAACCGTCGCGATGGTCGTTTAATGTGTTTTGCATCGAGTATTGTGGCACACAGGAATATTCGGGAAGAACTCCGTCAAAAGAAAGAACAACGCCGCCCCGTTTGGGCGAATCACATACTCGGGCTGCTTCTTCATCGGCACTCGGAGTGAGATGACGAGGCAGCGCTTCTCTTCATCGCGATTTGGCCTCGATGCGCTTGGTAACAGCGGCTCTCTCTTTTCCGGTCGTCTTCTCCGATTCATCCATGAGCGAACTCAGCTCTTGCGTCTTGGCGGGCAGCTTCTCGAACGCCTCTAAATCTTGGTCGAGGCGCTTTTCTGTAGGCGTATCCACAATGAGCGTGACCGGTGCTTCACCACGCAACGCCTTGGAGTAAGGACAGGTTTGGTGCGCTTCCTCCATGATGCGCTGTGCCTGATCGGGAGCGACGCCGGGGAGCAGCGCGTGCAGCTCGACGGCAAGGCCGTAGCCGCCCTTGTCATCCTCGACCAGACTCACCATGGCACGCACGGTGGAATCTTGGATCGGAGTGCCGAGCTTCTTGGCCGCATTGACCAAAGCCCCGTGGTAGCAGGCGGAATAGGCACCAGCGAACAGCAGCTCGGGATTCGGCCCGCGTGTCTCGATACCCGCTTCCAGTGGGTTTCCCAACGTAACATCCAGCAGCCCGTCCGGTGACTTTACGGTCCCTGATCGTGCGCCTTTGGAAATCGCTTCTGACGTGAAAAGTGTTTTCATAGAACGGTGATGATATGGGAGCGCAGGGTGAATGCGCTGGGGTGAAACCCTACTCCATGTTTTGATGGCGCGGGTTATTTCGGGCGCGGCGATTTGATGTCGTCACCCGGCGGCTGGCGGCCTTTGCGCATTTCCGTCACGGCGGCCATCAGCATCAGCGCGGCGTTCTTCGCTTCCTCCATAAACGCCGGGTCGCGGTCCAGCGCCTCGTGGCTCGTGGCATACGGCTCGTAGTAGCCGATGTAGCGATCAAAGACGGCGGCAGCTCCGGCGGGCACGAGTTTCATGTCAGTGAGCCAATCGTGGAGGTTGCGCCGCAAGCCTTCGACACCCGCAGTATCGCCATGGACGATCACCGAAAAAATCCGTCCTGCGAGATGCTTTGGAAAGTCCCAACCCTTCAACTCGATCTCCTTCGCCTCTGCCGCTTCCTTTCCGTGCGTGCTCATCGGATCGGGATTGCCGCCGTCCGCGCAGACCAGCCGATCCATCATGAGCTTCAACACGCTCGGGGCTTGGTACCAATGGACCGGCGTCACGATCATCACGCCATGCACGGCGACCCAGCGCGGATACAGTTCGTTCATCCAGTCGTGTATCTGGCCCATGTAGTGATTTGGGTAACACGAACACGGCCAGTGGCAGAGCGGCATGGCGGTGGAGACGCACGCTTTGCACGGGTGAATCTGGCGTCCGTATTCGGAATTGATTTGGCTCAGATCGAGGAAGTCCACGTCGAAGCCGCTCTGCTTTTCGATGCTCTCGCGCACGGCAGTCGTGACGCGGAATGTTTTCGCCATCTCGCTCGGGCACGTCTCGTCTGTGCGCGGCGAGGCGGAGATCAAAAGGATGCGGGACTTTCCGCTGTGTTCCTCGAAGCGCCGTTGAGCCTCCTGAATGGCCGCGCGGGTCTCCAGCCATTCGACTGAAAGTTCGTGCTCGGGATCGGCAAACTCCGGCCCCGCCTTTTGCGTGTGCGTGTTTTTGCGACTGTCCTCGTACGCCTCCCACGCGATGTCCGTCAGCCGCTCGACTTCCGGCTTCGCCGCGTCGAACGTGGGATCCACAAACTGCGCCCGGTAGCGGCGCTCAAACTCCGCGCGTGATAGTTTCGTCGAACCTTGTCCGGTGCGGACGGTGGGTGTTTCGGTGCTCATGGCGTCACAGCATATCCGTCCTGTCGTCCAGTCTCACGTTCACGACTGAATTGAGCCCGCCGTAGGGATTGGCTGCACGCGCAGCGGCCTTCGGATCGTCGGCCCATACGCCGTCCACGACGAACCGATACTCATATTGGCCCGATCTCAGCATCAGCCGGATCGACCATTCGCCGTCCGTCGCGTGTTCAAGCGGGTTGGCCTGCGGATTCCAGTCGTTGAACGAGCCAGCCACAGCGACCGTGCGAGCATCGGGTGCGTAAAACGTGAGCACGACTTCCTGTTCTTGCAACGCGGGGAATCGCTCTGAAATCGGCTCGATGGGCTGCGGCGAGTCCGAGTTCATGGGGTTCCTTTCACCATCCAGCCGAGTACGAAAGGGGCGGTGAGTGTGTTCATTGGGGCAGCGCCACATTGCCGTGCTGCTCATCTTCGTTGGCGTTGTGAGTGGGGCCCGTAACGAGCGCCGAGACACCGGACGTGTCCCAGTATTCCGCCTGCTCGCCCTTGACGTGGAGCAGCACGATATTGGGATCATCGAAGCCTCCGGGAAACCACGCCTTAAAAGGAGGCTTCCAGAATTCACGAACCATCGCGTGATCGTCCACCACTGCTGCGTTGCCCGTTAGCACCACAAAAGTGCTTCCGTCCTGACCATGCACTTGCACAAGCGAATCAGCCTCGATTTCACGCACCTTGGCCGAATCCCGCGATGCGAAAAACCATAGGTCGGAGTTCTCATCCAAACGCGCCACATCCATAGGCCGGGCGTGATAGCCGACGGGGCCGCCCTTCGTAATCAACATCACGGTGCTGAAGCTTTTCAACAGCCCGTGGAGTTTTCCAGTGTCGTTCTCGATCATATATTTCTCCTTATTCCGTTGGATGCAGAATTACCTTAGTCCAGCCCTCGTCCCGCTTGCAGAAATGGTTGTAAGCGTCCGGTGCTTGGTCCAGCGCCAGCTCGTGCGAGACAATCCAGCCTGGGTGGGCGCGGCCTTTGTGGATGAGATTTCGCAGGTATCGGTTGTAGGCTTTTACGTTGGCTTGGCCCGTGCCGATGCTTTGCCCTTTGGACCAAAACGTGCCGAAATCGAACGCCAGTTTCCCTTCCTTCGCCAGCTTGTCCGATGCGCCGGGGTCCAGTGGAACAAAGACGCCCACGACGCCGATGCCGCCCGTGGGGCGCACAGATTTCACCAGATCATTCATCGTGGCGTTTGGCACCTCGTGGCCCGCTGGGTCGTGGCATTGGTAGCCCACACATTCGCAGCCCCGGTCCGCGCCTTCGCCGCCGGTCCATTCTAGGATTTCCTCCACCGCCGTGCCCTTGGAGTAATCAATGGGGATGACGCCGATCTGCTCCGCCAGCGCCAGCCGGTCGGGGTGTGAATCTACGATCATCACTTTGCTCGCGCCTTTGATCATCGCGGAGTGCGCCGCCATCAGCCCGACGGGGCCGCAGCCGTAGATGACGACGGACTCGCCCGCCTTCACGCCCGCGAGTTGCGTAGCGTGCCAACCGGTGGGGAAGATGTCTGAGAGCATCACGTAATCGTTCTCTTTGTCCTGCGCATCCTCCGGGAGTTTCAGGCAATTGAAATCACCGTAAGGCACGCGGAGAAGCTCCGCCTGCCCGCCGCTATACGGCCCCATTCCTGCAAAGCCGTACGCAGCGCCCGCCGTCCCAGGATTCATGAAAAGACAAGCGCCCGTGAAGCCCCGCTCGCAGTTTTTGCAGAAGCCGCACGCCACATTAAATGGGATGCAGACCCAATCGCCGACCTTGATGCGGGCAACGGCATCGCCCACCTCGATCACTTGTCCGAGATTCTCGTGACCGAGGATTTTCCCCTCCTCCACATTCGTCCGGCCTTCAAACATATGCAGGTCCGAGCCGCAAATGTTGGTGCTGGTAATGCGAACTAACACATCGGTTGGGCGTTCGATTTTCGCGTCAGGCACAGTCTTCACCTGCACATCGCGCGGTCCGTTATAAATTAATGCTTTCATAGGCCGCCATGAAAGCGTCAGCCGTGGCGACGAGGTATGGGGTGTTCTCCCCCAAAGCGATGACTGATGCACCCGGTACTGCTGCTCGATTTGCGAGGCTTCCGAAATCGGGGCGGCGGCGGAAGCGCGGTCCGTCTTTT
>JANMLS010000060.1:0-11207 GCA_031372675.1 Verrucomicrobiaceae bacterium
CCCCCCCCTTTTTTAATGTTTCGGCGCCCAACGAGATCTAAACCTTTATCAAAATTCTTTCCCTACTCGACGGCGTTCCGATTTTTCATAGACCCAAAAACGCCCCACCATCGTTATATGCCCCCCCCCCCCCTGTCTGCCGCTGTTTTTTGCTCTACACCCCCCCCCCACCCCGGGGCTATAACCCCGCCCCCCACTCCACAGCGCTTCGCGCATTTCGCAGACGAGTTTCCGCGAATTCCCTAAAGGCGCTCTTTCACAAGCTCGTCTGTTTTCCAGATTCCTTTCTGCGGCGAGCGTGGCAGTGTCGCCGGGCGCATGTCTTCCACAGCCACAGCTTCTCGGCCTCCCTCGATTCCGCATCATTTGATGGTGCGCGAGATCGGGCGCGGGAGCTATGGGGACATTTGGCTGGCGCGTTCGCTTACGGGGGCTTGGCGGGCGGTGAAAATTGTGGCGCGGCGGAGGTTTGAGGATGAGCGGTCGTTTGAGCGCGAGTTTGCGGGGATGGCGAGTTTTGAGCCGGTGTCTCGCGAGCACGAGGGGTTTGTGGACATCCTTCATGTGGGCCGCAGCGATGATGATGCGTTTTTTTACTACGTGATGGAGCTGGCGGATGATGTGGTGCCGCGCTCGCCGTTTGACCCGAAGGCGTATCAACCCAAGACGCTGAAAAGCGAGCTGGCTCGCGTGGGGCGGATGTCGGCGGAGCAGGCCATCGCGCTGGGGCTTTCGCTCACGGATGCGCTGGCGGAGCTGCATGGCCATGCGCTGGTGCATCGCGACATCAAGCCTGCAAACATCATCTTCTGCGGCGGTGTGCCGAAGGTTGCGGACATCGGCCTGGTGTCGGCGATGGGGCAAAATTCGTTTGTCGGCACGGAGGGCTATGTGCCGCCGGAGGGTCCGGGCAATGAGCAGTCGGACATCTACAGTCTGGGCAAGGTGCTGTATGAAATCGCGATGGGGAAAGACCGTCTGCAATTTCCCGAAATGAATACGGGCCTCGCGGGTTTCCCGGACCGTGTGCAGCTTTTACGGCTGAATGAGGTGCTGCTGCAAGCCTGCGCTGGTGCCGCTTCGGAGCGGTATGCGACGGCCCGCGAGATGCACGAGGATTTGCTGCGGGCGCGGGATGGCAAGCCGCTGGCGGCGCGTGCAAAGGGGCGGCGGCGTGTGGGGTTGATGATGGTTTTTCTTTTGCTGGTTGCGGCTGCGGTGTTCGCGGTGAGGGCGCTTTCGCCAGCGGGGAAAGGGAGCGTTTTCATCGAGGTGGAGCCGCCGGAGGCGATGGTGATGTTTCAGGGCGATGTGCTGCGCACGCCGGTGAGTCTGCGCGATGTGCCGGAGGGGATGCACGAGTTGCGCATCATTCACGGGCAGTATGAAAATGTGATCATGCCCGTGGCGGTGAACGCAAATGAGGAGACGCGACCGCCGAAGATCGTGCTCCAGCGGGCGCTGCGTGCGGTGAGCGTGGAATCTACGCCGCCGGGGCTGGCGTTCATTTTAAGCGATGGCGCGAAGGCTATCGCGAGCGGAACGACGCCGCAGGTTTTGCCGGGATTGCCCGTGGGGACTTATGCGCTGGAGATGACGCACGAGGGCCGCCGCAAGACGCTGGATGTGAAGGTGGAGAAGGAGGAGACGCCCGCCGCGAAGATTGCGTTTGGCACGAAGCAATACTCGATCACGAGCAAGCCGGCTGGCGCGGAGATTTTTTGCGACGGCAAGCTCGTGGGCACTGCGCCCTGCACGGTGGACCTTCCCGAAGGCGTGCACAAACTCGTCGCCCGCTACAAATCGTGGCCGCCCGTGGAGCGCGAGATTTCCGCAGTCCCGGACAGCCCGGAGGAAGGACAAGCGTTCGCTTTTCTGCCCGGCAGCGTGAAGATCGCGAGCAGGCCAAAGGGCGCGGCGGTCTTCAATGGCAGCGCTCGCGTGGGCACGACGCCGTGCATCATCGAAAACCTCGACCCCGGTCAGGCGACGTTCACTTTGAAGCTCGAACGCTACAAGGACGGCACCGCGACTGCCGTGGTGCGGCCCGGCTTGACGGAGTTTGCGGAGGTGGATTTCGAGAAGCGCCCCGGCCCTCGCGCTGGTGCGCCGTGGGAGAATGGACTGGGCATGAAGTTTGTGCCCGTGGGCGATTTGCTCGTCGGCGTGTGGCCTGTGCGCGTGGCGGATTACGCGAAGTTTTGCGAGGAAACGGGGCGACCTGCTCCGGCGGCGGATTTCCCGCAAACGCCGGATCATCCCGTCATCAATCTCAACTGGGAGGACGCGCGTGCGTTTTGCCAATGGCTGACTTCATCCGAGCGCAGCGCGGGGCGGCTGGATGAAAACCAAATCTACCGCCTGCCCAGCGATGCGGAGTGGAGCGCCGCAGCGGGCATCCCCGATGAAGGCGGAAATACGCCCGAAGCGCGGGATGGCAAACATCGGCAGTATCCGTGGGGAACTACGTGGCCGCCGCCAGCGGGTTCGGGGAATTACGCGGACAGCTCGATCAAGAAAGGCGCGAGCATCGTGGGTTACTCGGATGGATGGGTGCAGACGTCGCCTGTCGGCAGCTTCGCAGTTTCTGCAAACGGGCTTTTCGACATGAGCGGCAACGTGTGGCAGTGGGTCGAGGACAGCTATCGCGGCGGCGAGGGGCGGAAGTCGTGGGGCGTCCTGCGCGGCGGCTCATGGGGAACGTCGCAGCCCGCAGAACTGCAACTAGGCTACCGCGACGTAGTGGACCGCTCGGAACGCGACCCGCTGTTTGGCTTCCGCTGCGTGATTTCGCCGGGAAGCTAGGGCAGCGTTTCGTTATTTCTCAAACCGTATCCTCGCACTGCGCCCGTGCGCATCGAGGCCTTCTATTTTGCTGAACTGCTCGATGGTTTCCACGGATTTGGCGAGTGAGGCGCGGTCGAGGCGGACGATGCTGGTGCGGCGCTGAAACATGTCCGCCATAAGTCCGGGGAATGATTTACCCGCGCCGCCTGTGGGCAACGTGTGGCTAGGCCCCGCGACGAAATCACCCGCTGCAACGGGCGACCATCCGCCAAGGAAGATCGCGCCGCTGGTGTGGATATGTTTTGCAAGGGCGTCTTCGTTTTTAGCGACGATGGAGATGTGCTCGGGTGCGAAGTCGTTGGCGATGGCGATGCCGTCGGCGATGTTTTTTACGAGGATGAGCGCGGCGTTTTTATCCAGCACGTCGGTGAGATACTCGCGGCGGCTCAATGTGGCGGCTTGGCGGGCGATGGACTTGCCCACGGCGGCGAGCAGCTTCGCGCTGTCGGTGATGAAAAGGATGCTGCTGCCGTGGCCGTGCTCCGCTTGGGCGAGGAGGTCGGCGGCGACCCACTCGGCATTCGCGGTGGCGTCGGCGAGGACGAGGATTTCCGAAGGGCCGGGGAGTAGATCAATGGCGACTTGGCCGAAGACCTGGCGCTTTGCCTCGACGACCCACGGGCTGCCGGGGCCGAAGATTTTTTGCACGGGGCGGATGGTCTTTGTGCCGTAGGCCATCGCCGCAACTGCCTGCGCTCCGCCGACGCGATAAATCTCCGTGGCTCCCGCGTTTTGCAGCGCGTAGAGCAGCGCGGGGTTCACGCTGCCATCGCTTCCGCAAGGCGTGGTGGCGACGATCTCCGGGCAGCCAGCGGCGCGTGCGATGGTGACGGTCATGATGGCCGTGGAGACGAGTGGCGCGGTGCCGCCGGGCACATAAACGCCGACGCGCTGAAATGGATCAAATCGCTCGCCGACCGAGGCTCCCTGCGCGTTGCGGCTCGACCACGATTTGCGCAGGCTTTTTTTCGCGAAGGCGAAGACGTTTTTGTCCGCAGTGGCGATGGCGCGTTGCGTGGCGGCATCCACTTTTGCCACGCCAGCTACGGCGAGTTGCGCGGGCTTGAAGCGCGGGCCGCCGAATTTTTCCGTGAGCGCGATGAGTGCTTTGTCGCCGTCCTTGCGGACTGCGGCGATGATGCCGGCGACGGTCTTGCGGACTTCGTCGGATGGCTCGGCGTGGCGCTTGAGCGCGTTCAGGGCGTTGGCGAAACCGGGCTGATTAAAACGGATGACTTTCATTGCTGCCGATACGAATAGCGGGCGCGAGTGGCTTTTGAAAAGCGCACGATTTGCTTTCGGCGGAATCCTTGACGCTCTCCGCCGAGCCACCTAGCTTGCCGCCCTTATGCGAAAGCGAGCGCTTTACCTAGTCATTCCCATTGTGTTGCTGCACATCCCGCAGCCTGCCGAGGCTGTTGATGTCTTCGGCTTTAAGCTGTTTGAAAAAAAGAAGCAGTCTGCGCTACCCGCTCCGACGGCTTCCGATGAGGCGACCGCAAAAAGCGATGTCGCCCGCATTGATTCACTCATCGCAAGCGGCGATCTGAAATCCGCGCTCAAGCTCGCCCGCTCCATCGTGGCCGAGCGCAGCCTCACATCCGCTGCGGCGCGTGCGCAATTCCAGATCGGGCGCATCCATGAGCAGCAGCAGAATTTGGACGACGCCTTCAAAGCCTACAGCGACTACCTCACCAACTATCCTCGCGGCGGGGACTTCGATGCGGCGGTGAAGGCGCAGTTTGAAATCGCGAAGACTTTCATGGATGGCCGGAATAGAAAAATCCTCGGCATCACCATTGCGTCGAATCACACGAAGGCGGAGAAGATGTTTTCGGAAATCGTGAAGCGCGCGCCTTTTCATCGTCTCGCACCGATGGCGCAGTTCAACGTCGGGCAAGCGCTAGAGCGGCTGGGCAAGCCATCGGAGGCGCTCGCGGCTTATCAAGAACTCGTCATCCGCTATCCAAACGACGCGGTCGCGGACGACGCGCAGTATCAAATCGGCTACGTGCAGCTTGAGGAAGCGCAGCGTGGTTCCTACGACCAAAACTCGCGCCAGCGGGCAAAGGAGGCTTTTGAAGACTTCTCCGCACGCTATCCCGGCAGCGAGAAAGTCGCGCAGGCCAACGAGAACATCAAAGCACTCTCCACGAATGATGTTGCAGGCTCGCTGGATGCGGCCCGCTTTTACGACCGCCAGAAAAAGTATCGCGCTGCTGCAATTTACTACAACGACGTGATTCGCGTGTCGCCCGGATCGAAGGAAAGCGACATCGCGAAAAAGCGTATTGATGAACTCAAAGGCATCGTCGGTGCAGACGCGCTCCGTGCGCCGAGCAAGGCTCTGAGCGGCGCGGATGCGTTGGCTCGTCGTCAGGCCCAATCTCGTGTGGACGTGGCCTCGCGGCCCGATTTTGCAGGGCCTGCCGTAAATCTTCCGCCGCTTCCCGGCGGCGGTGTGCCCAATATGAGAATCCCCATCGGCCCCGCAGTGGAGCCTGCACTCCCGACCGGCGACCCACTGCAAGGCGGCACCGGATTGATTCCCGCCGCCGATCTCCCGCCGCTCCCTGAGCCAAAGCCCGGCGAGAAGCCCGCAGAAAAACCCGCAGCCGATCCCGCGAAGCCGGAAATCGAAAAAGCGGAGCCAGCCAAAGACAAAAAACCGAAGACGGAATGAGACTGCTCGCCGCGTTCATGGCCCTGTTTTTCTGCGGATGCGCAGGCTACACAGTCGGCCCGATCAAGCCGACGCCGATGAAAGACGTGCGCCGCATCGCCGTTCGCAACTGGAAAAACGACACGCTGGAGCCGCGTGTGGAATCCATGATCGCCACGATGATCATCAAACAAATCCAGCAGGACGGAACTTACGAAATCACCGACGAAGGCCGCGCGGATGCGGTGATTGACGGAACACTTCTCACCATTGACCGCCGCCCCGTTCGCTCGCTGCGCGGCAACATTCTCCAGACTCGCGAGTATCAACTCACGCTCCGTGGTCGCTACGTCGTCACCGAAAAAAGCACCGGGAAAATCCTCGATCAGCGCAACATCGTGGGCGTCACCAGCTTCTTCGTGACCGGCCAAAACCTCCTCGCCGCCGATAGCAATCAGGACGAGAGACAGGCGCTTCCATACGCCATCGAGGAAATGGCCACGCGCCTCACCAGCACCATCAGCGAAGGCTGGTAGTGCTCACTGATTTGTTGAAAGAAAGTAGCCACCCGTGCTTGTCGGCTGTGAATCGTGACTGGTGAATTGTGAATAGTCGCAAGCGGTATTCACGATCCCTCGCTTGCGACAATTCACAATTCACCAGTCACAGCAGGACAAACACGGAATACAATCCTCACCCAATGACTGACAAACCACCCGCCATGCTCACACTCGTCCCGACGCCCATCGGCAACCTCGGCGACATCACCCTCCGTGCGCTCGAAACCCTGAAGGCTGCGGACATCATCGCGTGCGAAGACACGCGGCATTCGCTGAATTTACTGCGCCATTTTCAAATCGAAAAACCCCTCGTCAGCTACCACGAACACAACGAAGCCCGCAGAACTGCCGAACTCATCGAGAAGCTCGCGGAAGGCAAAAGCATCGCGATCATTACCGATGCTGGAATGCCCGGAATCAGCGACCCCGGCCATCGGCTTCTCCGCGCCTGCCAGCAGCGCGGCATCCCATACACTATCCTCCCCGGAGCCAGCGCACTGCTCACCGGGCTGATTGGCTCAGGCTTTGACGCTGCGGAGTTTTACTACGGCAGCTTCCTGCCCGTAAAAAGCGGCGGGCGCGAACGCGAACTCCGCCTCGCATCGGAGCGCACATTCACCAGCGTGTTTTTTGAATCTCCTCATCGCCTCCAGAAAACGCTCTCCGCCGCTGTCGCACTGTTCAACGAGCGTCCCATTTGCGTCGCCCGCGAACTCACAAAAACCTTCGAGGAATACCGTCGCGGAACCGCCGCCGAACTTCTCGCACACTTCACCGCCCGCCCACCCAAAGGCGAAATCGTCCTCATCCTTTCCGGCACCGACGAGAAACGGTGAACACGAACGGTGCGATTGGAGCGGCAAAGAGTAGTGGCATTGGCGCCCCGCCAATGAAAGGTGTCCCGGCGGCCTCCGCCAGGTGTCGTGGTTCGGATGCAGGCGCACCATTTGGTTTGCTGTGATTCGGACACTCATCTGCTTTGCTCGCCGTTCATTGGCGGGGCGCCAATGCCACTACGCCGCGCCGCTCTGCGGCTTCAATCGCGGCATTTTGGATGAATGGAAGCCCTCAGCACAGCCTTCTCCGCACGAGGTCCAGTGCGGCTTGGGCCACGAGGTGCTTGAAAGTTTCGCGGTCGGTGGGGAAGTGGTGTTTGAAAACTAGCGTCTCTGCGTCGCGTTCGGCGATGGCGATGAAGACGGTGCCGACGGGTTTTTCCGCGCTGCCTCCGGTGGGTCCAGCGATACCGGTGGTGGAAATTGTGATGTCTGCGCCGGACTGTGTGCGCGCTCCTTCGGCCATTGCGCGGGCGACGGGTTCGCTCACTGCGCCGTGCGTCGCGATGAGTTCGGCGGGCACGCCGAGCGTGCGGGTCTTGGCGGCGTTGGCGTAGGTGACGTAGCCGGCTAGGAAGACCTCGGATGCTCCAGCGATGTTCGTGATCTTGTTCGCGATCCATCCGCCGGTGCAGCTCTCGGCGATGGCGAAGGTTTTCTTCGCAGCGATCAGCGCGGCGACTACGATGCCTTCGAGCGGGCGGGTGTCGGTGGTGAATATGAAGGAACTGAGTTTTTGCCGGATGATTGCCTCGCCTTGGTTGAGCACTTCGGTTGCGCCGATGATCCGCAAATCCACTTCGCCGGGCCGCGCACAGTATCCGACTTCGAGCCCGAGAGTGAGTAGTGCTTCGCCGACGAGTTCCTCCACGCGCGATTCGCCGAGGCCAGTGGTGCGGAATGAGCGCAGTTCTTGCGCGGCGGCGGCGGGCGCGATTTCGCGCATGAGCGGGACGACGAGATTATCCACCATCGGGTGCAGCTCTCGCGGTGGGCCGGGCAGGAGAAAAAGATGCGGCGATTTCAGCGCAGAGCCGGGAACAGGCAGCGGAGGAAAGTAGAGTCCGGGCGCGGTGCCGTTTGGGTTTTGCAGGACGCGGGCTTCGGCGGGATGGAGCGCCTGGAGTTTTACGCGGTCATTCCACGGGATGCCACGACGGTTGAAGCGAGCCATGATAGACTGCCAGATTTCCTCATCGTGCTGCATAGTGAGGCCGAATAATTCGCACACGATTTCGCGAGTGATGTCGTCCGTCGTAGGCCCAAGTCCGCCGGTGACGAAGACGACATCCGCACGCCCGAAGGTCTCCACGAGCGCATCGCGAATCGCGTCGCCATCGGGCACCGTCGCCTGCCTTTGAACGCGCAGTCCGAGCGGGAAAATCGCGTTTGAAAGATAGCCGAGGTGGGAGTTGAGCACGCTACCGAGGATGATCTCGGTGCCGGTATTAATGACTTCGATTCGCATTGCGCGAAGTCATTACGGCAATCGGCGCGAAAGCGAAGCGGTAAACTGTGGCTGTGTGCGCGACATCCGACTTGGCTCGCCACAAAAAGCCGTGCTTTGCACAGTTGACGAACTACTCCCTCTTACTTCTGCGGTGCGGGGCCGATTGTGCCGCCTTCGATGAACTCCGCCGGGAAGGTCACCTGCCGTACATCGGTGCGGTGCTGGCTCACGGCATTGGCCCACTGCACGATGCGGCGGACCACCTGCTTGCTGCGCCAGGCGATGTGCGCGAGCGGCGACTGGTACCATTGGAAGCAGGCGTCGGGATCCTCGGCGACCAGCGAGACCTGCTCCGGCACCCGCAGTTTGCGCTCCGCGAGAAACTGCTGCACCGCGAGGACGAGGGGCGTTTCGTCGAGGAACAGCGCGGTGGGCGGCGTGATGCGAAAGAGCGCAGTGAAAAGCGCGTGCAAGCCTGCGGGGGTTTCCTCCCAGTCCGGGAGGTTGAAATCGCCCGCTCCCAGGCAGCCCTGCGCGGCCAGTTCCGCGAGCAGGGCGCGACAGATGGGGCTTGGCACCGGCAGCCGATGGACCCGGCGGCAGACATAGACGATGCGCCGGTGCCCCAAGGCGATGAGCCGGCGCGTGGCGGCGAGCAGGGCCGGCAGCTTGTCCGGCCCCACGCCGGCCATCGGCAATCCGGCGCGCTGACCGAACATCGCCAGCACCGGCACCGGCTGCGCGGCGCACCACTCCAGCACCGCGCGCGACGCGGCGCTGACCACCCAGGCGTCGGCCCGCGCCTTCTTTAAGTAGCGGGCGATGCGCGGCACGTCGTGGCCCAGGCCGCACTGCGATTCATGGGAGAAAAAAACGGTGAACCCAGCAGCCTCCAGTTCATGGTGGAGATTGAGGAGAGTTTCCACGCTCTGGCCGGATTGCCTGGCCATTGGTTCAGAGAGCAGGATGCCGATCCGCAGCGGGCGCTGGCGGCGCGAGGCTTTGGCGGGCACCTGGCGGCTGCGGCCATTCGCGCCCAGCTCCACCAGCCCCTCCGCTTCCACCATGCGCAGCGCCGCGCGCAGCGTCAGTTTGGCGACGCCCAGTTCCGCCGCCAGCCGGACCACGCCGGGACGCTGCCCGCGCCATCGCCCGGCGCGCAGTCCCTCCCGTAGGTGGGCGGCGGTTTGCTCGACGAGGGAAAGGCGGCGAAAGGTGCTCATGGCGTAGATGGTCTGGATGGGTCATAGAATAACCCACGCGAAAAAAAAGCAAAATTTGCGTGGCGTGCGCAAGCAGCCGATAAGTCCTTCGTAAACCTATTTATCTTCTTTCCTATGAAAATCCCAAACCCAACCCACGACATTATGAAATCCACATCCTCCCTCCGCGCCTTCATCCTCGCTGGCCCCATCGCCGCGCTGCTCACCGCCGCTTCCGCCCACGCCGCCGACGTCACTTGGGACATCACCCCTGGAACAGTGGGTGCCGGTGACAGCCTCATCACCGGCGGACTGGGAGCATGGAACATCACCAACGGTAATTGGACGACCGATGCCGGCGTCAACAACCTCGCTTGGGTCAATGCCAACAACGACACCGCCATTTTCGGTGGCACGGCGGGCACCGTCACCCTCGGCACCGGCATCACCGTCGGCGGTCTGACTTTCGACACCGCAGGTTACACCGTCGCGGGCAACACCCTCACCTTCGGCACCGCCGGCAACATCACCGCCAACGCGAACGCCAC
Source organism: Verrucomicrobiaceae bacterium (assembly GCA_031372675.1). Classification (GTDB taxonomy): domain Bacteria; phylum Verrucomicrobiota; class Verrucomicrobiia; order Chthoniobacterales; family Chthoniobacteraceae; genus SXWH01. The sequence goes on from JANMLS010000060.1 coordinate 10,106, forward strand.
GATCAACTCCGTTCTCGCGGGTGCCGCCATCACCAAAACCGGCACCGGCACGCTGGTTCTTTCCGGTGCCAGCGCCAACACCTACGTCAACACCACCATCAGCGCGGGCACCTTGCAGATCGGTGCGGGCGGCTTCGACGGGACGCTCGGCTCCGGCACCGTCCTCAACAACGCGGCGCTGACCTTTAACCGCAGCGGCCAAATCTCGGTGAGCAATGTCATCAGCGGCAGTGGCACGGTCACTCATGCCGGCATCGGAAACCTCGAGATTTTGGGCAATAATACTTACGGCGGTGGTACGTTCATCAACTCCGGTATCCTGATCCTCCGCGCCGATACAACTGGCCGGCTCGGCAGCGGCGCGGTCACGGTCGCCAGCGGAGGCAGCTACATGATCTGGGCACCCGGCGCGGTCACCCTATCCAACAACATCGTCCTCAACGGCGCGACGGGAGTCGACAATCGTGCCGCCCTGAACCACGACGGGGGCGGTGGCCTGGTCACGCTGACTGGCACGGTCACCCTCAACGCCACCAGCGACATCGGCATCGGTGGCGGCTCGAGCAATAACATGGTCATTAGTGGCGTCGTCAGCGGCGCGACCGGTGCTGGCCTGATCGTCGATGAGAGAAATGTCGGCGGGACCAACCGCACCCTCACCCTCAGCGGCGCAAACACCTACACCGGCCCGACGACGCTCACAGGCGGAACCCTCAAAGCTGGCGTGGCCTCCGTGGCGAATGTCAGCGGTGCCTTCGGCAATAACTCGGCGGTCACCCTGAGCAATTCCGCAGGTGTCGTCCTGGACATCGCCGGCTTCGCTACTCAGATCGGGTCCTTGACCGGGGGCGGCGCTTCTGGCGGCAACGTGATCCTCGGCACCGCAGGTAACGCTAGGACGCTCACCGTCGGTGGAGACAACACCAGTCCGGCAGCCTATGCGGGCGTGATTTCCCAAGCGGGAGGCTTGACCAAGATCGGCACCGGCACCCAGATCCTCTCCGGCACCAACACCTACACCGGCACCACCACTGTCAGCGCGGGCACGCTGACTTTTGCGGGCAGTTCATCGGGGACACTCGGTGCCATCACTGTCAGCGGA
>JANMLS010000110.1:0-5327 GCA_031372675.1 Verrucomicrobiaceae bacterium
TCGTCATCGGTACACCGGTGGGATTTTTTCTTGGGCTATCGAAAACCTTCACCAAGGCGATGGACCCCATCATTCAAGTGCTACGCCCCGTCTCACCGCTCGCGTGGTTCCCGCTTGGGCTGGTGCTTTTCAGCTCGGTAAAGCTGATGGATGGCGGCGGAAAAACCGTCTTCGGCGCGAGTGACGCAGCAGCGCTTTTCACCATAGCCGTCTGCTCGATGTGGCCTGCTGTCATGAATACCGCCGTCGGCGTGCGAGCCGTACCGACTGACTACCTCAACGTCGCGAAAGTGCTGAAACTCTCGCGCACCAAGACGCTCTTCAAAGTGCTCTTGCCCGCGACGCTGCCCTACATGTTCACGGGCTTCCGTCTCTCGCTTGGCATCGCGTGGCTCGTCATCGTCGCCGTGGAAATGCTCACCGGACGCCCCGGCGTCGGCGGCTTTCTGTGGCAGGAATACAACGCGGGCAGCTACTCGCGAATCATCCTCTGCATCCTCACCATCGGCGTAGTCGGCCTCGTGCTGGACCGGCTGATGAGCGTGGTGGAATCACGCTTCAAAACCGCCTGACCATGGCATTCCTAGAGCTATCCAACGTCAGCAAAAGCTTCGGCGGCACCGAGGTGTTACGGAACGTCAACCTCAGCGTGGAAGAAGGCGAGTTTGTTGCTATCGTCGGCTACTCGGGCGCGGGAAAGACAACGCTTATTTCGATGATTGCCGGTCTGCTGAAAGCCGATAGCGGCAGTGTGAAACTGCGCGGGCAGGACATCACGGAACCAAGCCCGGAGCGCGGGATTGTTTTCCAAAACTACTCGCTGTTGCCGTGGCTCACTGTGTTTGAAAATGTCGCGCTCGCAGTGGATCAAGTTTTCCCGACTTGGAGTGCGGCGCAGCGCAAGGCGCAGATCGAAAAATACCTCGCGATGGTGAATCTCACGCCCGCCATTGCAAAGCTGCCGCGAGAGCTTTCAGGCGGGATGCGCCAGCGTGTGAGCGTGGCGCGAGCGCTGGCGATGGAGCCGAAAATCCTGCTACTCGATGAGCCGCTCGGTGCGCTCGACGCGCTCACGCGGGCGACGTTGCAGGATGAAATCGTCCGCATTTGGGAGCAGGACCGCCGCACGGTCGTGCTCATCACAAACGATGTGGACGAAGGCATTCTCACGGCGGATCGCATCATCCCACTGAGCGCGGGACCGGGCGCGACGCTAGGGCCGAGCGTCGCCGTGGACATCGCCCGTCCGCGAGATCGCAAGGCGCTGAATCACGACCCCGCATTTAAGCAAATTCGCAAAGCCGTGCTCGACTATCTACTCGGCCCCGGCGGGCGTCAGAAAACCACGGTGAATCGGAAACTCACGCTCCCCGATTTACTGCCGGAGAACCTGGATGAACCACGCACGATTTTCGGAGCGAAGCGCGTCCCGCGTCGGCGGAGCGAAGAGAAAATGGAGTCCGTAGAAATCGCGTAATTTTTCAAAAAAGACCAATGACTGAAATCAAAGCAATGCCATCGCCAAGAACCCGGCGAAATTATCTGGAGCTGCGACAGCTCAACAAAACCTACCCGTCGCCAAAAGGCCCGGCGGTGATCGTGAACGACTTCAACCTCGATATTGCGGAGGGTGAGTTCGTGACTTTGATCGGCCACAGCGGATGCGGAAAAAGCACGGTGCTTTCCATGGTCGCCGGACTCACGGATGTGACTGCTGGCGGAATGGTTCTCGCCGGAAAGGAAGTCACCGGCCCCGGCCCAGATCGCGGCGTGGTGTTTCAATCACCGAGCCTGCTGCCTTGGATGACGGCGCTGGAAAATGTGATGCTCGGAGTGAACCAGGTTTTTTACACCGCATCAGCAAAAGAGCGGCTTAAGATTGCAGAGTATTATCTCACCGTCGTCGGGCTTGCGGACTCGATGGAGAAACGCCCCGCCGAGCTTTCGCAGGGGATGCGGCAGCGCGTGGGAATCGCCCGTGCGTTTGCGCTTTCGCCCAAGATGCTGCTGCTCGACGAGCCATTCGGTATGCTCGATTCGCTCACGCGCTACGAGCTTCAGGCGGTGCTGCTGGACCTTTGGAAACGGCAGCGAATCACCGCGCTGATGGTCACGCACGATGTGGATGAAGCGCTCTATCTTTCAGACCGCATCGTCTGCATGACGGACGGCCCCGAAGCGGAAGTCGGCGACATCGTCTCAGTCCCATTTCCTCGCCCACGCGACCGCGTAGCCGTGATGGAGCACCCGGAATACTACCGCCTTCGCGAGCGGCTGATCGAGTTTCTCGAAGTTCACGCGCACAAAAAACGTCGCGTCAAATTCCCGTCGGAAACCACGACTTCAAGCGAGGCGGCAGCCTAAATTTCACACAAGACCGAACACAAAAACCAAAAACACCATGACAAAAAACAAACATACATCACTTGCAGCAATCGCTGCATTCGCAGGTCTTTCAGTATGCGCTATTGCGGGACCATTTACGCCAGTTCCGATTCCAGCTCCCGACAACAACCCGCTGTCTTTCGCTGGTGGCCTCATCACGCTCGATATTCAGGAGAAGCTCCGCTGGGAGGTTCGCGACAACAATTTCGACTTCAATGACGGCGTCAATGTGCTGACTGACGACAACTGGTTTCTCAACCGCGCACGCATCGGCATTAAAATCAAACCCGCGTCGTGGCTCACATTCTATGCACAGGGACAGGACAGCCGCGAATGGTTGAGCGACCGCGCGGACATTCCGGGTTTGCTAGGTGCAGAGGGCGACGACACGTTTGATCTGCGCCAAGCATATCTCGAATTTGCCGACTACTCGGCGAGTCCGTGGGGCTTGAAAATCGGGCGTCAGGTTCTTTCCTACGGCGATGAGCGACTCATCGGGCCGCTGGAGTGGAGCAATATCTCCCGCACCTTCGACGCAGTGAAGCTTACCTACAAACAGAAAGACTGGAGCGTGGATGCGTTCGCTTCGACTGTCGTCGTGCCGACGCGCTCGGAATTCAACCAGAGCGACTTTTTGAACGGCACGGAGACAGAGCGTGAGCAAGTATTCAGCGGAATCTATTTCAGCACGACCGCGTGGGGGCCGCAGACCACGGACCTTTACGCGCTGCATCTGCATGAGCAATTTGCAGTGGGTGACACGAATTTCATCACGCTCGGAGCGCGGATAAAATCGAAGCCCGGCGCATTTGCACCAGCGCCTGCGAGCGATGGGAAGATGGTCGCCGACGGCAAGACTGTCGCCGCGCCTCTCGCTCCGAAGCCCGTGGGACTCGACTACGATTTCGAGGGCGCATTCCAGACCGGCGAAGTGAAAGGTCGCGATCTCACAGCGTTCGCGGTCCATGCGGGTGTTGGTTACACATTCGACAAGCCTTGGACGCCGCGCATCGGCCTTGCCTACAACTACGGCAGCGGCGACGGCAATCCGGCGGATGGCGACGTGGAGACGTTCCAAAACCTTTTCCCGACGAACCACAAATTCTACGGACAAATGGACGTTTTCGCATGGCAGAACATGCACAACCTGGAGTTGAGCGTAAAATTCACGCCCACCAAAAAGGTGACTGTAAAAGCCGAACTGCACGCCTTCTGGCTCGCGACCACGGATGATTCATGGTATCGCGCCAATGGCGTCGCGACCGTGCGTCCGCTCACTCCCGCAGCGCGTGGAGCCAGCAACTACGCAGGCGCAGAGGCCGATCTCACGGTGACCTACGCGTTGTCGAAAAACATCAACATCGAGGGAGGATACTCGCATTTCTTCGCGGGCGATTATCTCTCGGATACCGGAGCGAGCGACGACGCGGACTTCGCATACCTTCAGACGACGATCACGTTCTGATGCAAATTGCGGGCGGATGCGACTGGTGGGGTTTTCAATTGGTCTTGGGCCTCGCCACCGCATCCGTCCCGCACCTCCCAGACAAGACCAACTGTCCTGCATGAACAACATCCCGTATATTCCAGAAAACGCGCCTTTTTCCCCGGAGCAACGCCAGTGGCTGAACGGCTTTCTCGCCGGGATGTTTTCCGGCGGTGCGATGCCAGCGGCTACTTCCGAGCAAAAAGAGCCACTGCTTTTGCTATTCGGAAGTCAGACAGGAACTGCCGAAGGTCTGGCCAAAAAAGCAGCGAAGGAAGCCGCCAAACTTGGCTTTGAGCCAAAGGTCGTGAGCATGGAAAAATACGGCGCGGTTGCGTGGGAAAAAGAAAGCAATGTCCTCGTCCTTACGAGCACTTATGGCGACGGCGAACCACCCGACAACGCTCAGGCATTCTGGGGCTGGCTTGCCTCGGATGCCGCGCCTCGCCTCGATCATCTGCGCTACAGCGTGCTCGCGCTGGGCGACACAAATTATCCGGCGTTCTGCGAATTTGGCAAAAAGTGCGACGCGCGATTTGAAGCACTCGGCGCAAAGCGCGCGGTGGATCGACGCGATTGCGATACTGACTACGAGACGCCCGCAGGCGAGTGGACAAATGCTGCATTTGCCGCGCTGAAAAAAGACGCCGCGCCCGCTCTCAATGCTGCGTCAGAACCGGCTGAGACAGGCTACAGCAGAAAGAATCCTTTTCCCGCAAAGCTCTCCACTAATCTCATTCTCACCGGCAATGGCTCGCAAAAAGAAGTCCGCCATTTCGAGCTTCAGCTCGCTGGAAGCGGGCTGGAATACGAAGTGGGCGACGCGCTCGGTATCTTCCCGGAAAACTCGCCCGCAGTGGTGGATCGGATTCTTGGCTTGCTGGGATGCGATGGCGAGGAAGCCGTGAAAGCAGCCGCAGGAGAACTCCCGCTGCGGCTCGCGCTGTGCAGGCATTACGACATCACAAAACCCACGAATGAACTGCTGGCAGCGGCGGCTGAACGTTCGCCAAAGTTTGCCTCCACTTTCGCCGATAAAGTAGCACTGAAAACATGGCTGTATGGGCGCGAGGTTTCGGATGTTCTCGCCGAGTTTCCCTCTGCATTCAACGTCGCCGAACTCATCGCTTTGCTCCGCAAAATGGCACCGCGTCTGTATTCGATTTCCTCATCGCCCAAAGCGCATCCGGGCGAAGTGCATCTCACTGTGGGAATCGTCCGCTACGAATCACACGGACTCCAGCGCGGCGGAGTGTGCTCCACATTTCTCGCGGATCGCGCTGCGGAAGCATCAGTTTTTGTGCAACCGTCACACGGCTTCAAACTGCCCGACAGCACCGATACGCCGATCATCATGGTGGGACCGGGAACTGGCATCGCGCCCTTCCGCGCATTCATCGAGGAGCGCGTCGCGATTGGCGCGAAAGGGCGCAATTGGCTGTTCTTCGGCGACCAG
>JANMLS010000165.1:0-5440 GCA_031372675.1 Verrucomicrobiaceae bacterium
GGGGTCGTGGAAGCCAACTTGGATGTCGAACTCCTTCACGAGCTTCTCGATGGTATCAATGGCGTCTGCGGATTCGGTGTTGATGACGCGGATGCCCATGAATTTCGCAAACTCAAATACCTTGCGGCTTTCGTCTTCGTTCTTCGAGAGGCCGACGACGCCGTAGGCCACTGGAGTAATGCCGGCTTCCTTGGCTTTGGCGGCGACTTTTTCCCAGACTTCCTTGGGCGCGGCGTGGCCAAATTTCACGTTTTTTTCTTCGGGCGAGAGGCTCTGGCCGGGGAATAGCTCGATGACTTTTGCGCCTGCTTCCTTGGTCTTTTCGATGGCTTCAAAGACGGTGAATTTTTTGAAAGTCCACGCCTGGCAGCCGATGGCGAAGCCGTTGACTTTTGCGGATTCAGGAATGGGTTCAGCAGCGACGAGTCGCGTGGCGATGAAGGCGAAGAGGAAGAGGTGGAGTGGTTTCATTTTTTGAGAAGATGCGCATCCGATGCGCTGCGGGACAATTCCAAATATGCTGAATCCTTTGAACCGCTACGCTGGAGATTTCTCATCCTGTCCTTCATACGGGAGAGTCTTTCCGTCGCCTACGAGTCGGTCAAAAATCGGCGAGGCCATGAGCGTGGTGACGACGGCCATGATGACGAGCGTGGCGAAAAGTCCCTCGGAAATAATGCCGCGCTGGAGGCCGACGTTAATGATGATCAGCTCCATCAGGCCGCGTGCATTCATCAGGACGCCGATGCCCATCGCCTCGCGATTGGAGATTCCCGTGGCGCGTGCCGCCAGCCAGCAGGCGACGCCTTTTCCAAGCACCGCCGCAACCAGCACGGCACCGCAGATCATCCACAGGAAGCCAGTGTTGAGCAGTCCGATCTTTGTATTTAGCCCGGAGTAGGTGAAGAAAAGCGGGAGCAACAGTGCGACGGTGAGCGGCTGGATGCGGGCGATCAAATCGCGCGACATCACGCCACGCGGTATCACTGCGCCGATGACAAATGCACCAAACACGGCGTGCAGCCCGATGGCATCCGTGGCCCACGCGCCGAGCGACATCACGGCGAGGCCGATCACCAGCCCAGCTTCGGTGAGTTCGCCGTCTTTCACGATCAGCCGTTGCAGGCGCGCAAGCATCGGGCGGACGATGAAAAGTGCCGTGAGCACAAATGCCAAACCGCCGCCGATGTTGAGCCATGCGTGATTCCAGTTGTTATCAAAACTCGCGATCACCACAGCAAGCAGGCACCACGCAGCGGCGTCGTCCAGCGCACCTGCGCCGATGGCGACGGTCCCCATCGTCGTGCCGGAAAGTCCTTTGAAATGGATGATCCTCGCGAGCATCGGAAACGCCGTGATGCACATGCACGCGCCGGTAAAAAGCATCGCCTCGGTGAGTGAGGTCTTCTTTGGAAACAGGTCCGTGTGGTAAAACATCACCCAAGCCAGCCCGGCACCCAGCACGAAGGGCGTAATCATCCCCGCTGCGGATACGGCAATCGAGGATTTCGCGCGCTTTGAAACAATGTCCACGCGAAACTCCATGCCGACGACAAACATGTAGAGCGCGAGGCCGAGCTGCGATGCTGGGAAGAGGTAGCTCTGCGTATCGCGCGTTTTTTGCGTCACGTCCCACGGAAAAAGTGCGGTCTGCAATTCCGGCGCAAAAAGCCCGAAGAGCGAAGGCCCCAGCATCACGCCCGCGATCATCTCCGCGACCACCTGCGGCTGGCCAAAGCGCTTCGCCACCGCGCCGACAAGCCTGCAAAACAGAAGGATGACGGCGATTTGCAGGAAGAAGTGAACGGCGAGACTGAGATTGTTCATAATGATACGTGTGCGTAGCATTATCGCGTCGGCAAAGGAAAGAGCTTTTTGGAACTCTTGTCTGCGGGTATCCAGATTTTTCCATTCGACTATGCGCGCACTCATTTTCCTCAGTCTCGCCGTCTCGCTGTTCGCAGATGAATTCCCAAAGCCCTTCAACTCCGGCGCCGAAGTGGGCAAGAAGCCGATGCCTTCGGACGAGGCGGTGAAGCTCATCAAAATGCCCGAGGGCTTCAAAGCGACGGTCTTCGCCGCCGAGCCGGATGTGCAAAATCCCATCGCTTGCGCGTGGGATAGCCGGGGCCGCTTGTGGATCGCGGAGAACTACAGCTACGCGGAAGCGTCGGTCGGTTTTGATAAACGGCTGCGCGACCGCATCGTGATCTTTGAGGACACAGACAATGATGGCCGCCACGACAAGCGCACCGTTTTTGCCGACAATCTCTTCAATCTCACCAGCATCGAGCTGGGCTACGGCGGAGTTTTTGCGACGGCTGCGCCGTATCTATTGTGGATCCCAGATGCGGATGGCGACGACAAACCCGACGCTCCAAAGGACAAAAAGGCCGCGTCCTTTCCGTCCCTTCTGTCCTTTCCGTCCCTCAACGGCACCAGCACCCGCATCCTCCTCGACGGCTTCGACGCAGGCGGCGTGCACCACAATTTCGTGAACGGCCTGCGCTGGGGGCCGGACGGCTGGCTCTACGGACGACACGGCATCCAAGCGACCAGCAAAGTCGGCAAGCCGGGCACGCCCGACGCCGAGCGGCTTGCAATCAATGTCGGCATCTGGCGCTGGAATCCTACGCGGCACACCGTTGAGATGGTCACCTACGGCGGCACGAACCCGTGGGGGCTCGATTTCAACGCGGAGGGCGAAGGCTTTTTCACTAACACCGTCACCGGACACCTCTACCACATGATCCCCGGCGCGCACTACGAGCGCATGTATGGCGAAGACCCGAACCCCTATATCTATCAGCTCCTCCCGCAGACCGCCGACCACTACCACTACGACCGTTCACAAAAATGGACCGCCTCTCGCGATGGAAAAGCGAACGACCTCGGCGGCGGCCACGCGCACGTCGGTTGCATGATTTACCAAGGCGAAAACTGGCCCGAGCAATACCGTGGAAAACTTTTCACGCTCAACCTCCACGGACGCCGCATCAACGTGAACCGGCTGGAGCGAAAAGGCAGCGGCTACGTCGGCAAAAGCGAGCCGGATATGATCTTCTTCGGCGACCCGTGGTTCCGCGGAATCGAACTCACCTACGGCCCCGACGGCGGCGTGTACATCCTCGACTGGAGCGACCAAGGCGAGTGCCACGAAAACGACGGCGTGCATCGCGAGAGCGGGCGGATTTATAAGATTACGTTTGGGGAGGTGAAGCGGCCTGAGTGGTTGGGGGCAGAAAGATCGGACAGATCAGACCGATCCGACCGATCTGCCACCGCAAACACCCAGCCCGGAGGGCTGCCGGACAGTAGCCGGGGGTTGAGCGAGGAACGAGCGACACCCCCGGATCGCAGCCAAAACGGAACACACCCCGGCAGGGGTGATGGAGCGGCGAACCGCCTCTCGACCTCTCCGTCACCCCATCCAGGGTGCATCGAACCTCCGAGCGAACCGGGGGTATCGCTCGCTCCACTCGCTCAACCCCCGGCTACGGTCCAGCAGCCCTCCGGGCTGGGGGCGAAGGGCGATCTAGCATCGCTCCCAAACACGCCACTCATCGAAAAAAGCCTCATCGGAAATGAGTGGGAATCTCGCATTGCAACGCAGCTTCTCCGTGAGCGCATGGTTCGAGGCGAGGCCGACAAAGACATCTACATGAAAGCCATCAAGTCGGTTATGGCGAAGCACCCAAAAACTCCATTGATGAGAAGATTTAACCCGATGGCTTTCTGGTTCGAAATGAAAAGCTCATCGGAAAAGAGCGAAGCTGAGTTTCTGACGCAGATTGATGTCGCCATTACAATGGCTCGAAGCGGGATGGGAATGCCCGACGAACCGCTGCTCGCTCCTGAAATAATTCGCAGCGACCATGCCGGCTTTCTTACACGAAACAAAAACCTGAAAGGCTTCCTGCCGCTTTGGAGCGAATTGCTCAATCACCCCGAAGACGCAGCCGATCACATCCTCCCAATTCATTACTGGAGCGGCTTCGAGCGGATTGTAAGCGCGGAAGGCGCGACGGTTTCTACCAAAGCTTGCGAGATCGCCTACTCCGGCAAAATCCCCCTCATCCTCGAAAACACCGCCCGCCGCCTCGCCACCGACCTCGCCACAAAACCCGACCGCCTCGACGGCCTGCTCGCTTTAGCCAACGCCGCTTTCGACGAAGCCAAAGCTGCCAGCATCTTGCGCGGAATCTCCTTCGCCGTGCGCGGAATGGCCAAGGCCAAAGCCCCCGCAAACTGGCCCGTCTTTGCCGCTCAAGCCGCCAAATTTCCCGCCCTCGCCGACAACCTCCGTTCTCTCAACGTCATCTTCGGCGACGGGCGCGCGCTCGACGAAATCCGCGCCCTCGCCCTCGATTCCAAAGCCGAACTCGCCTCGCGGAAACAGGCCATCGAATCCCTCATCGCCGCAAAGCCCGCCGACCTCCGCGCCACGCTGGAGTCGCTCGTGAAAAACTCCAACGACCTCCTTCCCAACGCCCTGCAAGGCATGGCCGCGTTTGACGACGCCGGGCCGCTCATCGCCCAAAACTACACCCGCGTCCGCCCCGACTTCCGCCCCGGCGTCTTGACCGCTCTTTGCTCGCGCCCCGCATTTGCCACCGCCCTCCTCGATGCCGTCGCCGAAGGCAAAATCGCCCGCAACACCGTCACGCCCTACCACGCCCGCCAAATCGCCGCCCTCGCCGATGCCGCCGTGAGCAAGCGCCTCGCCGAAGTCTGGGGAAGCGTCGCTACCACCTCCGAGCAAAAGAAAAAGCGCATCGCCGAAATCAAAGCCGCCCTCCCTCCCGACGTTCTCGCAAAAGCCGATATCTCAAACGGACGCGCCCTTTACACCCAGACCTGCGCCGCCTGCCACACGCTCTTCGACCTCGGGCAAGCGGGCACAAACCTCGGCCCAAACCTCACCGGCAGCGGACGCGGCGATATCAATTACCTGCTCGAAAACATCGTCGATCCGAGCGCCATCGTCCCCGCCGATTACAAACTCAGCACCGTCACGATGAAGGACGGACGCGTGCTCAGCGGATTCATCTCCACGCAAAACGCCCAAACCCTCACCCTGCGCACCATGACCGAAACACAAACCCTCGACCGCTCCACCGTCGCCAAAACCGAAGCCAGCGCCCAAAGCCTGATGCCCGAAGGAATTCTCGATGCGCTGAAGCCCGAGCAAATCCGCGACTTGTTCGGCTTCTTGATGAAGAAGTGAACAGGCGACGGACGCTAACGAATTGGAGATTCGCGGCTGGCTGGAACGACTCTTGCATTTCCCCCTTGCGAAAAAGAACAGCCCAACCATGACCTACGCCAAACAACATCTCGCCGAAGCCACCAGCATCCTAGGACAACTCGACCCCGACGCCCTCGAAGTCATGGTCGATCATCTCGCCGCCGTCCGTGAACGCGGCGGACGCCTTTTTAT
>JANMLS010000181.1:0-12190 GCA_031372675.1 Verrucomicrobiaceae bacterium
TCAACCGTTTTTTTTCGATGCCGCCAGGATTGCCTGCGTTCTTTCCGCCGCTCGGCGTGACCGTTTTCTGGGGATCTTGGAAAGCGGCGAGCTGGCGGGCTTTTTCATGCTGCGGGGATTCGATGAAGGCTACGTGCGCCCGGCATTTGGCGTGTTTGTAGCGGAGAAATTCGCAGGGCGCGGACTCGCCCGCGCCGCCCTCGCGAGTGCAATCGAGTGGAGCCGCGAAAACCACATCCCCACCATCATGCTAAAAGTCTCACCCGCGAATCCTCACGCTCGCCGCATCTACGCCGCAGCCGGATTTCAGGCCATCGGAACCTGCGAAAAAACCGGGCACGAAATGATGGAGCTACGGCTGATGTCCAATAACCATGAATAAGCCCGAATTTCGCCTCCGCGACGGTCTCTGGAACCAAGGCTCCTTCGCCGCCGATGAAGCTGCCCTGCGCGAAGCCGCCGAGCGCGACCCTCGCGGCACCGGGCTGCGCCTGCTCGCAGAGGGCAAATATCAACCCGCCGCACCCATCCTCGAATACGCCGTCGCCCAATTCCCCGACGAATCCGAACTCCGCCTCGCCGTTGCCCGCGCGCTCTCCCTCGGCAGTCGCTGGCCCGCTGCGGAACCACACCTCGCACGCGCAATCCAGCTCGCCCCAAACTCGCAGCAGGCCCATTTTCAATACGGTGATGTGTTGCTGAAAAACGGGAAATTTTCGGAAGCTGAGGAGCATTTCCGCCACGCGATGCGGCTGCGTCCGCTTTGGAAAAAAATCACGACCACCGTACGCTCGTGGTTTCAGCCACCGCCAAAATACCCGCCGCACATCAACCCGCCCACAACGGACCCGGCTACCAAACTCGCCTTCGCCACGATGCGCCGGGAAACTATTGCCCGCGCTGCAAAAGGCAGCGCGAGCGGTGAGCCGAACAAGCTCTGGAAAAACGCCGAGCGCGGAAGAAAATTCGCAGTCATCAACACGCCGCTGATCACGGACGGAACGAAAATTTTTGCCATCGGAAGCTGCTTCGCGCTGGAAATCCGGCATGAGCTTCTGCGGCGCGGATTCGATGTTTTTCCAAAGTACGCGCAGGTCGAGTTCGACGAGAAATCGCAAATTCTCAACTCCCTGCCCGACCGCGATAATATCAATCACTACGACACATTCACTATCCGGCAGGAGTTCGAGCAGGCATTTGCCGGCACCCATTTTGCGCCGGAGACTTTCTGGACTGTGGAAGGCCGCGGCATCAACCGCGTGATGAAGCGCGACAAAGTCTGGCAGGACCCACATCGCAAAAACATCTACGCAGCAGACGAGCCGGGCATCGTGGACCTCAGCAAAAAACTCGATGACTGCATCCGCGAAGGAATCATGAACGCCGATGTGTATGTCATCACGCTCGGCCTTATCGAAACCTGGCGCAACGCGACGAACGGACTTCATGCCTGCACATACCCCGGAGTCGGCGGCGGTGGCGGTGCTGCGCAGGCCGAGTTGCACATCGCGGGCTTTCAGGAGAATTACGAAAACCTCCGCCGCATCTGCGAGTTGGTTTTCGGGAAATTTCCAAATCGCCACATCATCCTGACCGTCTCGCCCGTCGCGCTGGAGAGCACGTTCCGCGAAATGGATGTCGTCCTCGCCAACATGGAAAGCAAATGCACGCTCCGCGCCGTCGCCGGACAAATCTGCCGCGAATTTCCACACGTCCACTACCTTCCGAGCTACGAGCTTTTCATGGTTCACGACCTCTTCCACGACAACGGACGCCACGCCACGCGCGACGCAGTTGGCGTGGTGCTCGATATGTTTTCGAGGTGTTTTATGAAATCTGAAAGCCGCGCTAATACGAACTTTTGAACCAATGGAAAAAACCACGAACGTCTCCACAGGTTACCTCTGCCACTGCATGAGGATTACCGCCGGGCGCTTTGAGGAAATCCTCGAATGCTCGGCGTGCCCGACTTTTCCCGCGCTCAAAGGCGAGCACGGCATCGGCAGCCTTTGCAGCTCTTGCGAATACGAGGCGAAGGGCGTGTTGCAGGAGTATCTCATGCTGCACCCGGAGAAGACTGCGGTGCGTCCGCGCCGGGCCGAGGGGCTGCGTGCGGAACTCGGTTTTGCGTGGAGCGAATTGAAGAAGCGGTTTGCGCCGCCAAAACCAAAACGCAGTGCCGACCACTCGCAATCCACGGGCGCAAAAATGTATCACACCGGCGTCTTTTTCATGCGCCGCGAAGGGCTGGAGTCGCATCTCGTGGTGTCCAATCTCGCATTCCCCGAGCACCCGGCAAATGTGAACGGCGCATCCGCTGCATTCACCGCGATGCTGTTTGGCGAGCGCGGGGAAAAACTCGCCGACTCCCGCAAGATTCCGGTCGCCGATGGACAAACGCTGGAGCTTTCGCCGACAGAACTTTTCCCGGAGGTGAAAGGTGATTTTACCGGCGGGCTGTATGTGGATTACGCCGACCTCACACAGACCGGCTCGCTGCGGCCTTACGGCGTGATGGTGAGCACGTCGCCCGATTTCCGAGCACGCTGCCACTACCACGATAAATTCGGCCTTTTCCGCGAACCCGGTTTTTTCCAAAACACCTCCGCATTTGAACCCGGACAAAAATGCTGGCTGGCCCTCGCAAACTGCCAACCGCTGCAATACGACACCGAAGTCCACACGAAAGTGAACGGGCAAAAGTTCACGGAAAAATTGAGCATTCCGCCGATGGGTGCCGCGTGGGTGAAGCTGGACGATTTATTCCCCGAAGTGGCGCAAATCCCCGCCGAAAAACGCTCGCCCTCGCTCCTCTGGCTGGAGAATCCGCAACACGTCATGGTCTATTTTTATTGGTTCAACGAAGTGTCCCGCACTTGGATGGGGCAACATCACTAGCGTGAAATGTCGAATGTCGAATGTCGAAACGCAAGCGTGCTATCGTCATCAACTCGCTTGCGTTTCGTCATTCGTCATTCGTCATTCGTAATTTCCCCGCCCCGTCATTCAAAATTTTCCACTATGGCCAAAGCACCAAAACCAGCCCGCGAATGGGTCCCATCGTGCTTCCTCGTGATGCACAACAAGAACGTATCCACGACGCTCCGCTACTCGCCCATGCACATCCAGCGGGCGGATGTGACGTATTTTTCCTCCGTGAAAATCTACGGTCGCAATCCGGTGAATCCTGTTTGGAGCGCCGAGAGCGGGCCGATGCACATTGACGATGTTTTCGGCATTGATAGCGCAAAAATCGCCGCCGACCTCGGTGTGGAAAAACTGCTCGCTTACGGCGAAGCGTTCAACCACACGCCCGACATGGCACCGCCGACCCCAAACGTTGCGATGCCAGTCCACATGCACTTTTCCTCCACCGACGGGAGCATGTTCGGACACCTCGCCAGCTTCTTCATTTTCGGAGCACCTCGCAGCGTGCAGCGCGGTGATTTTTACTACGAAAATTTCCCCGGCGCGCGTGTGGATGAAAACCACCACATCTCGGCGTTTGTCATCAATCCATTCGTCCGCACGGGACGCTTCCGCATCATCATCGTGGATGCAGAGTTTGGTCGCTGGGAGTCGCCTGAAATCACCGTGAAGGGTAAGAACGTAGCCGAGTGGACGAGCATCGGCAGCGACTGCCCGCGCTCGAAAAATCCCATCGGTATCATCGTGAAATCCGACCTGAAAACCTCCGCATTCTTCGCGACCCGCGCGGCAGACGGAATGATGATCGGCCTCGACCACGGCCACCCATTCCTCGCGCAAGTGCTCGACCACGGGTAGTGCTTTGTGAGCCGTGGGTTGATGTTCTTTCGCACTGCTTATGTAGCTGTGAATGGTGACTTGTGAATAGTGATTAGTCGCAAGCGTGTGGATGCACGCTCTAGCGCCTTCGACCAGTCACAATTCACAAGTCACCATTCACAGCCGCCAAGCTCAATTCGCTACCACCTTTCCTTCGCCATGACATTTGGACAAACAGGCCGCGCCTACCTCATTGCCGAAGCTGGTGTGAATCATAACGGCTCGCTCGATCTCGCGCGGAAGCTCGTCCTCGCGGCGAAGGATGCGGGGGCGGATGCGGTGAAGTTTCAGACGTTCAAAGCCGAGCGCGTGGCACAGGCGACTGCGCCGAAAGCCGATTACCAACTCCGCAATACCGACCGCGCCGAATCGCAGATCGAAATGCTGCGCAAACTGGAACTGCCCGATTCCGCGCACGCAGAACTCATCGCGCTGTGCGGCGAAGTCGGCATCGAGTTTCTCTCCACGCCCTACAACGAGGAGGATATTGATTTTCTCGACGGCCTCGGAGTGCGGGCGTTCAAGCTCGCAAGCATTCATTGCGTGGAGCCGCACATCCTTCGCTACGCCGCGCGCACCGGGCGGCACCTCATCGTTTCCACCGGCATGGCGACGCTGGAGGAGGTCCGCACCGCAGTCGCGGCGATACGCGGAGTCGGGCATGAAGATTTCACGCTTTTGCAATGCACGACGAACTATCCCTCCGCAGTAGCCGATGCGAATCTCCGCGTCATTCCGCTGCTCCGCTCGGAGTTTCATTGCGCGGTCGGATACAGCGATCACACGCAGAGCGAAGTTTCCTCCATCGCCGCCGTCGCGCTCGGAGCGACGATGATCGAAAAGCACTTCACCCTCGATAAAACGATGCCCGGCCCGGACCACACGAGCGCCGCCGAGCCGGGCGAATTTGCCGCGCTCGTCCAAAAAATCCGCGCCGCAGAATCCGCTCTCGGAAGCGGTGTAAAAGAACCATGCGCCGCTGAAATGGCCAACGCCGCAAACATGCGCCGCAGCCTCGTTGCACGCGTGGACATTGCGCAGGGAGCCACAATCACCGAAGCGATGCTGACCTGCCGCCGCCCGACTAACGGGATCAGCCCACTCCGCGTTGGTGAGATTGTCGGACGCACTGCCACCGCCGACATTGCGGCTGGCACGCGGCTATCGTTTGAGTTGGTTTCCTAATCACCGCGCGGCGTCCATGCCCACTTGCCGTAAGTTTGCAGTCAACCTCGCAGCTTTCTTCGCTGGAATGAGTGCGATCTGCACGCTCATCGCTTATGCAGGGCCGGCAAACGACATTCCACAAATCACAGCCAAGCTGAATCATCTGGCCTCAAATTCGCAGGTGATTGACACAATTTTTTTCGGCTCCAGCCACATTCGTCGGCAAATTTCACCGGAAATTTTTGATCAGGAAATGCGCGACGCAAACCGCCCGACTACTTCGGTGAATTATGGAATTGATGCGCTCGCTTCGCCGGAGTTGCTGAAGGTTTTCAACGAATTGATGGACCGTAAGCCGCGCACGGTTCGCACTATATTTGTGGACCTCAAGCCGCTGCGCAAAGTCATCGCGTCGGAAGGAACTCAATCGCGCCGCGAGCTGTGGTGGCGGGATTTCAAGCACACCTGGCTCGTTCTGCGCTCCATCAATCTAAACACCGAGCCACCTCGCGCTGGCGAAGATGGAAAACTCTCGCTCGCTGCGTCACACCTTTTGCTCATGCTGCAAAATCTCACGCATATCGGCATCCTTTCAGACTCCATCCACGATGCGATTTTTCCTACCCCAAAAGTCCGGGATGGCGAATTGGACCGGCGTGGTTTTCATCCCGAAGCTCAGTCGTTATCGCCGACGATGGCCAAAGCATTTCGCGACGAAATGTCGGGCATGATGGCGAAGCCGAGATTTCAGCTCGTGGACCCGACGATGGATGATGTGTGTCGCGAAATGAGTGCGCGTTGCGAAAGCGAGGGAGTCAGACTTGTTTTCATCATGATGCCCACGGTCGGAAGCAGACGCTCGCCGCTGCCGCCAGCGGATGTTTTGCAGCGGCATCTGCTCCTTACGTTTGATGAGCCGGAAAAATATCCCGCGCTCTACATGCCCGAAGAACGCTACGATTTGCAGCATTTCAACAAGACGGGAGCCGCCGTTTTTACGCGGGAACTCGCGCGTGCATTCAGCACTCAAGCTCGCTCACTGCCGGGCTGGAATTGAACCCTTTGCCTATCTATATTTCCAGCGGAGCATTCGCGAGTCACTCACCTGCGGAAATCGCGGCTGAGTGCGATTCGCTGGGCGTCGGACTGGAATTCACTTCGAGTTTTCCGTTTCACTCGGACCTCGAATCGTCCGTCCGTGCACTGCGTTCGCCTGCGCTGATGATGCACAATTATTTCCCAACTCCAGAAGTGCCGTTCGTTCTGAATCTCGCAGCGACCGACCCGCAAATCCGCGCCGAGAGCCATGCGCTTTGTCGTCGGGCAATCGAACTTACCGCCGCTGTCGGCGCCCCATTTTACAGCGTCCACAGCGGCTTCGCGATGAATCTGACTGCTGATCAACTGGGGCAGCCTTCCCAACAAGCCGCGCTTGCAGCAGAGCGTTGCATTGATCGCAAATCTGCAAACCGCGCCTTCCGCGAATCGGTCTCCCAGCTTTCAGCTTTTGCGAAGTCGCGCGGCGTTGGGCTGCTTTTGGAAAACAACGTCATCACGCGCAAACAAGTCGCAGCGGGCCGCGCCGAATCGCTGCTGATGACAACGCCGGACGAATGCCGGGCATTCCTCGACGACCTCGCAGACCCGAATGTCGGACTGCTGCTGGATGTCGCCCACGCAAAAGTCGCCGCGAATGCGCTCGGATTTGACGCCGCAGATTTTTTCAAACCCGCGCCGCATCTCCGCGCTCTGCACCTCAGCGACAACGACGGCGAGGCGGACACAAATCATCCCGTGACTCGCGATTCGTGGTTTACCCCGCATCTCCGCGAATGCCGCGAATTACCAATGGTCATCGAAGTCTATCGTCTCTCGACCGAAACTCGCCAGCAGCAGCGCGATGTGGTCTTCTCTCTCCTTTCATGATCCCACGCCGCGATATTTCCGAAAACATTTTGCCCGGCAGCGCTACGCTCAAAGACGTGCTCGTGGCTCTCAATCGAGGCATCCAAGGCGTCGTTTTCATCGTGGATGAAGCTGGCGCGATGACTGGCCTTTTTACCGATGGAGACGCCCGCCGTGCGCTACTTGGTGGCGGTGAACTCAGCGACTTTGCGGCGCAGCACATGAACCGCAAATTTACGGTTGGGAAAGCAGCGGACTCGCGGCAGGAAAATCTCAAATTGCTCAACGAGCGCGTCCGCCACTTGCCGCTCGTGGACGATGCAGGTCGCCCGGTCGAAATGATCACATGGGCGGAAATGTGGCGACTTCCGGTTATGGAGCCGTCGCTCGGCGGCAACGAGCTGAAGTATGTCACCGACTGCCTCGGCTCCGGCTGGATTTCGTCGCAAGGTCCGTACGTCCGGCGTTTCGAGGAAGCGTTTGCCGCGTTCCACGGCGTCCCGCACGCGCTCACGGTTTCAAACGGCACCGTCGCGCTGCATCTCGCGCTCGTCGCTCTCGGCGTCGGCCCCGGCGATGAGGTCATTGTGCCCGACCTCACTTTCGCAGCATCGGCAAACGTGGTGATTCACTGCGGCGCAACGCCCGTTCTCGCAGACGTGACGCCGGATACGTGGACGCTCGATCCCGCCGATGTCGCACGAAAAATAACGCCGCGCACAAAAGCCGTGATGCCAGTGCATCTCTACGGCCACCCGTGCGACATGGACCCAATTCTCGCGCTGGCAAAAAAGCACCATCTTTTCGTCGTCGAGGACAACGCCGAAGCACTCGGCGCGGAGTATCGCGGAGTGAAGACCGGCACGATGGGCGATGTCGGCTCCTTCAGCTTTTTTGCAAACAAAGTCATAACCACCGGTGAAGGCGGCATGGTCATTTGCAAGGACACTGCGCTTTTCCAAAAAATGCAGGTGCTCCGCGATCACGGCATGGAAAAAAGCCGTCGCTACTGGCATGTTGTCCCCGGTTTTAACTACCGCCTCACGAGTATGCAGGCCGCCATCGGCCTCGCGCAAATGGAGCGACTGGAGCACTTCCTGACTCGCCGCGATGAAATCGTCGCCCGCTACGACGCGGCACTTTCCAAAGTCCCCGGCATCGTCCTCCCACCACGCGCACCGTGGGCGCGAAACATCCACTGGCTCTACTCCATCCTCGTTGATCCGACGCTCGCAGGAATCGACCGCGACGCGCTCGCTGCCCGACTCGGCGAACTCGGAATCGAGACGCGCGGCTTCTTTTTCCCGCTCCACATCATGCCGCCTTACGCCAGCGCAGAGCCGTTTCCGGTAGCGACAGATATTTCTTCGCGCGGCCTTTCCCTGCCGACCGCAAACGATATTCGCTTAGAGGATGTGGACCGTGTTTGCGCCGCGATAGCCGACATCGTCCGCACCGCGCAGACTTTGAAAATCCACGCTGCGACATGAGTTTTTTGGAGAAATTATACAGCCACGTTCTGGAGGACACATCCACGAGCGGCTCAAAATTTTCCGTGCTCGATGGACTGCGCGGCATCGCCGTAGTCGTCGTTTTTCTCAGCCACAGTTCTGCATTTCGCCAGCGTCTCACTCCGTGGACGAGCTTCCACGGCACCGGTCACATCGGTGTTTATCTGTTCTTTGTCCTCAGCGGTTTTCTACTCACTTGGTCGCTGCTCTCCGCGCCGCGAATCAACTTCGCAGGTTTCTACCTGCGCCGGTTTTTCCGGATCGCGCCGCTCTTCTATCTCATCGTTGGCGCGGTCTTCGCCGTGCAGCTTTGGAGCGGGCGCGTGGACCTGTTCAATCTCCACATCAAAGGCGGCTGGCAGGGCTTCCTCAGCCATCTCGCATTCTATCAAGGCGACAGTGTTTTTTGGACGATTGCTGCGGAGTTTGAGTTCTACGTGATCCTTCCCTTCCTCGTTCTCGCGCTTGCGCGGGGCGGAGGAAAAGTCGCCGCGCTCTACGCAATCGTGGCAGCATTTTACGGCGTGTGGTACGTCCTCATTGAATTCGGAAAAGTGAGTCCCAACTACTCGCTGAGACTCGCGAATATCGCGCATCACTCGCAGTATCTCGATGTCTTCATCGTCGGCATCCTCGCCGCCTGGCTGTTCCGCCACCCGCGCTTTTCTACGGAGATGAAAAAGGACCGTAATATCCTTCAGGCACTTACTGCACCGACGATCATCAGCGTGCTGTTTGTTTCACTCGCATTGGTGGCGGAGAGTTTTTTCGGATTGGGAAGAGCTTGGAGAAATGAGCAGGCGTGGTGGCAGCTTTTGGATGCCCCCGCGAAGTTCGGCCTGCACACGTTGTCGCCTTTTTACGGTCCCGCATTTGCCATCATCGCGCTCTCGGCGCTGGCTGGCCATCGCGTGTTGAATGCGGTGTGCAACTGGCGTCCGCTGCGGATCATCGGCGTGACTGGCTTTAGCTGGTATCTCATTCACTTCCCGGTTCTCCGAATTGTGAACGCGCTTTTTGGTTTCGCGCCCACTGCGGGCGGCAAAGTCGAGTGGACATTCCTTGAGCCGCTTGCGCTCGCGATGAGCTTCGTCCTCACCTCGCTCGCCGCAGTCGCACTCTATCTCGTTGTAGAAAAACCCTTCATGGTTCTCTCCCGAAATTTTCTGCGCAGACCGCCATCCGCATGACGCTTTGTTTCATCCCAGCTCGCGGTGGTTCAAAGCGCATCCCCGGCAAAAACATCCGCCCACTCGCAGGGCGTCCGTTGATCGAATGGACGATTGCTGCCGCAGAAAAGAGCCGCTGTTTTTCTCAAATCATCGTGTCCTCCGACGACGATGCGATTCTCGGCATCGCGAGCAGCGCAGGAGCAATCTCAGATCGTCGTCCGCCGGAGCTTGGTGGCGACGGAGTCCGCTTCGTGGAAGTGCTGGAGGAGTTTCTCACTCGCCCGGAAAATGCGGGGAAATTCACAACCGTCACCGTGCTCCTTCCGACGTGTCCGTTTCGCAACGAGTTGGATATTCGCGCTGCCCTGGCGCTGCACGCACTCGAACACGAGGCATTCGTTGTGAGCATCAGCGCATACGAGTTTCCGCCGGACTTCGCGTGCGATTTCGATGAGTTCAGCGGCGTGCTGCGCCTGCGGCAACCCGAAGTCTATGCACACAGCACGCAGAGCCAGTCTGTGAAGCCAGCCTTTCATCCCAACGGCGCGATCTACGTCGGCTCGGTGAAACGCTTTCTCGCTGCGAAATCTTTCTTCGCTCCGCCGGTTTTCGGTCATCAACTCCCGCCGGAACGTGCGCTCGATCTCGATCATCCCCACCAATGGGAAATCGCAGAAGCACTTGCCCAAAAGCATCTATGAAAACTGTCCACATAGGCAAAGTCCCGGTTGGCGACGAACACCCCGTCGTCCTCATCGCGGAAGTCGGCACCTATTTTAATCAGGACATCGCGCTTGCCCGCTATTACCTCGCAAAAATTGCCGCCGCCGGTGTGCCTGTTTTCAAAACGGAGATTCTGCACAATCCCGATGTGTGCCTTCGTGCGAGCGGGCTGGAGATCACCTTCAATCACGCCATGGGTAAGCAGGTGGAATCGTATCGCGCACTCATCGAGCGCAAGACCGTTCCTCTTGCCGACTACGCGAAACTTTTCGCCGAGTGTAGGGCGCTCGACATCCCGTTTGTCGCATCTGTGTATGATTTTGAAGGCGTTGATTTCTTCGTTCGCGAAGGCGGCGCGGCGCTGAAAATTGCGCGGCATAACATGGCGCATCTGCCGCTCATCGAATACTGCGCGAAGCAGGGACTTCCCGTGATTTTCGATGCGGGACTCGTCTATCTCGACGAACTCGCCCGCGCTGTCCGCATCGCACAGGCAGAGGGTGCGCCGGTGATTATTCATCATCATCCGGGTCCAAATCCCACGCCCGCCGAGAAGCAAAACCTGCGCGTGATTCAGACGTGGAAACAGACCTTCGATGTGCCGGTCGGAATCTCGTGCCACTATCGCGGTGACGAGATTCTTTATGCCGCAGTCGGTGTCGGTGTGAACGTGATTGAGAAAGGCGTCGTGGACGACAATACCCGCATCGAACAAGACGTCGTCTCCGCCGTGAACCTCGCTGATTTGCGCGAGTTTCACGACAAGCTCCTGCGCTGTTCCGCCGCCCTCGGCTCGCGCCTCCCCGTCATCCCGGAGCCGCGCGATCTCAACACCCGCAAAGGACTCGTCGCCACTCGCGACATCGCGGCAGGCGAAAAACTCGGCCCGACAAACTGCGACTTTGCGTGGCCGCCGCTCGGCGTGAAGTCGGAGGATTGGGCGCTCGTTGCTGGACAAAATGCGGCCCGGCCAATCGCGGAAGGCGAGCCGATCCGACTGCAAGACATTCAATTTGGAAATCAAAACACAACGCGCTGAATTTGGCTGGCCCGGCGGCGACCGCCCCGGCGCACTTGTTTTCCGACACGACCCCGCGCCGGAAATCCGCGATGCAATTCTCGATTGCGTGCTCCCCGCCGTGGCAGAGACGCCCTCGTCCGTGAACGAACTCCACGCGCTCACACCGCCCGACGGCGCGATTGGCCGCTACCGTCTCGCCGTCGGCGGACGCGAGTGGTTTGTGCGAGTCAGTGCCCGCACCGGACACGCCGCGCTCGAACAAGCCATCACTGGCTGGCTGCGCGACCACGGCGTTGCTGTGAACCATCTCGAAGTTGCCGGACTTGCGCTCAACTTCGGCGGAGACGCACTCCGCGCCGACATCCGCGAACTTCTCGATGCCCGCCATTTCGACGACACCGACGCCGACCTCCGCTCTCTCGCAGTTGAAATCGCCCGCTGTCACTCCGCTCTCCGCGACTTCCCACACACTGACGAAGTTGAAGCGAACGCCGCTGCGCGATTCACCCAGCTCGGCAAAGTGCGCGACCAAATCGCCGATGCCGTCGCTTTGGAAAATTGGGCATTCCTTTGCCAAAACACAAACTGGGCGCACGACCACGCACAGTGGTTTCGCGACATGGTCCGCAACTACGAACCTCGCCTCGACCTCCGCCCCGGCGCACAAGTTCTCCACGCACAAATCCATCGCGCAAACGTCCTCTACCGCGCCGACGCCCGCGCCGTGTTGCTCGACTTCGAGGAAGCCGTGCAAACCTTTGCTCCCGTCGCGTGGGACATGGCGTATTTTGTCCAACGATTCTGTCTCGCCGACGCTGCTGAAAAACTTCCCGCGCATCTCGCGCTTGTCCGGGCCGCATACTCCGCGCCCGTCCCCGGCCTCG
>JANMLS010000203.1:0-3674 GCA_031372675.1 Verrucomicrobiaceae bacterium
CGTCGTTGTCCGGCAAGCCCGATGGCAGCTCGTCAAAGATATGTCCGTCGTGGCCCTCGCGGCAGGCGCATCGTCGCTGGCATCGTCCTACGCACTGCGCGGAACGTCGCTCACTGACGGAAGCAAAGCGATGATCCAAGCGGGCGTACACACCCTCATCGGTGGAGCCGTCGCGCTCGGTGCAAACATGCCTCGCGTGGGTGTGGGCATCGTCGCCGGAGGCTGGTCTGCGGGCTTCGCAAAAGCTGAGCAGAGCATCCGCACGCAAATGTACCTCCGCCAGCTCGCGCAACCGCAGAGCGCACCAGCGGCCAACAACGCGGCTGCAGCGCCACAAGTGGGCGCGGGCACAGCGCCAGGGGCTCAAGCCTTCGCACCGCAACAGCAACGCGCCTACGCCTAATCAACGCTTCAAAGCACTGATCGTCGCCACCCAACCTCAAAGATTTTTGTCTCACTCATCAAGGAAAATTCACAATGGAAACCGCAGTCACCGCAGCACCACCCATCACCGATCAAAACGTCTACCCGTTGGAGGTGCCAAACCAGCCCGCAGACCCCGCAGGGATGAACGGTTGTACACCCGACGGATGGCGTGACCAAAGCGCAGGCCTCAACGTTGGCCGCTATGGACGTGGCTATTTGCAGTTCACCGTGGCCGCCGCTGGCGATCCGATGATTCTCGCCGCTGGCGCTGGAGTGTTTACGCTGTTCTCAAAGGGCATCGGCGAGAGCAGCTCGGACGCAAACGGTTTGGTCTATGGCGAAAACCTCGACGACACTGACACCAACTGTTTCACCAAGGGTGCGCTCTGCGAGAACAACAACGTATTTGCTATGCGCGGGATGGAGATTTGCATCCAAGAGCCACTCTTTGCGGCAACCACCACAGCCAATCAACCGCGAAACTACGCAGCGTTCTTGGACGCGTACATCAAGAAGATCAACCGCATCCTCTTGGACGCCGTGACGTTTGACATGAAGTACGGCAACGGAAAGAACATCGAGTACCAGCTCGGCACCCTCGCGGAGTTTCCTGGCAGCACAGGCGCCTCTGGCGATGTGGTCCGCAACGGACGCAGCGACGTTGTGCTGTACACACCCCTCCGTGGTCTGAACGACACGGGCGGTCCAGAGGACAACGACAAGATGCGACTGATCGCGAACGTTCCGCAAGTCGTTCAGATCGGGAACATCACCGCAACACCGACCCTCGCGGGCAACATCTTTGTCCCGATCAAAGTGCGCATCTACGGCACACCCAAGTCGCAGTAATCCCGAATCGCGCTGGTTTTCCCATGGCCTTTCGCCTGGGTAATCAAGGCGATTCTCGCGGGGAGCAATCAAGTGCGTTCCGCGCTTCAACTACCGGCATGGCCAACCCGCAACTCAACCGAACCGTGATCCACCGTGCCCAACTTTCTCAAAAGCGCATTTATCCGAACCGCGACCAAGCAGCGCAATGGCGCTTGGTCAATGGCGGGCAAATCGAGCCAGGTAGACATTCAGCCATCGGTTGAGCTGCTGCCGTTGGTGGGCTTTGTGGCGCGCGATGAGTCCTGCCAAGACTGGTCACCCATCGACCGCATCGCGTTGTGGATCGATACGCTCACTCGCGCAGGCGACAGCAACGAAGTGGCGGCACCGGTGATCGAGTTCGAGATTTATGCTCGCACCGACACTTGTCACGAGCGATTGCTCACAGCCACATGGAGCCCCGCGAGCTTCGAAGACAGCGGGTTGCTTGTGCAAGTCACCAACCGACTGTGTACGTGCTTCGAGGTGTATGCGCGCGTGGTTCCGTCAAGCACGGCTGCGTCGGTGAACATCATGCTTCGCGCGGTCTTTGATCGCGCAGGCCCGCCCTATGACACATGGCACGGCGCCAACGTGGTGCTGTCATGACGGGGCCCCTTGTCGCTACCGTGCGCACCGCACCTGCAACCCTCGCGGAGTGGATCACCACTCGCGGGACCGCGCTCTTTCGCGCGCTCATCCGCCGTGGCCTCTCGTTCGAGATGGCCGCAAGTGTGGTTCCGATGATCCTCACGCACTGGAAGCGCGAGACGGGCGCGGTGGATGAATACAACAATAACCCCGGCAACATCCGTGCAGGCCAAAACCACGCGCGGATGTTGCTCGGAGGTCTTGACTACAACGCATACGCCACGATCGACGAAGGCGTCGAAGCGTACCTGCACGTGCTCGAAGGCAGGTACCGCAAGCAGCTCCACGATGTGCTCGTGGGCCAGCTCACTCCGTTGGGTTGGTACGACGCGAACATGCACCAGGGCTATCACCCGTGGAGCCAACAAGCTCTAACGGAATACCAACAAATTTACACACGTCTCACCCGAGGATTGACCCCATGACCGCAAAGAAAAAGACCAAGAAGAGTGCCAAGAAGAGCGCAAAAAAGAGCGTTAAGAAGAGCCCCAAGAAGGCCGCAAGCAAGAAGACTGCTGCGAAGAAAAGCGCTGCAAAGCGCAAGACCCGTGCAAAGCGCAAGACCCCTGCGAAGGGCACGCCGACCAATCACGCGCACAAGGTGTTCGCGAAGGACGTCGGCAAGCGCATCACGCACCTCGAAAAAGAGGTGAAGACCGTCGCGAAGGTTCAGCACATTCAATCGAAGACGCTTAACGCGCATCACCAGGTGCTTGAGCAGCACCACAAGCGCATCGGAACCATCGGCCAGATCTTGCGCGGTGGCTCACCCAAGCAGCTCACTGGCTGATCGAAGACCGCTCGCCAGTTTGACGACACCTGATCGAAGCTCACCATGCAAAACGTTCGCGTCACCGACCTTAACGACAAGCCCGTAGACATTCTCACGAGTGATCCGCCTGCAAACGCGCGTGGGCTTGTTGTGCGTGTGGCGGGATCCATCGCGGTGGTGATCGATACGAGCACGCTCGCCAAAGAGACGACGCTGCAACAAGTCGTCATCAACACAACAGCCAACCCCGGAAACAACCAGAGCCTTGCGACGGAGTTCACCTTGGGATTGCTCACTACGAGCATGAACACGCTGCTCGCGTCGATTCAAAACATCCTGCTCAACGGCACGCAAAAGGCTCAGCCGTGGTTTGCGAACTTGGCCAAAGCGGAGACGGGGACAGACATGGGTCCGCTGCTTCCGGGCGTCGTCGCGGGCAACGCAATCGATCCGCGCACAGCGGGCGAAGTGACTGCTGTTGTCGGGAGTGGGACTGGAGCGCTCTCGCTGGGTGGGCAAGCCCGCGTGCTTAAAATCATCACCGTGGGCAAGGCCGTGAGCACCGTTGCTCCCGCTGTGGACTGGGGGCCCGGCGTGCTCGAAGTGCCACGAGCGTTGCGAGACGTGATTGACCTTATGGGCTCGCTCAGCGCACCCAACATCGCGTTCTACGAGTGCGACTACATTCGCGTGGAGTACTGCCCAACATGAGCAACGCGAACTCACTCTTTGCGAAGGGTCGCTGGTACTCAGTCTTTTTGGAGCCGGGACAGAGCCAGGATTTTTCGGGCGCATATCAAGTGGTGGTGCGTTTCACCGCGTACGCCCAACCGCAGCAAGATGGGCTTGTGGTGATTGAGATGCCAGTCTCCGGAACCGCAAAACACTGGGTGCCGCAGGGCGGACAGCTCGTGCTTGAGCCACGCGGCCAGTATGACTATTCGGGTGTGTTTCG
>JANMLS010000296.1:0-5301 GCA_031372675.1 Verrucomicrobiaceae bacterium
GTGGTCGTGGCGTAGTTTTTGGGTGAAGAAAAGCGACTCCTGAATGTAGGCGCACATTTTCTGCATGTTGCGGTGGGAGATGGGGAGCAGCTCATCCCGCATCATGTCGGTAATCGCTCCATTTTCGAGAAGCTGGAGAAGCGTGGAAATGGGCGTGGTGAGGTTGTTCAAATCATGCGCCATACCCTGCGACATGCGTCCGATGAGTTCGAGTTCCTGAGCGCGGACGATCTGATTTTTCAGCGAGATTTGGTTCACGATGACGCTGATGTTTGCAGCGATTTCCGCGAGCATCCGGGCTTCTTCCAGCGTGATGCGTGCGCCGTTCTGCTTGTCGCCGACGAGCAGGAAGCCGAGCGGCTGGTCGTCCACGCGGAAGGGGAAAACGACGCGGCCTTCCAGCCCGTGAATCTCGGAGCGCAGCTTTGCCTGCGGGTCGTGCTGGCCGTCGGAGGGCAAGTCCTGGAGCACGATGTAGCGCCCGCCGCTTTCAAACCCGGCGGAGAAAATGGAGCCGTCGTTTTGTAAATTGGGGAGCGGCTGCGGCGAGCGCGGCGGCAGTGAGCGGACGACGGAAAAGCCGCGCCGCGTTTCGCCAAGCAGCGCCACGGAGAAGCCGCGCAGACGGAAGGTGCCGGCGAGGAATTTCGATAGCTCGTCGAGCACGGCAGAGAGGTCGTGCTGCCATTTCATCTGCTCGATGAATGCGCGCACTTTATCGGGAAGCTCGAAGCGGTCGCCCACCAGCGCACGCTCGATGCGCTCGATGGAGCCGCCGAGCAACTTTGGAAAAAGGAACGTCGCGATGAGCGTGCTGATTGCAAAAGTGATCAGCGCGATCCGCATTTCAATCGCATCAAAAGTGCCCGGCATTCCAGCGGAGGCGACCAGCAGCAGCAGCAGGCTGATGCCCACGACAAAAGTGACGCGCAGTAGCAGCGAGGAGAGCCGGCTGAATGCGTAGTAAATATCCAGCAACTGGTGGTGCAGCACGCTGTACGCGATGGCGAGGCCGTAGAAGATCGCGCCGAAATTTCCCAGCGGGATAAAGTTGATCGAAGTCCCCGGATACGTCGTGCGCCCGACGATGGGCAGCATGTCATTCGTGCCGGTAATCCACAGCGTGAGGATGGAGAACCACAGCACGAGCAACTGCGCACGCCGGATCGGGCGGGCGCGAAACGCATGGACCGGCAGCCGGATGATCAGCGGCAGCGTGAGGAAAATGTAGGACGCGAGATAGACCTTGAACAGCGGACCCGCGACCGACCACCAGCCGAGCACGGAGACGCGCTGCACGCCTTTCATGTAAAGCGGCGTGAAGACCAAACTCAGCAGCAGCCCGACGTGGAGCGCATAAAACCAATGAATCCAGCGCGGCGTCCTGCCATGCACGATGAGCTGGCAAAGGTGCGCCAGCGTGAGCGGGAGGAAAATGACCGCGCCCTGAATGATGCCCACCAGCAGTGTGGCCTGCGCTTCGTCCACTGCGGAGAAACTCTTAAAGAAGGCCGCAAAATTCCAGACGCAGACGCTGCCGCCCCACAACGCATAGACGCGGTTCAGCGTGGAGCGCGGGTTCGTGTAGAGTACAAAAGCCGCGAGCAATGCGTTGATAATCGCGGCGGTGATGGCTGCGTTGGCGACGAAGTTCATGGCTTCTTTTCGTCCTCCCCGAAGACGAGGCACGAGTACCGCCCGCCAAATCCCGCGTTCACGCACATCGCCGTCTGCACGGGATACGGCCTCGCTTCTTTCACGTAGTCCAAATCGCATCCCGGATCGGGATTGGAGAGATTGATCGTCGGCGGGATGCTCTGTTTATGCAGCGTCATCACCGTCACTGCCGCTTCGACGGCACCCGATGCGCCCATGAGATGACCGGTGATTGGCTTCGTCGCCGTCACCGAGAGCCGCCGCGCATGTTCGCCGAAGACGTGCTTGATCGCCAGCGTCTCCACCGGGTCGTTCAGCTTCGTCGCGGAGCCGTGCGCATTGATGTGCGAAATCTGCTCCGGCACGATCCGCGCATCGCGCAGCGCCCGCTCCATCGCTGCGCGGTAGCCGACGCCTTCCGGGTGCGGCGACGTAGGGTGATACGCCTCCGAGGTGCGCCCGTGGCCGAGCACTTCGGCGTAAATCGTCGCGCCGCGTGCGAGTGCGTGGCTTCGTTCTTCGAGGACGAGAAATGCCGCGCCTTCACCGAGCACAAAGCCATCGCGTGCGCGGTCAAACGGGCGCATCGAGCGGTCCGGCTCGCCTGCCCATTCGCTCATCGAGCGCAATTTGCAAAAACCCACAAACAGCATCTCGTGCATCTCCTCCGCGCCGCCCGCAATCATCACGTCGAACTCATCGTGCCGGATCAATTTCGCCGCGTGCCCGATGGAGTCGTTGCTCGACGCGCACCCGGAGCAATACGTGATCGCTGCGCCCTGGATGCCGAGATGCTGGCTGATCGTGCTGCTCCCTTCGCCGCAATAACCCGCCACTACGTTGTAAGGATGCACCTTCCGGTAGTCCCCGCTTTCGAGGAAAATCTTCTGCGTCTTCATCACGCTCTCCGAGCCGCTAATCGTCGTGCCCTCCACGATCCCCACGCGCTCCGGGTCCACGGCCTTCATATCCAGCCGCGAATGCGAGAGCGCCTGCGCCGAGGCCGCGAGACCGTATTGGATAGTCCGGTCATACCGCCCCTCCTTCGCATCCACAAAATCGCTCAGGCGGAAATCCTTCACCTCCGCAGCGTACTTCACTGGCAGTTTCGAGACATCGAACTTCGTCACCGGCGCAGCCGCACTCGTCCCCGTGGCGATGCTGCTCCAGAAAGCATCCAGCGTGTTTCCATTCGGAGCGACCACGCCGAGTCCCGTCACCACCACTCTGCGTGGCATCTCCATGCGGCTTGGGCTGGTATATTTCATAAATCTATCCCGGCGGCCAGTTCAGCGCCCGGCCCGCGAGCAAGTGGATATGTAAATGCGGCACGCTCTCGCCCGCGTCGCGCCCATTGTTAATCACCAACCGGAAGCCGCCATCCAGCACCCCCAGCTTCTCCGCCACGATTCGCGCGCCCAGAAGCATCCGCCCCAACAGCGCAGCATCGTCTTGCCCCGCCAGTGCCACGCGAGCGATGCACCGCTTCGGGATAATCAGCACATGCACCGGCGCCTGCGGCTGCGCATCGTGGAAAGCGAGGAAATCCTCCTCCTCATGCACGATTGCCGCCGGGATTTGCCGGGCTGCGATTTTTTCAAAAATAGTCATGGTTTCAGGCTACGAAAAGAAACAGTTCCCGCCGCTTCCCTTCATCCGCTTCACACTGCGCGACGCTGGTTTGCTGGCGTGCAAAATTCACAATCTCCGCCTGGAGCACCGCACAATCGCGGCCCCAAGCGCGTTTCCTGCGCAGCCTCTTTACACAAGACTCCAGCCCGTGCAATTCGCAATAACTCCCCCCCAACTCCAGCACCTCCCGAAGCCGCTCTCCCAGCCCGTTAAAAAACGCCAGCTCAAACCCATCTCCCGCCTGCTCCGCCACTTCCACCAGCGAGATTCGCGTAAAAGGCGACACCGCCTCAAAGCATTCGCCCACCTCCGCATACCCGATTGCTTGCAGCGCACCCCGCACCGCCCGCGTCAACAAAGCCACCGGCACCGTCGGCGTATTCTCTCCAAGCTGCTCCAGCCAAAGCTGCACACTCTTCGCCACATGCTCCGCCAGCCACCACTTCGGATGCCCCGCCCGGTTTGCCGCCACCCCCAGCGCCCGACACAGCCACTCCCGCTCAAATACCACCACCCGCCCATTCCCCAGCGTAATCACCGGCAGATTATCCCGAAACGCGATCATTTGAATAGCTCCTGCTGCGGCCCACCCTTCCGAGGCCGCTTCTCCAGCTTCTGAATCTCGTGGATAAACTCCCCGATGTCTTGGAAATGCCGGTAAACACTCGCATACCGCACATACGCCACCTCATCCAAATCATGCAGCGCCTGCATCACCTTCGCCCCGATCACCAGACTCGGCACCTCCCTGCGAAACTCCATCTCCAGCCCCGCCTGAATCTCATCCGCAATCCCCTCGAGCTGCTCCGCATTCAACGGCCTCTTTTCACAAGCCTTCATCATCCCACTCAGTAGCTTCTCTTTATCGAAAGGCTCGCTGCGCCCATCCCGCTTCCCCACCCGAAGCGCCGCCCGCTCCACCTCCTCATACGTCGTAAAACGCACCCCACAACCCAAACACTCACGACGACGCCGAATCGAGCGGCCATCCTTGGAGAGCCGGGAATCAATCACCTTGTCATCAAGGGTTCCACATTTGGAGCAATACATATAGTGGTTCTGGGTGCTTAGTTAGCCGCTTCTATCACAACTAATAGCGTAGTCAATCCCCAAAGCGGAATGACGAACAACGAATGACGAAGTTGCAGGCGAGTTTGCTATCGGCTATTTGCGATTGGCCAATTTCAAAAACCCGATAGCAAACTCGCTTACACGCCCCCCAAAAACATCCTTCCCACCGCCCCGCATTTCAGCCATCTATCCCGCGCCATGTCCACCGAACACACCACACCACTCTACTCCAACAAAAACCCCCTCCTCGCCCTCCACCCCACCAACACCAAACTCACCGGACCCTCCTCCGAAAAAGAAACCCGCCACCACGAAATCTCCCTCGCAGGCTCCGGCCTCACCTACGAAGTCGGCGACGCACTCGCCCTCAAACCTACCAACGACCCAGCCCTCGTCGAACTCACCCTCCAAGCCCTCCACGCCACCGGCGACGAAACCGTAAAAGTAAAAGACATCGAGAAACCCCTCCGCGACGCCCTCCTACGCGACTACCAAATCCACTTCCTTGACAAGAAAACCCTCGCAGCCGCCGCCGCCAAAGGAGCCACCCAAATCGCCGAACTCCTCAAACCCGAAAACGCCCCCGCCCTCACCGCCTATACCTCCGCCCGCAACGCCACCCGCGACAACGTGGACCTCCTTCGCGAAAACCCCGGCATCACCTTCACCCCCCAAGAATTCTGCGACACCCTCCGCCCCCTCACCATCCGCCTCTACTCCATCTCCTCCTCCCTCAAAGCCCACCCCGAATCCGTCCACCTCACCGTCGCCACCGTCCGCTGGAACTCGCACGGGCGCACACGCGGCGGCGTCTGCTCCACCTTCCTCGCCGACCGCTGGGCCGGCGACACCACCGCCCCCATCTTCCCCCAGACCCAGAAACACTTCCGCCTCCCCGAAGACCCCACCACCCCCGTCATCATGGTCGGCCCCGGCACCGGC
>JANMLS010000126.1:0-3532 GCA_031372675.1 Verrucomicrobiaceae bacterium
CCTGCCATTGCGAGGGCGGCGCGGGAGATGTGCTGGGGGAAGTCATCCAGAGTTTCGCGGAACTTGGGCGGAAATTCGATCATGCGGATCGGCTGGTTTCCTGCGGGTTGCTCGGGGAGGTAGTGGGCGGCTTCGTCGTCGTGGCGGTCGTTGGTGGCAACGGTCTCGCCGATCAGAGCGTCGAGTTCCCCATCGTCCGCCGGAAGCAAAGCGGCTGTCGCGCAGACGGAGCCTTTGTGGAATGTGGAGCTATCGATAAGTTCTCTTAGCGCGGGGTTCATTTCCCGACATTGAGGAGCTAACGGGGAGGCAAAATGCAAACGAGAATTGTCACTCATATTTGTGGATGATTTCCCCATTTGACGAATCGGAAAATGTGAATTTGTTGCCGCCTGCCGCGCCGGTTTTCATCGGCGTGGCGACTTCAAAAACAACACACAAAACGCCATCCAGCGGAACAGTCCCGGCAACGCCGACGGGCCTGATATTTCAAGCGCTGGGAAGTGGCCGCGCATTTGCAGACATCCCGGACACAGCGGGCGCGACCGGCTATCGCTGGTATGTAAAGACACCGGGGGCGACAGACTTTGTTTTCAAAGTGGAGACGCCCACGAGCGAGGCTCTGCTGCTTGCGTTGACGTCCGGCGTGAATGAAGTGCGTGTGTCTGCGATTGGCTCGGGCGGCGAGAGCGCACCAAGTTCGCCAGCGAGCTTAAACGTGACGTAGGATGGTCGCGGAAACAGAAGCCCCGCTTTCTCACGAGAGCGGGGCTTCTTTGTCTCAGCGTGCGAGCTGGCTGGTTGCGGTTGCTTGGGTCGTGAGCTAAGAGAGGGAAGCTATGCCGTTTCCAAAAATCACTCGCCGCCGTTTTGTCGCCAGCTTGTTTGCGGCGGGCGGGGCTTCGGGGATTTGGATGCGGTTTTTTGAGCCGTGGTGGGTTCGCGAGTCGCATCACTCGGTGCCGCTCGGTCTTGGCGGGGTGAAGCTGCTGCATCTCTCGGACCTTCATGCGGAGCCGATGCCGCTGGATTTTCTCGGTGCGCAGATTGACCGCGCGCTGGCTTGGAAGCCCGATTTTATCTGCCTCACAGGCGATTTCATCACGACAAAATATGAGCTTTGGGATGAATACTCGGCGATGCTCGCGAAGCTCTCCGCCGTAGCGCCGACGTTTGCCACGCTGGGAAATCACGATGGCGGACGCTGGGCGAGATTTAGCGGCTACCGCGATACTGCGCTGGTTCGGGAGATGTTGCGGCGGGCAAATATCCCGCTGCTTCACAATGCGCAGGAGCTTGTGGAGATTCGCGGGCGCAGGCTGCGGCTTGTGGGGCTGGGGGATGAATGGGCGGGCGAGCTGGAGCCAGTGCGCGCATTTGTGGGTGGCCCTTCGGCGGTGCGCGGCGCGACGGAGCCGGTGATCGTGCTTTCGCATAATCCAGACACGAAGGAGGAGCTTCTGCCGTTTGCGTGGGACCTCATGCTTTCCGGCCACACGCACGGCGGGCAGCTTTCGTTGCCGTTCATCGGCGAGCCTTTTATCCCGGTGCGCGACAAGCGATTTGTGCGTGGACTTTACCGCTGGGAAAACCGCTGGCTGCACATCACAGCGGGGCTTGGTGCGCTGCATAAAGCGCGGTTTAATTGCCGCCCGGAAATCTCGTATCTCACGCTGGCGTAGCGGCGATTTCTAACAGAAGGTTCATTTGCCGAGCGGGCGCGATGGGCTTAAAAGAACGCACATGATGCCGCTCGAACAAAAAAAGTCCGCCAGGGAACTGCGACAAGGAAGGGCAGGATACCGTTGCTCCCTTCCGGGTCTAGCGGGGTTTTCCAGCCTTCAATCCGCAGCCCCTGACGGAAGCGGGACACTGCCACGCACAAGCCGGAGGCGTAAATGAAAAGTTCGGTATTTTTTTGTGAAACCCCTTGCAAAGATAAATGCAGCCCGCTTACAAGGACGGCTCACGAACCCAGAAGCGCCTCACAGCGCGCCTCACATTTCAAGACTTTCACCACTCAAAACTAACAGAACATGATCGCAAAGGTTTTCTCCGTATTGACTCTCCTCATCGCCGCCGGCGCAGCTTATCTCGGCTTTGAGGGCCACAAAATGGCAACAGCCCTCCAAGCCGACTTGCTGACGCAAAAAACAGATCTTCGCGATGAGAAGGCGGCGCACGTAAAAACGAAGGCAGAGCTGAAAAAGACGCAGGAGGAACTCGAAGTCACCAAGGCTGATCTCGAATCTACCAGAGGTAAGCTGCGTGAGACGGAAGCGACGCTGGCTACGACAAAGTCGGAGCTGGATAAGACGAAATCTGACCTCGCGATGTTGGAAGGAAAGTTGAAGGAGATTTCGGACAAGCTGGCAACATTTGGTGGCGTGAACATTGACGAGCTGAAGGGCAAAATTGATGAGATGGCCGCCAAGGTGAAGGATCAGGAAATGAAGATTGGCACTTTGGAGAAAGAGAAAATCGAACTTACTAATGCAGTCGCCAGCCTCGAAGGCACCTTGAAGCAGAAAGAGGAGAAGATCGCACTGGACGGTAAGATCATCAAGAAACACGTCGATAAAATCATGGAAAAAGGCATCCGTGGTCGCGTGATGGCTGTGAACCCCGGCTGGGGCTTTGCGGTATTGAGCATCGGCGACAAGCAGGGAGCCGCTGCGAGCAGAATCATGATTGTGGGTCGCAATGGTCAGGCCATCGGTAAGGTGAAAATCACCACTGTTGAAGCCAACCAATCCATCGCTGACATCATCCCCGGAACATTCGTAAGGGGCATGTCTGTGGAGCCTGGTGACGATGTTATCTACACTGGCGACGACAAGGTGCAGGCCGATGTCGTTGCAGGCCCAGCGCCAACAGTAGGCGGGCCAAACTCGGATCTCCCGAGGCCCTAATTTCACCCAAGCAGGGATTTCGATGCGGACTCTCTTTCTTCTCGCGCTTGTGGCGTTCGGATTCACCGGATGCTCGACAACTTCGCAGGACCAGAGCAACGGCGGCGTGAGCACGATCCCTTGGAACCGCCCGGAAAAATGGGAAGGTCAGGGACCATTCGGCAGCATGATGTCGGGCGGCAATTAGTGCGCAGACAGTTGCGGAGTGGTTCTTGTTGATTGTGATTTGTGACTGGTGAGAAGTGACTGGTCGCAAGCGGGTTTGCTGCGGACCTTGCATCGTGAGGCAGTCACGTTCCTGTCGGCAGAAATACTTGCTCAAGCTGATTGCTTTCCAAGCATCGCCAGACACCTTGCGCTTCTCCATGAAAGCAATTCTTCGATCCACAATCCTCTCAGCACTGCGCCCCAGCCTCGCGATCATCGTAATTTCTTCAGCAACGCTCGCGCCCTCGTTTGGCGAGGAAAAAGCCACCGCGCCCACTGCTGCTGCGGTGGTTTCACCGGAGGGATTGATTAAGCAAATTGATGCGCTGCTCAATGATGACGGCCCCGCTGAGGTCGTTTCACCGCCGCAGATGAACATGATTTTGAAGAAAATGATCGTCAGCGTGGACGCC
>JANMLS010000330.1:0-9056 GCA_031372675.1 Verrucomicrobiaceae bacterium
ATGCCGCCCGCCGTCGGTGCTGGTCCCGAAAGCGGATACTTTCCAGGCGGACTCGGCTTCCCGCCGAACTTCGTCTTCCCACGGGAAAGCCCGCGTGAGCGTCGCTCCAGCCCGTAAATTCACGGGACTGCAAATCATTCAAAAAGAACGGGCATCCGAAACTGGGTGCCCGTTTTTTTTGCACGGGCTTCCTCGCTTAACCGCAGAAAACGCAGAGAACGCAGAGAACGCAGAGAACTCAGAGGGTCGGCTGGATCGGCCATCGAAATTGCCCCGCCTTCTTTGTGCTCTCTGCGTTTTCTGCGGTTTCAATCAAAGCACTCGGCCTGAAAAGAAAAATGATTTCCTCCTTTTCGCATCCGCCCCGCGTTTCTATGGATGAGTGCTACGAATGAAAATCATCGCCGTGGCGAACCAAAAAGGCGGAGTCGGCAAAACGACGACCTCCATGAATCTCAGCGTCTGCCTTGCGGAGCTGGGAAAAAAGATACTGCTCGTGGACCTCGATCCACAGGCCAATGCAAGCAGCGGACTAGGCTTCGATATTGAAAACGGCACCAGCGCATACCTGCCGATGCTTGGCGAAATGGCGCTGCAAGATTGCATCGTAAAGACCGCCTACGAAAACCTCAGCCTAATTCCCGCCAACCTCGATCTCGCGGGAGTCGAGGTGGAGTTGATTCGGGCGGGCGATCACCTCACTCGTCTCCGCCGTGCATTTGAGCCGCTCCGCGCGGCGTCGCCTTTCGATTACGTCTTTCTCGACTGCCCGCCTTCGCTTGGCGTCTTGATGACGAATGCACTCAGCGCGGCGGATGAAATTCTCGTTCCGCTCCAGTGCGAGTATTACAGCATGGAAGGTCTCGCCAAAATCATCGGTGTTTGCGAGCAACTGCGCGACGCTGGCGCGAATCCCGATCTGCAACTCTGCGGCATCCTCATGACGATGTATCTGCGGACCAATCATGCAAACCAAGTCATCGCCGAAATCCAAAAGCACTACGGCGAAGTCATTTTCAAAACCGTCATCCCCCGCACCATCCGGCTCGCCGAAGCACCAAGCCACGGACAGCCGATTGTGCATTATGAAACCAGCGGACTAGGCGCCGCCGCCTACCGCGCGCTCGCAAAAGAATTCATCGCCCGCGAATCCACAACGACTGCGGAGGTTCCGGCTTGAAGATTCCAAAACACTGGAAACTTCCGCCGCCGATCCATTGGTGGTTGATTTGGATCGCGCTGCTTGCTGGGCCGTTTGTCCTTCTTATAGTGCTTGGAGGAAATGATTCACTCCTCTCGGCACCTCCATTTCCATGGCAACTCTCGCTCATACCGTTTGCGATCAGCGGTGTGATTCGGTGGGGTGTCATTCCGAAAATTTCCAACGGAGTTATTGCATATCCTTTGTTCGTCGTCGGAATTGCACTCAGCGAGGTGCCATCAGTGTTCGGCCTCATTCTCTTCCCGGCGTTGAGGCAGGACCTTTTCATACTCACCGTGATCGGTATGGCTCAATACGTGCCTTTTTTCGCAAAGCGTTTCTACCCCGAAAAATGAAATTCCTGCGCGGTTTCCTCGCCATAGTTTTCCTCCTCACGTTCGCAGCGCGTGCGGACATTGCGCAGCAGGATGCCCGTTTTGCGAAGCTCCCCGATCCCGTCGGAACGCTGTCGGCAGGCGCACTTGAAGGAATGGCTCGCGCTCTCGCGAAAACGAATCCACTGGGATTTGCGGAGTGGAAAGAGGTCGCGGATGGTCCCGGTGATAAAGCCGCGAGTGTCCTCCGCCTCGCAACGCGCAAGCCGGTGGAAAAGCCGCATCTTTTCCAAACGAGGGCCCGCGTTCATATGCCCGTGAAAAAAGGCGATGTGCTGCTTGCCGTATTTTATGCACGAGGCGAGTTCATGCCCTCCGACAATGCGCAATGCCACTTCGTCTTCGAGCAGGCGCAGGAGCCGTGGCACAAGTCTGTGACTCATCGCGTGGAGATGGAAAAGGAGTGGCAGAAATTTTACGTCCCATTTCTCGCAGTGGACAGCTACGAGCCGGGCGCGGCGCAAATCGCCTTCCACGCAGGCTTCGGCCAGCAAATCATCCAAATCGCAGACCTTCGCGTGTTCAACTACAGCCGCTCGGTAAAATTCGGCGAGCTGCCGTACACTCCCCTCACCTATCGCGGGCGCAGCGAGAGCGCTGAGTGGCGCAAGGAAGCAGAGGAACGCATCGAAAATTATCGCAAAGCGACGCTCACCGTTCGCGTCCATAGCAGCAAAGGCAAAAGCATCGCCGGCGCGGAAGTCCGCATTCGTCAGGTCCGCCACGCCTACGGTTTCGGCAGCGCCGTGGATTCCGCCGCATTGCTCGCGCAAAATTCAGACGGCGAGACTTACCGCGCCATCGTCGAATCGTCGTTCAACAAAGTCACCATCGAGAACAACCTCAAATGGCCGCAGTGGGAAAATAACAAGCAGCCAGCGCTCGATGCGCTGAATTGGATGAAAGAAAAATCCATCGCCGTGCGTGGACACACACTTCTTTGGCCCGGCTGGAAAAAGCTCCCAAAAGACCTCGCCGCTCTCGCTTCAGACCCGCCAAAACTCAAAGCTCGCATCCTCGATCACATCAGCGCGATTGCGACGGCGACACAAGGTTTCGTCACCGAATGGGATGTCGTCAACGAGCCATACACCAACACCGACATTCAAAAAGTTCTCGGCGATTCGATTTTAACAGAAGCCTACAAAGCAGCGCGGGAAGCCGATCCCAAGGCGCGTCTGTTTATCAATGACTATGGAATCCTGAGTCACAGCGGGACCAACGCCGACCATCAAGACGGCTACTACAAAGTCATCCAGACACTCAAAGCGGCGGGCGCACCGATTGGCGGTATCGGGATGCAAGGGCACTTCGATGAGCAACTCACGCCGCCTGTAAAAGTGTGGGAAATTCTCGACCGCTTTGCCGTTTTTGGAATCCCCATCCACATCACCGAGCACGACATCAACGTGTGGGACGAAGACGCATGGGCCGACTACACTCGCGACTTCATGACCGCCTGCTTTGCGCATCCCGCCACCAGCGCATTCATCACCTGGGGATTTTGGGAAGGTCGCCACTGGATACCCAACGCCGCTTACTGGACTAAAGACTGGCAACCTCGGCCCGCCGCCAAAGTGTGGTATGATCTCGTGTTCAAAAAATGGTGGACCAACTCGCGAACGTGGACCGACTACCGGGGACGCACCAAAGCCAAATGCTTCCTCGGCGACTACATCATCGAAGTGAAATACCGCACGATGAAAACCGAGAAACCCTTCACGCTTAAACGTGGCGGTGACTACGTGGAAATCGAACTCCGCCCAGCGCCCAAAATCGAAACTACGCCTACAACACCCGCCGCAGTCCCCGCCAAGCCCGCTCCACGCACGACAAAGCCAAAGAGATAAAAAGCCCATCGTGAATGGCTTCTAAAATCACAAAACGCACAAAATTCATCACGAAAAATGGAAAATAAAGATTGCATTCCAGACATGCGCTCCTATGTTTCGCCGCTCTTTTACTAACCTATCTATGGCAAAAACCTGCTGGCTCGAACGCGAAAAACGCAAAGCGAAATGTGTGGCGAAATACGCTACCGTCCGCGCTGAAATGAAAAAAACCGGAGACTACGTCGGTCTCTCACTGCTTCCACGCAATGCAAGCCCTGTGCGCCTCAGCCGCCGTTGCAATGCAACTGGCCGCAAGCGCGCTTACATTGGCCGCTTCCAGCTTTCGCGTATCACAATGCGCGAACTCGCTTCGCACGGTTTGATTCCGGGCGTGACGAAGTCGAGCTGGTAATCACCGCTCAATTTTAACCTTTCAACGAGTCGCAGGCCGCTGGTCTGCGACTCGTTCGTTTTCTGATGAATATCGTTTTCACACTCGCATCGGGCGGAGCCATTGTGAGGGAGTGGGCCGACGGTGGCACGATTGTGCTACAGTGGATTGGGATTTTTGCCCTCGTTTTGCTGAACGGATTCTTCGTTGCTGCGGAATTTGCACTGGTGAAGGTGCGCTCCAGCCAGCTTGAGACGCTTGAGCAAGAGGGCAACCGAAGAGCGGCGCAGACGAAGAAGGCGCTGTCGCATCTGGATGCGTATTTGTCCGCCACGCAGCTCGGCATTACGCTCACCAGTCTTGGGCTTGGATGGGTCGGCGAGCCGTTTCTTGCGGCAATGCTGGAGCCGCTGTTTTTGAAAGTCGGGGTTTCCGAGTCTTGGATTCACGCACTCAGTTTCGCGATTGCATTCAGCATCATCACATTTCTCCACATCGTTCTCGGTGAGCTGGCTCCGAAGTCGCTCGCTATTCGGAAATCGGTGAGCACTTCGCTGTTTGTCGCCGCACCGCTGGGATGGTTTTACACGCTTTTCAAGCCAGCGATTTGGTTTCTCAACGGCGCGGCAAACAAGCTGTTGAAATACTTTTTTCGCATTGAGCCAGCAAGCGAACACGAGCTTGCGCACAGCGAGGAGGAACTGCGCGTGATTCTTGCAGAAAGCGCGAAGGCTCGCGAGGTAAGCCCGCTTGGGAAGGAATTGCTTATCAATGCGCTAGACCTCCGCGAGCGCGTTGTGCGCGATATTCATACGCCCCGTGGCAGTGTGATTTTTCTGAATACCGAGGATACTTTCGCGGAGAACGTGAAGCGTGCGGAAGAGTCGCGGCACACGCGCTTCCCGCTTTGTCGCGGGCATCTGGATGACACGCTCGGCCTTGTCCACATCAAGGATTTGCTGAAGCTCCTGCGCGAAGGCGGCTCACCAAACATCGAGAGCATTCGCCGCGAGTTGCAGACGGTCCCGGAGATGATGCCACTGGAAAAGCTGCTGGCGTTCTTTTTGAAAAACCACGCCCACATCGCGCTCGTCGTGGATGAATACGGCGGCGCGGTCGGCATCGTCACGCTCGACAATGTGCTGGAGGAAATTGTCGGTGATATTCAAGACGAGTTCGACACGGAGAAACCGGAGATGCGCAAGGTGACGCATGATGAATTTCTCGTGGACGGAAGTCTCGGTCTTTATGAGTTGAACGATATGATCTCGCTGGAGCTTGAGAGCAGCGAAGTCAGCACCGTGGGCGGCTACATCACGCAACTCATCGGGCATCTTCCCGCAGTGGGAGAAAAGACGCGCGTGGAGGAGTTCGAGGCCACGGTCACAAAGTCGGATGGTCGCCGCGTGATTGAGGTCAATTTCAAGCGCATCAAATCCTAGCCGCACAATGGCCATCATCGGAAAACGCAATCAACTCAGCGTCCTGCGGGAGAGCGACCACGGGCTGTATCTCGACGGCGGGACTTACGGTGAAATCCTGCTGCCAAAGCGATATATCGTCGCGGGAAATAAAGTCGGCGACTTGCTCGATGTATTCATCTACCGCGATTCCGAAGACCGCATGGTGGCGACGACCGAGAAGCCCATCGCTGGAGTCGGCGAATTTGCTTCGCTCAAAGTCGTCGGCGGACACATCCGCATTGGCGCGTTTTTGGACTGGGGACTTTCCAAAGATTTGTTGCTCCCAAATCGCGAACTTTCGCGGCGAGTCGGCATCGGGGAATCCGTGGTCGTTTACATCTACGTGGATAAAAAAAGCGACCGCGTCGTGGCTACGACAAAGTTCGACGGACTACTGAACCTCGTCCCTGCTCGCTTTACGCCGAATCAAAAAGTGAAGATTCTAGTCGTTGAGGAAACACCGCTTGGCTTCAAAGCCGTCGTCGAAGGCGCGCATTGGGGACTGCTTTACCATTCCGACCTCGCCGCTCCGCTGGAAATCGCCGTGAGCATGGAAGCATTCGTCCGCAGCGTCCGACCCGATGGGAAAATCGACCTCTCCCTCGCGCCTGCGGGCTACGGAAAAGTCGCGCCGCTGACGGAGAAAATCATCGAGACCCTCAAGTCCGCTGGCGGACGCTTGGAAATGGGCGATCACAGCAGCCCTGCGGAAATCCAGCAACGGTTTGGGTGCAGCAAGAAAGCATTCAAGCAAGCCATCGGAGCGCTCTACAAAGAACTCCGAATCGCCATAGACAGCGAAGGCATCGCCTTTCGCCCCCCTCCAAAAGTCGTTCCTCGAAAGCGGCGAGGATGAATATGCGCAGCCTGCGGCAGAGGTGTTGACATGCTTCTACTAAGCTGTGGAAGTAAGCAGTAATTGAAGGGAACTAATTCAGCAAACAACCTTCTACATTTAGACCATGAGATTACCAAAGATACTCCCCTACGGAAGTCGGCTGCGAAATCTGATTCGGAAGCTCTTTATTGACGTTGAGCCACCACTTCATATCCGGCAGAACTTCCGCAAAATCGAAGATGTTCCCGATAACGTAAATTTGGAAGAACCAGAAATCGGCGACACTTTTGCGGGGCGCATAACGATTGCTCGGCGCTACGTGGTTCCTTGGCTGGATCGCGCTCGTCGTTTGTCTGGATGCAGGATTCTGGAGATAGGCTGCGGCACGGGAGCTTCGACCGTGGCTTTTGCGGAACAAGGATGCGATGTGACGGCTGTGGATATTGATGTCGAATCCATCGAAATCGCGAAAAAACGCTGCCAGAAATTAGGTCTTGAAGTGGAGTTTGTAGTTTCCAACGCCGTTGATGTAGCGCGCGCCCTCAGTGGGCGGAAATTTGACTTCATAATTTTTTACGCATCAGTCGAGCACATGACTCACGAGGAGCGGATTGCCGCAATCCGCAACACTTGGGAGATGCTTTCGCCGGGTGATTTCTGGTGCATCACCGGCACTCCAAATCGTTTGTGGCATTATGATTTTCACACGGCCTATTTGCCGTTCTATTTTTGGCTGCCGGACGATCTCGCGTTTGCGTATGCGCGCAGGAGTAAGCGGAAAGGCTTTCGCGAGCTTTACGATGAAATGTCGGAGGAAAAGATGCATCACTTTTTGAGGCGCGGGAGAGGCGTCAGCTTTCACGAATTCGATTTGGCGATCAGGCCGGTTCACACGCTTGATGTCGTCAGCAGCATGGGGCCTGAATTGCGTGACCTTCGACTCATCAACAAGCTGCGCTGGCGATTCACGGATGCCTATGCGCACGAGAAAACTCTGCGACGTGGTGCGCCTGAAATTCATGAGGGGTTTTTCCAGAGCTTGTTGAATGTCGTCATCCGAAAGGACGCAAATCAGTAAAACCACCGCGCAATTGGCGGCCTAATTTCCTATCGCGAAGAATGCACTGAACATTCGCTTGCGAGTGGGGGCGCGCACGGCTTCTCTCGCGGGTCTTTTACGAATGGCTGGCTTCCGTCTTTTTGATCTAAATCCCGAGCAGGAACTCGCGGTGCGCACTACCGAGGGTCCGCTGCTTATCCTCGCGGGCGCGGGGAGCGGTAAGACGCGCGTCATCACGATGCGGACGGCATTTATGCTCAGTCAGGGAATCGCGCCGGAGAGCATTCTCGCTGTCACTTTCACAAACAAGGCCGCGAAGGAAATGCGCGAGCGTCTCGCGGGACTGGTGCCGGAGGACCAGGCGAAGAAGGTGACGATGTCCACTTTTCACGCGCTGTGCGTGCGGATTTTGCGGCAGGATATTCAGTCGCTTGGGTACAAGAAAAACTTCTCCATTTACGACGAGGGCGACCAGATGGGGCTGATCAAAAAGATCATCACCCGCATCTCGGCACGCGATGAAAAGCTCGACCCGCACGTTGCGAAGAACGCAATCAGTAAGGCGAAGAACAACGGCTGGCGCGAGCCGCAGGACGACCAGACGCTCATTGGCGCAGTGTTTGCGCGGTATAATGCGGAGCTGAAAACGCTGAACGCCGTGGATTTCGACGACCTGCTTTTGCTCACGGTGAAATTGCTCAATGAACATCCAGCCGTGCAGGAGCGATGGTTCCGGCGGTTTCGCTACGTCATGGTGGATGAGTTTCAGGATACAAACCGACTCCAGCTCGATCTCGTCTCGCTGCTCGCGAAGCCGCA
Source organism: Verrucomicrobiaceae bacterium (assembly GCA_031372675.1). Lineage (GTDB taxonomy): Bacteria > Verrucomicrobiota > Verrucomicrobiia > Chthoniobacterales > Chthoniobacteraceae > SXWH01. The sequence continues at coordinate 8,000 of JANMLS010000330.1, forward strand.
TCCCGCGTCGCCGGAGTTTGCGGGTGCGCAGCCAAACATCGCGGTCGTGGGCGACGATGACCAGTCCATCTACGGCTGGCGGGGCGCAGAGGTGTCGAACATTCTGGAGTTCGAGGCGCATTTCCCCGGCCCGACGGTCGTGAAGCTGGAGCAGAATTACCGCTCCACAAATTTCATTCTCGGCACTGCCAACTCGCTTATTAAAAACAACCCGCGCCGCCGCCCGAAGCAACTCTGGAGCGCGGAGGAGGGCGGCGAGAAAGTGCAGATCATCGCCATGCCGGACGACCGGCAGGAGGCGGAGTTCATCACCGAGGAAATCAATGCACGCAAGACTGCGGAGACTTTGAAGTGGGAGGATTTCGCCGTTCTGTTCCGCATGAATGCGCAGAGCCGACAGGTGGAAGAAAACTTCCGCCGACTCCGCGTGCCTTATCGCATCATCGGCGGAAAGAGCTTCTTCGACCGCCGCGAAGTGAAGGACGTGCTGGCGTATGCGGCGTGTCTTTTGAATGTGGATGACGATGTCGCGCTGCTGCGGATCATCAACACGCCAGCGCGCGGCATTTCCGACACGACCGTGGAGAAAGCCACGGAATACAGCATCCACACGAAGACCTCGGTTTTCAAAGCACTGCGCGATGACCACTTTCTCATGTCGCTGCGGACGGCGACGCGCAACTCGATAGAAAAGTTCGCGGCTTATCTGGATGATTTTGAGACAAAGCTGCACGAGCCGCTCTCGAATCAGCCCGCCGTGCTGCGTGCGCTCATCGAGGAAAGCGGGTATCTCGCCGACCTCCAGCGCACCTGCAAGACACCGCAGGAATGGCTGGACCGCGAGAAAAGCGTGCGCGACATCATGGTGAGCTTCGAGGCTTACGAGGGCCGCAGCGACAAGGGGCTGCAAGGGTTCATTGATGAAATGATGCTCCGCCAAGATCAGGAAAACGACGAGGAAGACGGCGGCGGCGTCACACTCATCACGCTCCACGCGAGCAAGGGACTGGAGTTTCCGCATGTGTATTTGATGGGCGTAGAGGAAGGCGTTTTGCCG
>JANMLS010000340.1:0-24989 GCA_031372675.1 Verrucomicrobiaceae bacterium
TGTCGTCCGGTCTCTTTGCCTGTCTTCGCGGCCGGGTCTCCCCGCCTTCCACCCCCCTTAACCCCACGGGGGGCCCCCCCGCCCCACTACGACAGGCAAGGATGCCTGTCCTACAACCCTCGTCCCGACGCTCTCGCCGTCGCGCAGCACCGTCACGCGGTCTGCAAGCGCGAAAATTTCCTCCATGCGGTGCGAGATATAAATCACGCCGACACCGCTCTCGCGTAGGTTTTTCACCACGGCAAAAAGAAGATGTTGCTCCGCGTGCGTGAGCGAAGCGGTAGGCTCATCCATGATCACGATGCGAGCGCCAGTGCCGAGAGCGCAGGCGATTTCGACAAGCTGCTGCTCCGGCATCGAGAGCGAGCGGACCTCCGCATCCGGCGAAATTTGCGCGCCGATTCGCTCCAGTAATTGCGTCGCGTGCGCACGCTGCTCCACCCATTTCACCAGCGAAAATATGCCGGAGTTTTTGAGCCGCAGCCCGATGTTTTCCGCCACGGTGAGATCGGGAAAAAGCGCAGGCTGCTGATAAATGCAGGCGATCCCAAGCTCGCGAGCCTTCGCTGGCGTAAGCTCGGAAACCATCTCACCGCGAACCGTGAGCGTCCCGCCATCCGGCTGATGCGAGCCAGTGATGACTTTGATCAGCGTAGATTTCCCCGCGCCATTCTCGCCAAGCAGCGCGTGGACTTCACCCGCTTGAAGATCAAACGAAACGCCCTTGAGCGCACGGACCGCGCCGAAGGATTTGCAGATGGCAGTGAGAGTTAGGAGTGCGCTCATCATTTAATCAAAATTCGCCTCGTGAGTCTTGGTGACGAGATTGTTTGGGCATGGGATTTCGCACGCTACTTCCCGCTCGGAGCTTTTGGAAAGCATGGGTTTCTGCGGTGCAACTTGCTGAAACTTTTCGCAAAGCAGCGCGTATTGGATACGAATTACGCAACTCTCCATCGCTTCCATTGTTTCAACACCCGTATGAAAACGAAGATACTCTTCGCCGCTTTTGCCGCAGCAATTCCGCTTCACGCGGAAGACCCGAAACCTTCACCGGAACAGCTCGATTTTTTTGAAAAGAAAATCCGGCCCGTGCTGGCGGATAAATGCTACAAATGCCACTCGGAGAAAACGGAGAAGGTGAAAGGCGGCCTCGTTTTGGATACTCGCGAAGGCATCCGTCGCGGCGGTGACAGCGGGCCTTCTGTGGTGCCGGGCGATTTGAAGGAAAGCATCCTCATCGAAGCGATCCGCTATCATAACAAGGACTTCGCCATGCCGCCGGAAAAGGAAGGCGGGAAGCTGCCGGATGCGGTCATCAAGGACTTTGAAACTTGGGTCTCATCGGGCGCGGCGGACCCGCGTGATGGTGCGGCGAAAGTCGTGAAAAAATACGACGCCGAGGCTGCGAAAAAATGGTGGGCATTCCAGCCGCCGCAGAAAAACGCGGTACCGCAGCCGAAGGATGCTGCGTGGGCGTACGGCGATGTGGATCGCTTCATCGCCTCCGCGCTGGAGACAAAAAATATCCGCCCGGTCAACGACGCCACGCCGGATGTTTTGCTGCGGCGCATCTTTTTTGATCTCACCGGATTGCCGCCATCGCCAAAGGATGTGGGGGATTTTTTCAAGGACTGGCAGGCCGCATCCGCAAATCCGCAGACGGCAAAAAATGCGCAACAAGCGGTGCTGGCAAAGTGGGTGGATAAATTGATCGCGTTGCCGCAATTCGGCGAACGCTGGGGACGCCACTGGCTCGATGTTGCGCGCTACGCGGAATCTTCCGGAAAGGAGACAAATATCTCATTTCCACATGCGTGGCGTTATCGCGATTACGTGGTCGCTTCGTTCAATGCGGACAAGCCGTTTGATCAGTTCGTGCGGGAGCAAATCGCTGGCGACTTGCTTCCTCACAAATCCGATAAACAAAAAGCGGAACTGCTTACTGCGACGGGATTTCTCGCGCTCGGACCCAAGGGACTCAATGAACAGAATGCGCGGCTTTTTCACCTCGACCTTGCGGATGAGCAAGTGGACGTGGTTTCGCAGGCGTTCATGGGCGTCACGATTTCCTGCGCGCGCTGCCACGACCACAAATTCGACCCGATTTCGCAGCGCGAGTATTACGCGATGGCGGGCATTTTCCTAAGCACCGACACCAAGTATGGAACCGCGACGGCGATACAAAACCGGCACTCCACCGACCTGATCGAGCTGCCCGCATCCAGCAACGCGCAGACCACGGGACGCAAACTCTCGGAGGCGGATCGCAAAAGTAAGGAAGAGCGATTGGCTTCGCTAAAAAAAGAACAAGCCGACTTCCTGCGGGAACGACTGGCGGCGCGGCGGAGTGGTGGAACCGAAACTCCGAGACAGGCGGAAACACAGCGCAGGCAGCTTTTTCTCATCACACAAATCGGCGAGTTGGAAACCGAACTGAAAAACTACGATTCATCCGGCCAGTCGAAGGCGCTGGCGATGGGCGTCCAGGATTTGCCGCCCGGACGCGGTGAAGCGCTGGCTCGCGGCATCGGCGATTTTTTGCGACGCGGCCCGCAGTTTCGCCAGGCGCGTCCGCCGGAGTTTTCCAGCATTCGCGACTCGCGGCTTTATGCGCGGGGTGAGGCCGACAAACCTACGGACGTTGTGCCTCGCGGCTTTCCAGCAGCATTCACGCACGAATCCGCACCCTCGATTCCAAATTCGGAAAGCGGGCGCAAACAGCTCGCAGACTGGCTCGTGTCGCCGTCGAATCCCCTCACCTCCCGCGTCCTCGTGAATCGCGTGTGGCACTGGGTCTTTGGTCGCGGGCTTGTGGAGAGCATGGATAATTTTGGCACCACGGGGAAGAAGCCGGACAACCAAGCATTGCTCGATTTTCTTGCGGTGAAATTCCAGACGCCCGCATCGCAGGGCGGCTACGGCTGGAGTGTGAAGAAGCTCGTCCGTGATCTCACACTCAGCCACGCTTACCAACTTTCCTCGGAATACAGCCCCGCAAACTTCGCAGCAGACACGGAGAATACGCTGCTCTGGCGGGCAAACAAACGCCGCCTCGATGCCGAGTGCATTCGCGATGCGATGCTCGTTGCGTCTGGAAAAATGGATATGCAGCCGCCGCTCGGATCGTTCATCGCGACGAGTGGAGACGGCCCCGTCGGAGGTCCGCGCTTCCGTGGAATCAGCGAAGAGCAGCTCATCAACAGCGGCGGCTCTTTTAACTATCGCAGCCTCTATTTGCCGGTCGCTCGCGATCTTCCGCCCGACGCGCTTGCGGTGTTTGAATTCAGCGATCCCAACGCCGTGACCGGCGCTCGCGAGAAAACGAATGTCCCTTCGCAGGCGCTCTTCATTTTGAACAACGACTTCGTAGCAAAATGTGCCAGCAACCTTGCGGAGCGCGTGATGGAGATGTTCCCCGCCGGACAGAGTGCCAGCGTCAGCGCGAGTTTCGACCAGCGGCTGAACTACTGCTACTGGCTCACGCTGGGCCGCAATCCCACAGCGAACGAGAAAGCGGCGGCGTGGAATTTTCTGCAAAAATTTCCGAGCAACTGGAGCCGTGGCGAATCCACTGCGCCGGGAATTAAAGACGCATCGGATGTCCGTGCAGCGTGGACCAGCCTTGCGCGGGCGCTGTTTGCGACGGCGGATTTCCGCTACTTGAACTAAAGCTGCTACTCCTCGCGGAGTGCTTTCACTGGGTCCAGACCTGCGGCAAAAAATGCGGGGATCGCGGCGGCCAGCATACAGATTACAAACGAAACCGAGCAGATCACCGCGACATCCGACCCCGTGATTGCTGCGGGGATTTCCGTGAACAGATAGACCTTCGCAGAAAAAATATCGATTCCGGCAAAACGCGCCAGTCCTTCGCGGATGTCATTGCGCAGCGCGAGCACGGTGAATCCGACGGCGACGCCGATGATATTTCCCAGCACGCCGACGATTGCGCCTTGGCCGAGAAACACTGCGATGATCGAGCCACGCGATGCGCCCAGCGCTTTGAGAATGCCGATTTCGCGCTTCTTTTGCACGATGACGGTGATGAGCGTGTTCGTAATCGAGAAGGCGGCGACGACGACCATGATCATCAGCACAAACATCATCATCGTCCGCTCATTTGCGATGGCGTCGAGGCGGTCGCGGTTGGTATCCATCCACGAAGTTACGCCCATTCCCGGCGGCAGCGCGGCGGTCAGCGCACGCTTGGTTTCCGTGACTTTGTAAGGGTCCGCCGTCCTCAGTGAGACGGCGTGGACTTCGCCGGGGAAGCCATAGACCTGCTGCGCAAGCTCGATGGGGAGGATAAAATACTCGATGTCGTAATCCATCCGGCCCGTCTCGATGAGGCCGGTGACTTCGAGTTCCATCGGGCGCATCAGTTGCCGGATGTCGCCTACGTTTTTCGCGCCGGGTTCATTTTTTTCCGCCTTCTTTAGCTCATCCATCACTTCGCGAAAATTGCCCGGCCCGTGGATGGTCACTTTGTCGCCGACCATCACGCCGAGATTCTGCGCAAGCGCACGACCCATGAGACATTTGTCGCCGTCGAGGTCGTATTTTCCGTCTTTCACAAAGCTCCGAATATCCATCAGCGACTCGTGCTCCGGCAGCAGCACGCCGAGCATCCGTGCCGGAGTAAAATGCTGATCAAACTCCATGAGCACCGGCCCCGTGACTATCGGCGAAGCACCGACGACACCGGGCGCTTTCATCGCCATGTCGCGCACGGATTCCCAATCCTTGAGCGTGCCGCCGCGCTCCTCCACTTGGAGATGCGGCTCGAAGCCGATGATCTTCTTTTTCAGCTCCTGCCCGAAGCCCGTCATCACCGCGATGACGATAATCAACGCCGCAATCCCGATGACCACGCCGGTAATCGAAAGCACGGTGATGATGGAAACAAAGCTGCGCTTTGGCTTCAGATAACGAAGCGCGAGAAAAAGGCTGAACGGAGTATTCACGAAAGGTGCGCAACGTGCGCAATGGCGCGGGCGGCGTCAATCACACCGCCTGAAATGATGCGTGTGGCTGGTGCTTTTGTGGCTGTGAATGGTGAATAGTGAATGGTGATTAGTCGCAAGCGAGTTGGCACGCCTGCCCACCAGTCACAATTCACCAGTCACAATTCACAGCATCAAAAACACGGAGAACTACCATCATCCAGTGACAGAGTAAGCAGTCAGCGAGCGGTGAACTGCTTCGTGTTGATGACGCGGAAGCGGTAGTAAGGCTCTAGGCTGCTTCCTGCTTTATCAATTTCAGTCACGGCGTCGAAGTTTGCGATGTCGTCGTCGTTTGGGTCAATGAAGCGCTCGATGGTGCTGGAGCCACGGTATTCGCCGGTGATGAGGTCGTCGGTTTCGTCGAAGGTATCCCAGTTTTTCCGAGCACGCTTCGAGACGGATTGGGCGCGGATGTGAACGGTGAAGGTGTTCGATTTCGTCGTGAGGCGCGGGTAGATGTGCGAGTAAGGCCGCTCGCGCATGTTGTCGCCGGTCATATTGTGGGACTCCCAGAAGGTGCTGCGTTTGGATTCTTTGGCCGAGTCCGAGTCTGTGCCAGCGATATTGAGGGTGCGATTATCCATGATGAGGTCGATGTCGCAAATTTCCGAGGCGGTCTTGAAGTAGTTCTTTTTGATGATGCCACCGGCGATGGTTTGGTAGGGGTTGATTGGCCAGCGGAGGATGGTGTCTTTGTTGCCGCCATTCCACGGGCCTTCCGTGTGGCCAGCTTCGGTAGTGCCATTGGGCACAGCAAATTGATACATGCCTTTGAATACGCCGTGCAGCGCGGTGGTGCGTTCGATGTAGGCGGGCGATGTGATCGCGCTGCCTGAGCCTGCATCCGGGACGTAGCCGTAGGGAGCGAGCCGGGTGTTGAGGTTCACACGCCCTGCGGTTGAGAGCGGTTCGCTGATTGCGTAAGGCTCCACGACGGGCATGTGAAAGAGGTCCAACAGGTAGTGGTCTGCGGGTTTTCCCATCCCTTTATGGCTGGAGTGGCCGGGGCGGAAAAGGAGCGTCTGCCACGGCTGCATCGCGAATTGCCCGGTAGGGAGCGAGCCTAACATGACTGCGGAGGAGATGAGGCGATTCGGGGAGAAATAAGTGGGGCCAGTTTCTGCATAGCCGCCGCCACCACGGTAGTAGGGGATTACGCCGCCAGTCGTGAAGTTGTCAGTGAGATCCAAGTCCACATTTCCTTCATCGGGCTTGTTGATAAATGCACCGTCGGTGTGCTTGGAGAGTCCACGGTCGAAGTCTCCGGTCACGCTGGAATTGGAGCCAAGCGGCACACCAGTGCTGGCAAATGCGAACGGCAAATCCACTGTTTTATCCGAGCGTTGTGTCGCGCTCAGACTGTGGACTCCATTTTTCGCCCCTGTGTAAACAGCCCCCCAACTGGTGCGGAGGTTGTGGACGCGCTGAATTACCGGGTTGTTGTAATCCGCAGAGGAAATTGCCGGGCCGAACATTTCCTGCGGGACGATTGGGCGGGCGGCGGCGAGACGGACATCCCCTTTGGCAACGCCATTCAGCTCCATGCTGCGGACGGTGTCTCCAGAGGTAATCCATTCTTGGGCACCCCTAACTAAACGAGCCTGATAATCCACTGGGTTATTTGTGGCTGGCGTAGGGATTTTCAGGCGGATTGGTACAGGTGGCTGGCCAGCGGGGGCTTGGGTAAAGCTGACGTTGATCGTCTGGATGGGGCGTGCTGTATTGGCCGCAGGATGGAAGGGCGGAAGCGTAGCCGCGCCAGTCGGGGCGACGTTGATTGCGAGAGGGAAGATTTCGATCCTCAGCTCGCCGCCGATAAACTCGAATTGTTGCGCGGTATTGCCCGCGCCTCCAAAGATGTATCGCTTGGAAAAGAATGGGTAAGAAGGATATGGAGGATCATTATTGGCGGGCGCAGCGGAAACAGCACCTGTGCGCCAAAATACTTTTGGTTTAGCTGCCGCTGCATTGTTAGCGACGTTGTCAAACAGCAGTTGGTTATCAAAACCGCGCGTCGGCATGAAGAAACGACCATGCTTTCCACGGTAGGCATCAACTTCCACGTAGTTCATACTTCCACTCCCAAAATCCAGATTCTGCGCAGGTTCGGCGGCATTAAAGGGGTTGGTTTTGACTCTGAAAGGCGACACCTCTGTAACTCGGTATGCGTAGCCCTCAGAGAGCGCGGGATAGCCGGGTGAGGGTGAAAACATCTCGAACAGCAACACAGCGCGGGTCGAAGTATTTGCATTTGGAACGTCCGCAACATCACTGTCGCCAGCGAGAAGTTTAGCCTGATTGGTATCTTTATAGAAAACAACAGCCACTTCGGTGACAGTGGGGAAGCGACCGAATCCCATCGTGGAGACAATGTTAGCAGTAACTTTTTGCGACGGAATGACCTGCCCCGATCCGAGTGTTGGCTTATTTGCTCCACCAAGCGAGCCATAGCCGGGCGTGTAGGCGAGCGGGTAGTCTGCGGTGCCCTTTGGTGGCTGTGGGCTGCCATCTTTGCGACCCGTATCTACGAGGTTGATAGTGCGGATATAGTCGAAAATCTGCGTAAGAATCTGGTCGCGCTCAGTGACGCCCGCAGCGGAATTGTAGCTTGCAGGAGCCGGTGTGCTGTATTTGTTGGCAAAGCTGGCACCGACGCCGGGGACATTTTTACTGGTTAGCTTTGTGAGATAGCTCAGTAGCTCTACGTTGCGAGGGAGGGAAATATCCGTCGTCTGGCTCCAGGAGTTGTTACGAGTGAAGTAGTAGTTTTTCTTTGCAGAAAGTTTGCCGGTCGATGAGCAAAATGCGATAAGGTCATCGAATCCGCTGCGGCGGCTTTGTTTTGGATCTGCTGCGTCATTTGAATGAATCGGCCAGATGGTTACGCGAGGGAGTCCCCACAGGTTCAGATCGGGCGAGCGGTTGTTGGCCGTCATGAAAAAGCGCATCATTTCAAATGCTTCGGGTGTGAACCGCTCACCCGTCTTTGCGGTGTCTTTCGTGCTGGCGCTGAAGACTGGGTAAAGCCCGGCGATTGAGAGCGGAGTGCGATCTGGGCGGAACCAGTATTCATCCAGCGATGTGAAATGACGGTCGCGCTCATAAACACGCTGGTCGGGTAGAAATTGGGCGGTTTGTGTAGCTGCGACGCTGCTACCCTGCCCACCAAGGACGCGAGGGGCGAGGCGGTAGATTTCCTCCTTAAATTTCCAGTCTTCTTTATCAGTATAATTATTAAACAGCCAGCGCAGCGCAGGGGAAAGCCCCGTGGTGGCCGGGTGTCCAGGGAAGCGCTGAAATTCCCCGCGTGTAGGCTGCGCGGCACCAAGAGCTAGGCTGGTGTTGCTGTTCAAACTCGCTGGATTGCCATTGCCGTCGAGTTTTAATGCTCCGGCATTATCTACAAGGCCCGCTTCTTGGACTGTGCTGGCGTGCGGCGTATCCCAGTAGGTGTTTTCCGTGGCGGTGTTGATGTTGAGCTTGCCGGTTTCATCATCTGTCCAAAATGCAAGACGCCCGACGATGGGGTTTTCCTCCGTGGCTCCGGCGACGGTGATGATGCCGTCGTTCACGGCGGGAGTTTTTGCGACTCCGGGGACGAGTGTTCCATCGCGGAGCTGAAAGAGCCAGCGAGCGCGCATCGGGAGCAGGCGGACTTTCTTGTTTGAAGCGGCAAACTGCCCGGCATCAGTGAGCAAAGTATTTTGGTGTTCGATGTTCTTTACGTTGAAGCCTGCGACGCGGGTGTTCAGCGTGGTTGGGATAACGCCCGGCAGCGCTTCGGCGGCGCGTGGGTCTGCGATGGGGTAGCGGACGTAGACTTCGTTTGCCTTGCCCGAAACAGGAACGAGAACGGGGTCATTCAAGTCCGTGAACGCAGTGGGAGTTTCGTTCCATTTCGCGGCGTTGATGCCGGCTTCTGCGAGAACGGTTGCGATGTTTGTGGATGGATAGGCCCCCGTCGCGACCATGTCCAAAGCGGTGTAGAGCTTATAGACATTCCCCTCGTTTCCACTTTCATCAAACTGCCGGATGACGCCCGGTTGGCTGGCCCAGCCGACCCGCTTTGTGGCATCGCCGCGTGTAGCGTCGCGAATCTGGGAAATGGCGAGATTTAGCGCAGACTCCGCGATCTGCCGCGATTCGACGCTGCGGACTGCCGCTTTCGCGCTCGCGCTTTCCGTGCTCACGCTGCTCATAAAGGCCACGAGAAGCGCGGACATGAGGACGATGATGGACAGCACGATCACCAGTGCGACGCCGCTCGTGCGGGGTGAATGGTTTTTGAGTGTGGATGATGTGTTCATGGGAATTAGTAGATTTTGCTCCATTTTGCTCCGCGAATTTGCACGTCGGCTGAGAAGATGCGGTAGTTGAGGACGGGGCGGCCCGCGTCTTTGGCGGTGTTGAGAAGGCGACCGGCGAGGGTGTCCTTGCCGATGGCTTCCTTGTCTTCACCGATGTCGGCTAGGAAGTTCGAGATTTTGATGTTGCCGCTCCCGGATTTGAAAAGGTCTTTGCAAAACTCGTAGGCTTCCTTGTTGTTTTTCTTCACGGAGAATTCTTCGAGCTTTGAGCCAGAAGATTCATCAATCGCGACCATCACGACCTGAAGCACCGGCGGGAGCTGGTTGACTTGCTTCTTTTGCTCCGCAGAAAGCGCGGTAGTGAGGTTGTAGTTGTTTTTCCAAACTGCATCGAAGGCGACCTGCGGGCGCGTGTCGTAGGTGTAATTGCTCGTCAGCCCGGAATCATCCACTGCGGCGCGGTCTTTTTCCGCGAGCTTGGGGAGGATGAGCAGCGCGACGACATTTTCCGCAAGCACGCGCGAGTGGTCCTTTGGATTTTCGGTGTAATCAACATCCAGACCGGTAGGAAGCGCAAGGCGTCCCGTGGCGACCTTGATCCAGTCGGTAGAAATTTTGAACGGGGAGGCGGAACTGGATGGCTTTGTGTAGTTAGTATTGTTGTAAATCATCACCGATTCAGTCGGCTGGATGGTCTGCATGAGGCGGAAACGGTGGCGTGCTCCAGCAGTTGCACCTTCTGCGTCGCGGATAAATTTCGGTACCTTGGAGTATTTCAGCCCATCGCCCCATTCGACGTAAAAGCCGACCACGTTTAGCGCATTATTCAGCGCGGTGTAGCGGGTTTTTGGGTTGGCGGCGTCTGGGACTTTGGCCGTGTATCCCAGCGGTGCCTGAAAGAAAACTCCGTGACCGGGATAGGTCTTCGCTGCGGTCGCACCACTCGATAGTAAGCCGCTCATCGGACCGGAGTAAAAGTGCATATCCGACTGCCGGCGGTAGTTCGTAGGGTTGGCGTTGGCGTCGTAATCCATGTCCCAATAGGTATTCAGCGTCGCCTGGCTGAGTGTCCGCGTGAGGGCCTCAAATGCGACGCGGGATGATTGAAACTGGTTCACCCGCGAAGTCGTGCCTGCGATGACGCGCTGGGTTTGGTTCACCGTCGTCAGCAAAAAACCGAGGACGATGACGATGAGCGCCGAGGAAACCATCACCTCGACAAGCGTGAAGGCCGGGGACTGTTTGCGGGTTTTGGAGAGTGAAGGATGGAGTCTCATTTTTAGATAGTTTTGACGCCCTCGAAACGGGCGAGGATGAGCGGACGGATTTTGATAAGGCCACGATTGATCAGCTTCTTTTGATCGGTCGTCCAAGCAGTCGGGCTGGCAACGAGGGTTTTCAGCAAGTCCGTCATCGTGGGAGTGATTTTCCCGCTGGCGATGAGAAGCCGGGCACCGACGCTGGTGCGGTTGTAAGTCAGATTCACAGAACTCGGGACTTTTTGGTCATCAGAAATCACCTTCGCAGCGTAAATGCGCTGTTTAACAATTTCCTGACGCGCACTCGGCTTGAGCAGCGAATCGAGAAATTCACCATCCACATCGAAAAAATACACATCCTGCGTGATTCCGCCGACCTCCGTCACCTTGCTGTATTCGGTGGACTGGAGCATGGTCGTCATCACCGTCAAAATGCGGGCATCCACCGTGGAATCGTTTGCCGATTTGAAAGTCTGCATCCCCATCGGAAGAATGCCGAGGAGAGCCATAAATGCGATGCCGACGATGGCCAGCGCGAGCGAAACCTCGACTAAGCTGAAGGCTGCTTTGAGTTTTGAACCGGGTGAGCGCATAATGTGATGAGTGTTCTCTGGAGGTGGTTTGGGTTGGTAACTACAAAGTGAATACATCCGACATACAGGAAGCGTCAACGGGTTTTTCTGAAAAAGTAGGGAATCATCTCAAAAAGTGCGGCGAAATACCGGTCGGATTGGGAGGAAACCTCACCGGTGGCGCAAAAACTCTTCGAGCGTCAAACCGATGTCCTTAATTATTTGGCGCAAGAGCACTGGTGAAATATCTCTGCCGGGATGATTCGGAACGGTCGTGCATCGCCCATCGGGATGGCGGTACTGCATGTGTGAGCCACGCTGCCGTGCGAGTAAAAACCCCATTGACTCCAACGCTCTGCAAATCTCTCGCGGCTTGAGAACAGGGGGCTTGGGCATCTGCTAGGCGGCAACAGTGATGCTTTGAGTGCCTACGAACTCGGCATCTAAATCCGGTTCACCATCCTCCAAAAGCATCTCAATAACCTCGCGGAGATTGCAGTAAAGCTCGTCGAGCGATTCCCCTTGCGAGTGAGCACCAGCAAAGCCGGGGACGAAACCGACGTATAACCCGGTATCGGAACAACGCTCGATAACTGCGGTGAATGCTCTCATATTTTGGAACGTATTATCGCTCATCCACGGAGTCAACGCGCATCCAGAAACACATCCATCTGCTGCCCGACGAAAACCTCCGCGCCACTCGGACGGTCAAATTGGTAAATCACTTGCAGCACGCGCGTATCCACCCTCTCGCCGCTTTCGCCGGTGAGCGAGCGTTTCGGCACGATGTATGGCTCCACGCGAGAAAAACGGAGCGGGATTTCCACATCGCGCCGCCCTTTGATGTAGGCGCGGGCGGGCATCGTCTTGGAAAAACGCGAGGCGTTATCCTCATCAATATCCGCGCGGATTTGCAATTCATCGCGCCCCAGCAATAGCGCGGGGTCTTTCGCGGCGGACGACGCAAATTCGCCGGGGCGGACGTTCACTTGCAGCACGACGCCATCGCGCAGTGCGCGGACGGTGAGCAGCTCGGTTTGCACTTTCATTCGGTCGAGCTGCGCCTCGGAAGCCGCGATTTTTGCCTTCGTCGTCGCCAGCATCGCCTCGGCTGCGCGCGCTCCAAAATTGGTGCGCTGCCGCTCGTCTTCGCTGGCGGCAGATTTCATTTTTTCCATACGGTCGGCGCGGTCGAGCTTGTCGGCAAGTGCGACTTCGGCTTCCGCGACTTGAGCACGCAGCGCAGAGATTTCCGCAGCTTGCGCGGCGACCATCGCTTCGGGTTCACGGGTGTCTTGCTTGATGAGCACGTCGCCCTTTTTCACACGGTGCCCGACAGCTACGGGAACCTCCAGCACCACGGCGGCGATTGCAGGCGCGATGCGGATGTTTTCATCCACGCTCTCCACGAGACCGCGTGCGCCGATGCTCTTTGCAAATGGTGCGCTGGGCGGCTCTGCGACTAGCTTCGCGCTGGGCAAAGGCTTGCGCGAGGCGATGACGAGTTGGATGGCTTTTACCGCGCCGCCGACGGCGACGAGGAGCAGGAGCCAGAAAAAAATACGCTTCATAATTGGTTCAGTGTTTGACGTTGTATTCGCTGGAATGGTGGACGCCTTTCACGACGCCATCGCCCATTTCCACAATCCGATCCGAGAAGGAAAAAATACGACTGTCGTGCGTGACGACAATCACGCAGCGGTCCGGCCTGCACGCGCTGGCCTTCAGAAGTTCCATCACTTTTTGCCCCGATGCCGCATCGAGCGAAGCCGTCGGCTCATCACAAATCAGCAGTCGGGGCTGATGAACGAGCGCCCGCGCAATCGCCACGCGCTGCTGCTGGCCGCCGCTGAGTTCGCGCGGAAAAGCGGAGAGCCGTTTTCCGAGGCCCACTTCCGTGAGCAGGCGTGCGGCTTCTGCTTCTGCGTGGCGCTTACTCGCGCCGTTCAAAAGGAGCGGCACACTGGCATTTTCCACGATGGTCCAAGTCGGGATGAGATTAAACTGCTGGAAAATGAAGCCCACGTTTTGCCCGCGAAACGCCGTCAATTTCCCCGTGCTGAGATGGATCAAGTCCGTGCCGAAAACCTCCACGCTGCCTTCATCCGCCTTCATCGTCCCGCACACCACGCTGAGAAACGTCGTCTTCCCGCAACCCGACGGCCCCACGACCATCACCATCTCGCCGCAGTGCGCCTCAAACTCCACGCCCCGCAACGCCTGCACCGCAGACTCGCCGCGCCCAAAAGTTTTCGTAACGCCGGAAGTTTTCACGGCGGGAGTTTTCGCAATCATCGAAAGGTAATCGAGCGTCTCAACATACTGGACGCAGAGAACATGCGGACCGCCCGCCGGTCAAGCGCACGGCTGCTGCCGCAAACTACAGACTTCACCAAACCTGCGAGCGCGGTGTAATTGAACCATGCGAATCGTGCTCGGCCTATTTTCCATCGGTATCATCTTCCTCGGCCTGTGGCTCATTGCCTCCACCGCCGAACAACCCAAGCCCGATGCGATACCGCCCACCCAAGTCATCACAGCCCCCGCGCAAACCAACGCCAACCCAGTCATGCTCGGCACCGCCCTGCTCGTCGGCGGAGTGCTTTTTTTGCTGATGGTTTTCCGGCGGAAATAGGGCACTCACCAGAATTGATTACGCAGATTGGAATGGATTCACGAGCTTGATACCCGAATCCTAAAAATCCGCCACATTCCTCGTTACCATCGTCAAGCCGTGACGTTGGGCGGTGGCTGCGAGTTGGCTGTCGGCTGTGGGGAGGGTGATGCCGCGTTTGTCGCAGCGGGCAATAAGCTGGCCCCATACATGAGCGGTGCTGGTATTAAAACTGAGGATACGGCCTTCCATGCGAGAGCAAAGTCCGGTGAGCCACGTTTGCAGAGACTCTTTCCGTTTCCCGGCAGCGAGACCCTCAATACCCCGGCGAAGCTCACCAATAGTGATTGTGCTGATATAAAGTTTCGCTTCGTTATCCCGAAGCCACTTCAAAACCGCGCTGTCAGGCTTTGCCTTGACGAGTTCGCTGAACACATTGGTATCCACGAGATAGCTCACCGCCTCAAAGGGAAATCGGGCGGGTGGAGTCCTTGGCTCGTGGCGGGACCTCGAACGGGTAAGGACTTACAAGCAGATGATCTACAAGTCCGTGATTCGGCGGGCGAGACACCCGACGGAGCACGATAGAATCTTCATCATCAACAAAAACCTCAAAATCCTGCCCAGCCTCCAAATGAAGCTGTTCCCGTAACTCGCTAGGCAGGACGATCTGGCCTTTTTTTGATAAAACGGTGGTCATACTTGAGTAATCTTACCGATACTTGACCGTGAATCAATCGCCTTTCCCGCTTCCTTCAGTTCACGGAGGTATCCGTAACGACGATCACGAGCGGTGGATTCGTTCGAGTGCCGCGAGGTCTTGCTCAAGCATTTCCTCGGTGAAAGAGGGGATTTTTCTTCGGAATAATTCCTCATCGAACTCAAAAGATGTGAGACCAGCGATGCGTGCACAGACGCTGCGCGAGACACGCCCCGCAGCAAAGAGGCCGCAGGCGAGGTCGAGTTTTAACTCGGCTTCGTCGCGGTGTAATAAAGCTGGATCGTCAGGCAAGGAGATCATCATGGTGGAGGCAATATAGTCGTCAATTTTGCTGAGGCCAATCTGCGTTTTAGACGGAGAAAGTTGGCAGACGCCACAGCCTCTTGGTTTGCATTTTCGCTGCGGTGGAATACGCAGCAGTCGTCCTCGCCATGAAACACCTCATTTTTTCCATCCTTATGTCCACACCGCTCATCGCCGCTGACCTTTCATTTTACATCGGAACTTACACCAAGGGAGACCTCAGCGAGGGCATTTACCACGGCACGCTCAACTCCGAGACGGGTGAGGCGAAGCTGCTTGGGCTTGCTGCGAAAGCGAAGAACCCGTCGTTTGTCGCAATTCATCAGAACCGCAAATTTCTTTACTCGGTCGTCGAGGATAACGGCGGTGCGGTCGGCGCGTTTGCCATCGAGAAAGACGGCACGCTTCGCACGCTCAACCTCGTCTCCACAAAACACTCCGGCAACTGCCATGTGTGGGTGGATTCGGCGGGCAAAAACGTCTTCGCCGCCAGCTACGGGAGCGGGACGATTGCTTCGCTACCGATCAAAACGGACGGCTCGCTCGGTGAGCCAACGGCCATCATCCAGCACGAGGGAACGGGTCCAGATGCAAAGCGGCAGGAGAAAGCGCACGCCCACGCGGTTTATCAAAACGGCGCGTTTGTCTATGCCTGCGATTTGGGGACGGACGATGTTTTCATCTACAAGTTCGACGCGGAAAAAGGCACGCTCACGCCGCATACACCGCGCAGCGGTCGCGTCCCGGCGGGCGGCGGTCCGAGGCATCTCGCATTCCATCCGAAGGGCGGTTTTGCCTACGTGAACAGCGAGATGACGAGCGCGATCACCGCCTTCATCCACGATGCGGAAAAAGGCACGCTCGACGCCATCCAGACCCTCAGCACGCTGCCCGACGACTACGCCACGCCGAAGGAAAGCTCCACGGCGGAAATACACTGCCGCCCGGATGGAAAATTCGTGTATGTCTCCAATCGCGGCCACGACAGCATCGCTGTTTTTTCCATCGGCGCAGACGGAAAACTCACCAGCGTCGAGATCGCGGATGCCAAAGTAAAAGTCCCGCGCGGCTTCGGAATCTCGCCCGACGGCAAATGGCTCATCGCCGGAGGCCAGAACAGCAACGACCTCGCGCTGCACGCCATTGATGCAGCCAGCGGCAAACTCACCTTCAAATCCATCATCGCCCAAGTCGGTGCGCCGGTGAATGTGGAGTTTGTGAAGTAGTCGCTTCGCGAAATGACGAATGACGAAACGCAAGCGAGTTGATGTCGCTCCTTCGCTTGCGAAAAGTAGCCCGCGAGTCCCTTCGCGGCTGAACACAACTCGCGAAGCGACCATTCAAATGAAGTGTCGCATCGCGAGAGTCGTAAAGCCGCGAAGGGACTCGCGGGCTACTTTTTCGTCATTCGTCATTTCTCCGCGACGTTCCTCGTAGCTCGCACCATATACACTCGCTTGCCCTGGCTTTCGTAGAAAGTGCGGACGATCATTTCTGCAAGCAAACCCATGAGGATGCAGATGATTCCTGCTGCGCCGGCGACTAGGCAGAGGACGGGAAGCGGTGTGGAGATGAATGGTTTTTCCGGCGTCCAGCACCATTTGAAAAAGCAGGCGAGCAAGCCGGCGAAGGCGCTGATGATGAACATGAGCAGCCCCGCGCCGCCGAAGATATACATCGGCTTTTGCTGAAAGCGGTCGAGGAATTTCACCGTTACGAGATCGGCGATGACTTTGAGCACGCGCTCCAGGCCGTATTTGCTCTCGCCGTGTTTGCGCGCGTAGTGGCGGACTACCACTTCCGTGATCTCCGCGCCGCGCCATTTGGCATAGATGGGGAGAAACCGGTGCATTTCGCCGTAGAGCCGGACGCCCTCGATCACCTCGCGCCGGTAGGCTTTGAGCGAGCAGCCGAAGTCGTGCAGCCGCACTCCGCTGACCCACGAAATGAGGCGGTTTGCCATGATGCTGGGCGCATTTCGTTTTAGGGCGTTATCCTGCCGGTCCTTGCGCCAGCCGCTCACGACATCGAATCCCTCGTCGAGCTTCGCCAGCAAGAGCGGGATGTCTTCGGGGTCGTTTTGAAGGTCGCCATCCATCGGGATAATCACGTCGCCTTTTGCAAAATCGAAGCCCGCCATCATCGCAGCCGTCTGGCCGAAGTTGCGGCGAAAGTGGACGACCTTTACGCGCTCGTCCTTCGCGGCGAGTTCGTCGAGCAGCTCGTCCGTGCCGTCGGAGCTACCGTCATTCACGAGGATCAGTTCCCACGGGCGGGGCTGCTTTTCCATCGCTATGCGGACTTTGTCGTAAAGCGCACCGATGTTGCCGGCTTCGTTGTAAATCGGGATCGAGATGGAAAGCATCGCGGGCACCATCGGGTATTTTCCCTGCTGGATTCAATGCCAATGACGCAGAGGGGTGAAATTAGATGACTTTCACGGTCAGAGAGGATTAGTCCGAAGGCAGTGGGCAGTAGGCAGATTCCAAAGCGGGGCGGTCTGTGGCGTGCAGACTGGATGGTTACTGGCTACTGGCTACTGGCTACTGCCCACTCCGTTCGCCGCCTTTCACCGAGAGAATCGTCTTACCCGCTGCGCTTGCGATTAAAGGCGGCGACGACGCGGTCTGCCTCGCGCTTTTCTGTGCGGTCTTTGATGTCCTGCCGCTTGTCCTGCGCGACCTTGCCCTTGCCGACGCCGATCTCCACTTTCACCTTCGCGTCCTTCCAATACATCCGCAGCGCGACGAGCGTGCAGCCGTCAATAAGCGACTTCGCCTCCAGCTTCAAAATCTCCGCTTTGTGTAAAAGCAGACGCCGCACCCGCTTTGGCTCATGCTGCTCAAAACTCGCCTTCTCGTAAGACTGAATATCCACATCGTGCAGCCAGACCTGCCCATTTTCGACACGCGCAAATGCGCTGTTCACGTTCGCTTTTCCGGCCCGGATGGACTTCACCTCGGTGCCCTTCAACTCAATGCCAGCTTCGTAGCGGGAGAGGATGTGGTAATCCCGCAGCGCCTTGCGATTTACAGAAATATCGCCGCCCATGTGCCTGCCCTCCTTGCTTCAAGGCTGTGATTTGTGACTTGTGAATGGTGACTAGTCATCTCTCTGAAAAATCCACGCTCACGCTTGCGACCAGTCACAATTCACCAATCACTAGTCACAGCAGCAAAAGCACAGAGCGTCTCCGCCGACCTAAGCCGGATAAAATGGCTAAGCGTCTTTCGACTTCGCTTCGTGGGTGAGTTTGCCCTCGATGATTTCCTTCAGCGCGATGTCTGCAAGCCCCATGCGGCCCACAGTTTCCACCATCGGCTTGTGACCGGCATTCAACTGCCGGACACGCTTGGAGACGATGTTCACAAGTAAAGGTGTGCTCCCAATTTTCTTGGCGGCTTCATCAATGAGGTGAGTAATCATGGTAATAATTTGGTTCTACTTTCCGGGAAAAAGGGAGCGGAAAGTGGTCGGGAGCGGTCAGTTTGTCAACCAAGGCTTTCTGCAAAGCGCAAAGTAGCCCGCTCCCGACATGTCGGGATTCGCGGCTTAAAGCCTCCCGCGATGCGGCACGAATATAAAGTGTCGCTTCGCGTGAGAAGTTTTCACGCCGAGGGCGGCGTGAGCTACGACTGGCTATCGCGACGTTCGGGTTAAAACACGGTCCAAAAACCACTGTGCGTGCGTGGGATACAGCGCGTTTGTCATCAAACTGTAACCATTCTTTGCGTCAATATGGACGTTGAGCGGCGCTTGCGAAAGTAGTCAGCGGCTTCAGCCGTAGCGACATGACAAGCAGTGGAAACTTGGAATTTCGCCAGCGGTATGTTTTTGCGAAGCTATCCCGTGTTCTCTTTACGGCGGTTCGACGGCTAAAGCCGCTGACTACATTCGCAAGCGCTGGCAGATTGACAGTGGGGCGGCTTGCGCGACGATGGGGCATGGACCGCAGGCTATTTTTCTTTTTCACAGCAACGCTGCTTTTTTCGCTCACGACGCTCTCTGCGGCAGAAATTCCGCCCGCTGAGAAGGCCAAAATCGAGGCGCTGCTCGCGAAGGTGAATGCGCTGGAAGGCGCGAAGTTCATCCGCAATGGGAGCGAGTATGACGCGAAGACTGCGGCGACTTTTCTGCGCCGGAAATGGACCGCGAATGAGGGCGAGATAAAGACCGTCGCGGATTTCATCGCGAAGGCCGCAACTGGATCGGGGACTACGGGGAAGCCGTATTTGATCAAGATGAAAGATGGCAGCGAGGTGAAATGTGCGGAGTTTATGAATCGAGAGCTTGGAAAGTTGGCGCTTTAGCGGCATGGTGGGGGCATGTTTCGCGCTGCGTTATTTCTGGCATTTTCCGCTCATCTGTCTGCGGCTCCGCTGCAAATCCGCGTGGCGACTTTCAATGCTTCGCTGAACCGCACGACGCAGGGCGAACTGGCTGTACATCTTGCGCCCACAAGCAATACACAGGCGAAGAAAGTCGCGGAGATTATCCAGCGAGTGAGGCCGGATGTGCTGTTGATCAATGAGTTCGATGTGGACACGACGAGCGCGGCGACGCGGGTGCTGGCGCTGAATCGGTTTCACGATAATTACCTCGCGGTTTCGCAAAGTGGGCAGGCGGTTTTGAGCTATCCTTACCGCTATGCGGCGCTCAGCAATACGGGCGTGGCGAGCGGGTTTGATTTTGATAACAACGGCGCTGCAAACACGACGATCCCAGCGGCGGGCGACTCGATGACGACGAAGGATCTCTACGGGAATGACTGCTTCGGATTCGGATGGTTTCCGGGGCAATACAGCTTTGCGGTTTACTCGAAGTATCCGATTCAGACTTCGGCGATCCGCAGTTTCCAAAACTTCAAATGGAAGGATATGCCCGGCGCGGTGTTTCCCGCAGGTTATTACTCGGCTGCGGAGTTGAACGTCTTCCGGCTTTCGTCGAAAAACCACGTCGATCTTCCCATCGAAGTGAAGCCGGGGCAGGTGTTTCATTTACTTGCCAGCCATCCGACTCCGCCCGCTTTTGATTCCACCGAGGATCGCAATGGTCGCAGGAACCACGACGAAATCCGGCTTTGGAAGGAATACATCAGCAACGCTTCCTTTCTCTACGACGATGCGGGCGTTTTCGGCGGGCTTTCACAGGCGAGCGGCGAACGGCGATTTGTGATTCTCGGCGACTTGAATGCGGACCCTTTTGATGGCGATAGCTTCAACAGCGCAATCAACCAGCTCCGCAATCATTCGCTTGTAAATTCTGCGCCCAATCCCGCCAGCACAGGCGGCGCGGAGCAAGGCCCACTGCTCGGCGGAGCAAATGCCAACGACATCGGTGCGCACGCAAATGACACGAGTTTTTTCAGCAGCGGCACCGGTAATCTTCGCGTGGATCATGTGCTGCCGAGCAAGGCAGGCTTCGCAGTCACAAATAGCGGCGTTTTCTGGCCTGCGAGCACGGAGCCGCTGTATCCGCTGCTGTTTCTCGGAACGACTTACACGCAGCCCAATCAAGTCACGGATCACCGGCTCGTGTGGATGGACCTCACGCTGTCCCCCGTTCTCAGCCAATGTGTGCGAAACCTTGTGCCTGCAAGGGTCGGCGCAGACATCGTGCTCTCGTGGGGATCGCAGGCGGGGATTGCCTACAAAGTGCAATGGAGCATCAATCTCACGCAGTGGTTTGATACGCCCGTGATTCCCGTTGTTGTGGATTCGCCCACAAACACCGCGACCGCCACCGATGTCGGCGCAGGCACGGCAGGCCAGAAATTCTACCGCGTCGTCGCCACGCTGGAGGCGGATTAGTATTTAGGCAAATCGCGAGCGAGACTCCGGCAAGTTTCGTAATTTCTTTGAAGAAATTTTAACGAGAAATTTGCACAGTTTAGTAAAATCCTTTGACGCATTTGGTGCGCCACCTTACAAGGCCAGCCATTTTACATAATGAAACCATTCCCGCGCCAAATGATCGCCGCCCTGCGGGGCACGACACGCGGGATCAACCAACAGAAAATGCGGCCCGCCCGGATTTTTACAACTTTAACAAATTTAGATGTTTAACGGTATTCTTGGTCTATTTTCCAATGACATAGGAATCGATCTCGGAACAGCGAACACCCTCGTTTACGTGAAGGACCACGGCATTGTCCTTCGCGAGCCGTCGGTGGTCGCAGTTTACGCTGGCACGAACAAAGTGCTGGCTGTCGGCGATGAAGCGAAACGAATGCTCGGACGCACTCCGGGCAATATCGTGGCCATTCGCCCGCTGAAGGACGGCGTCATCGCCGACTTCGAAATCACGGAGGCGATGTTGCGGCACTTCATCCAGAAGGTCCACGGTCGTCGTACCCTTTTCAAACCACGCCCGCGCGTTGTTATCGCGGTGCCTTCGGGCATCACGGAGGTCGAAAAACGTGCGGTCAGAGAATCGGCACTCCACGCCGGTGCTCGCGAGGTCTTTCTCATCGAGGAACCGATGGCTGCGGCCATTGGTTGCGGCCTGCCGGTGCAGGACGCGGCGGGTAACATGATCATTGATATTGGCGGCGGCACTACTGAGGTAGCGCTCATTTCGCTCTCCGGTATCGTGTTCAGCCGCAGCGTTCGCGTGGCGGGAGATGAGCTGGACGAAGCGATCATCCAATACATGAAGCGCGCTTACAATCTGATGATTGGCGAGCGCACGGCGGAGGACATCAAAATTAAAATCGGCAGCGCGTATCCGCTCGAAAAAGAGCAGACGATGGAAGTGAAAGGTCGCGACCTCGTCGCGGGCCTGCCGAAGACGCTGAGCATCACTTCGCAAGAAGTGCGCGAAGCTCTGCTGGAGCCGATTTCTACCATCGTGGACAACGTGCGAGTGACGCTCGAACGCTGCCCGCCCGAACTCAGCGCGGACCTTGTGGACCGTGGCTTGGTGCTCGCTGGCGGCGGTGCTTTGTTACGCGGTCTGGACCGCCTCCTCAGCGAGGAGACGGGCCTGCCGGTTCACATCGCGGAAGACCCGCTCAGTGCGGTGGCCGAGGGAACTGGCCGCGCGTTGAGCGAAGTGCGCTTCCTGCGGCAAGTCACCACGACGCACCAGTTCCGGGGAAGCGCGACGTAAGTCGCCCTACCACGGCACAACGCCGATGAACTTGCATACAGATGCGGGATTCGCGATGCGCAATTCGGGATGCGCATCAGCGGCGTTCTGCAAATTAGCCGTCCGGCGCGTGTCCGAGCGCGGGGAAATGTTTTTTCCCATCAGCCACGCTGCGCATCCGGCATCCTGCATCCGGCATCCTGCATCCTGTTTCTCCGCATGACCACGCGCCGCCAGAATGTCCTCTCCGTCGCAGTATTCCTGCTCGTGCTGCTCGGCATCCTGCTGCTCAGTCCGAAAAATCGCGAGCGCGTGCAAAACGGCTTCCTCTCGCTGATGTCGCCCTTTTTGAAAAAAGGCTCCGAGTGGGATCGCTCCGTCGGCAAACTGCGCCACCAACTCAAAACGCTCCAGCAACTCGAAGTGGAAAACGACGCGCTCCAAGTCGAGAACGACAAACTCAAGGCGCTCAATCAAGCGCTGCAAGGCATCGAGGCCGAAAACCTCCGGCTCAAAGCCGCGTTTGGATACAAGGACCAGACGCCATTTTCCCTCGTCCCTGCGCGCATCATCGGGCGCAGCGAATCAAATTGGTGGAGCAGCGTGAAAATTGATCGCGGCACTGCCGACGGCGTGCAGAAGGACATGTCCGCGCTCACGCCCGATGGACTCGTCGGCAAAGTCATCGCCGCCAGCGACCACATTTCCACCATCCTGCTCATCTCGGATGAAAATTGCGGAGTCGCCGCGATGCTGCGCAATCCGAGCGGCCAGCTCCAACACGGCATTATCCGCGTGGTGCGAGGCGACCGCCTTTCCAACATGCAGCAACCGCGCATGACGATGTCCTTCCTGCCCAAACATCTCAAAGTTGCGCCGGGCTGGAAAATATTCACCAGCGGGCTTGGGCGCGTATTCCCCGAAAACGTAATCGTCGGCGAAGTCGTGGAGATCAAACCGCGTGAACTCGAAACCGAAGTATCCATCCAGCCAGCCGTGAATCTCGCCGCGCTCACGGATGTTTTTATCGTCACGGGACTGAAAGGAGCCGCGGAAAAATGATCTACTATCTCTCGCTCGCGGTCGCCATGTTCCTCGCAGTCATCACCCAACATTTTACCGGGCAGGTGCCGTGGCTTGGCGGGCATGTGTATTTGCTCCCCGTCGTATTTTTCTTTGCCGCAGCCGCGCTCCCGCTGCCATCGGTTTTTGTCTTCGCGGTGCTCGCCGGGCTGATGTGGGATTCCATCACCGTCCACGCGGATGAAAGCGGAAAATTTGAAGCGGCATTCGGCTGGAGCATCGCGCTTTACGGTGCGCTCGGCGCGGTGATGAACGGGCTGCGTGCGCAGTATTTGCGCGGTCGCTGGGAATTGCACTGCCTGCTCACGGGGTTGCTCACCGCCACCATTGTTTTGATCGAGTTTCTCGTCATCACCTTCCGCCGCGAGCCGTTCGCCTTTGATTGGCCGCACGATGTGTGGCAACGCATCGGCGGCAGCGGACTCGCTGCTGCGCTGATCGCGATCCCCGCGTTCTCCGTTTTCACCTGGCTTGGTCGCCGCCTCGGCGTGATCAAGTTCGACACCATGCGCCCCGATTGACCATGAAATCGAAGCACCAGCGCATCCGTGAAATCCGCAATCTTCCGAGCATCTCGCTTCGGATTCTCACGCTCGCGATCCTCATGATTGCGGGCCTCGGCACGCTCACTTGGAAGCTCTGGAAGGAGCAAATCGTGAACGGCGAAAAGTGGCGCAAACGCATTCGCGGCAGCGGCACCGTCACCGTCCGTATTCCGAGCGTGCGCGGCGATATTCTCGACCGCAACGGCTGGGTGCTCGTGGAAAACCAAGCCAGCTACGGCGTTGATTTTTACTTCCCGCAGATGGTCGATGCGATGAAGGAAGCAGTGAACGAGCGCAATCTCGCGAAGAAGCGCGAAGCCCAGCTCGCGGGCCGCAAACTTGCAAAAGAAGAACTCGAAGAACTGCCGCTCATCGAAACCGAAGTCGTCCGCGACGGAATGCGCAAGAAGGTGAAAGTCGCCGACATCGTGAGCATTATTAACACCGAAGTGCAGCCGCGCCTCGATGTGCTGGGACTCTCCGAAGACGACCCGGCGGTGAACATCAACTACGCCTCGAAAGACCTCGAAACGCACTACCGTTCGCGTGAACACGTCCCCTTCACGTTCCTGCAAAATGTGATGTTTGATACCGTCGCGAAGATTTGCGAAAACGACCTCGGCTTGCCCGGCGTGGAAGTCTGCGTGCGCCCGGTGCGCCGCTACATCTACGGCTCCTTTGCCTGTCACCTGCTCGGCTTTGTCGGCGGGCCGGAAGACGAGATCAAAGAGCCGGATTATTTTAAGGCCGATGGCTCGAAGACTTTCGACTACTACAAATCCGACATCGTCGGGCGCGGCAGCCTTGAGAAGTTTTGCGACAAATGGCTGCGCGGAAAAGCTGGGAAGCGCATCCTCGAAAAATCAGCTCGCGGAAAAATTGGCGGCGAGAAAGAGCGCATCGAGCCAACACCCGGCAACAACGTCTATCTCACCCTCGACGCCCGCATCCAGATGATCGCCGAGAAAACACTGCGCGAAGCTGGTGTTGGCCGTGCCGCTGTAGTCGTCGTGGACCCAAACAACGGCGATGTCCTCGCGATGGCCAGCGTGCCCAGCTACGACGCAAACATGTTTGCGTCCATCACCGACGCGCAGCTCGACGAACTCAAAGAAGACAAAACCACGCCGCTGCTCTCGCGCTGCATCAGTTGCTACCCGCCCGGCTCCACTTACAAGGAAGTGACCTCGCTCGCCATCCTGCGCTCCGGCATTTCGCCCTACAAAAAATGGAACTGCACCGGCGGCGCGACTTACGGCAGGCGGCGCATGAAATGCACCGGCTCGCACGGTCCGCTCGACATGTGGGGCGCGATCAAAAAATCGTGCAACTCGTACTTTTACCAGATTTCCAACAGCATCGGCGAAAGCCCCCGCGACGGCTTCATGAATATCGAAACAGTCGGCGAGGCGCTCGGCCTAGGAATGACTTCCGGGCTTCCCATTTCCGGCGATGCTGGAAATAACGCCGGTCTTCGCATCGACGCG
>JANMLS010000345.1:0-12422 GCA_031372675.1 Verrucomicrobiaceae bacterium
ATCCACGCCGGGATTTGCTTTTAGAAAATCCTGCACCCAAGTCAGGTTACCCGTGTCTGCCGCGAGAATAATCCCGGACACGAGAAGCAGCCAGAAGCCGAAAAACCACCAGCGATGATTCATCGTTAAAATAACTCTCCCTGCGCCATCGCAGCGCTCGGTCTTTCCGCACCGCCAACGAGCGCAGCTTCCGCGCGGACCTCCGCAGTAAGGCCGCGAAACTCGCACTGCTCCATCGCCGCGATGTAGTCCGCCCATCGCGGCTCAATGCGCAATTCATCGAGCGGAACAGGACGCGCGAGATCGCAGTCGAGCCGCACCATTTCCCGATTCTGCGCAATCAATTCCCTGCTCGCTAAGAGCGATTCGCGAGCGCGTTTCGCGGTGACGGAATCCACTTTCCCCAAAAGCGCATCCAGCCCTCCGAACTGCGTCAGTAATGAAACGGCGGTCTTCGGGCCGAAGCCGGGGACGCCGGGAATGTTATCCACAGAATCACCGATGAGCGCGAGCACCTCGGCGATTTGAGCCGGTGGCACGCCCCATTTTTCCGTGACTTTGGCGGCATCCAGCAGCGCGTGCGTGTCCTTCGGGTCGGCGAGGTCGGTCTTGTTTGTGGAATAGACAAAGCAGCGGTCGTCCACGAGTTGAAAAAGGTCTTTGTCGTTGGTCGCGAGGATCACTTCGTCGCCACGCGCACGGGCGACGGTTGCGTAAGTCGCCATCAAATCATCCGCCTCCGTGTCGGGAACGCCGATGGACTTCAGGCCAATGAGCGGGACCATTTCGCGAAGCGCATCGATCTGCGGGCGCAGTTCATCGGGCGTCTCGGTGCGCGTCGCTTTATACTGCGGCTGGAGCGCAGTCCTGCGCGTGGGAAGACCTTGATCCCAAAGCACCGCAGCCAAATCCGGCTTCAGGTCTTTGAGCATTTTGCGCACGGTTTTTACAAAGCCGTAGATGGCATTTGTGCTCTCGCCTCGCGAATTTCTGAGGTCTCGAATCGCGTAAAACGAGCGGTAGCAATAGTAGTGTCCATCAATGAGCAGCAGGCGCATGGCGAGTTCGTATGCACGAATCGCCCGGCTGAACAGCGCTCATTTTGCACGCGAGCGCAGGCTTTCCTCCGCATCCACGAGCGAGAGAAAGACATTCTCCAGCGCACCCTTTTCGGTGCTGTTTGCGCGGAGTTCCTCGACGGTTCCGAGCGCGATGAGTTTGCCTTGGTGTATAATGCCGATGCGGTCCGCGAGTTCCTCGGCGACCGCGAGTTGGTGCGTGCTGAGGAAGATCGTCATACCCGCCGTGGCGCGTGCGCGAAACTCGTCCTTCACGATGCGGGCGTGCATCGGGTCGAGGCCGACCATCGGTTCATCAATGATCAAAACACGCGGCTCATGCAGCAACGCGCTGGAAATCACGAGGCGCTGACGGGTGCCGTGCGAGAGGTTTTCCGTAAGCTCATGCCGGTAGTCCTGCAAATGTAGTTTATCAAAAAGCACCTCCGTCCTTGCCTCGATGTCGCTCGTGGGAATCCCGAAAATATCGCCGACAAAACTCATGAACTCGATGCAAGTGAGCTTGTCGTATGTGAACGGAAAATCCGGCACGTATGCGAGCTGCGCCTTCGCTTTCTCCGGGTCTTTTTGAATATCGAACCCGCCGACAATCGCGCTGCCGCCGCTTGGTTTTAGAAGACCTGCGAGCATTTTAATCGTCGTCGTTTTCCCCGCGCCATTCGGCCCTAGGAATGCGAAGAATTCGCCCTGCGAGATTTCGAGGTCCAGCCCGTCAACAGCGCAAAGGTCTCCGAAATGTTTGGAAAGGCCACGGATTGAAATCATGAGAGCGCATTTCTATGGATGAAGCTGGTGATTCGCCAAGCACGGAGACTGCGCAGCGCAAACAACGCACGGAAAAATTTGCGCTCAATTTCTTTGAATGCGGTGTAAGATAGCCGCGTCTCATTTTCCGAACCGCACATGAAAATACACGCTCTCATCCTCGCTTGCACCGCCACACTTCTCACCTCGCCGCTCATGGCGGAGACGAGAATTAGTTTTGATTTCTTCTACGACTCGCTCTCGCCCCACGGCGACTGGAGCGAGACGGATCGCTACGGGCGCGTCTGGCAGCCGCGTGGCGTGGACCGCGATTGGAGTCCGTATTCGGATGGATATTGGAGCTACACCGATGCGGGTTGGACGTGGGTAAGCTACGAGGATTTTGGCGGCATCACGTATCACTATGGCCGCTGGGTACAGCTCGATGAAGCCGGCTGGTGCTGGGTTCCCGGCTACGAGTGGGGACCAGCTTGGGTTTCGTGGCGGAATAGCGATGACTACATCGGCTGGGCGCCGCTCCCGCCGGAAGCACGCTGGGAAGTGCGCACAGGTTTTTCATCGTGGGTGGATACACACTACGACATCGGCCCCGGTAATTATTCGTTCTGCAACGCACGGGATTTCGGTGCGCCAGTCATCCGCCACGTCATCGTCCCGCGCTCGCGCAATGTGACGATCATCAATGTGACGAACAACATCACGAACATCACCTACAACCGCGACAACGGCTACATTTTCAATGGTGGGCTTGATTACGACTACATCGCGCCACGCTGCTCGCATTCACTGCCCGCGCTGAAACTCGTGCAAAACACGACGAACAACATTTTCATCAATAACAACAAGGGCAACGTCTTCGTGAACTCCCAGCGCGGCAATGCGCTCTACGTTTCCGCGCCACCGCTCGCCGATAGTAATTACAACGTGCTCACACGTCAGACCGCTCCGGCGCGTGTGTATAAAGCGCCGACAAATTCGCGCGGCTGGGCCGGACTCGACAAGGATGGCGTCCGCGAAAAACTGCTCGTGAAAATGCGCGACGAAGTAAAAGGAGCGACGCCCGACACCGCGCCAGCTCGCGCATTCCGTCCTGAATCCATCGCTGCCGTGCCGAAGAAAGCAGACCCCACGGCACCACGGCCTTCGCTGCTTAAAGCGAGCGTGAAACGTGGAGCGGATCGCGTTGTTGACGGCCAGCCCATTCCGATCTCAGGCATTAAGAGAGAGGATGTGGGGAAGGAAAACTTACGGCCCGCTATCAATCCAGACGTGCGCCCTGAATTACCGAAGCAGCCTTTCACACGTCCGCAGATTTCAACGAATACGCCGGAGCAGGATGCAAAACCGGAAATCCTGAAACGTCCGGTGACTCGCCCCGATGCAGACGAACGAGAAAAGGATTCTCCTGTCCGCCTTGCGCCAGTTCCCAACGTGCTGAAGAAGCCACGCGAAAATGTCCGCGAAACACCGGCACGACCCATCGCAAAGCCGGACGATGACAATGAACTTCGCAGAAAACTTGCCGAGCAGACGGAGCGCGAGAAATCAGAACGCGCAGCGCAGGATGCCCGCTTGCGTGAGCTTGAAAAGCAACGCGATACAGACAAGGATCGTCAGTCCGTCATGGAGAAACAACGTCGCGAATCCGAGCAATCAAACGCCCGCCGCGAATCCGAGGAGTCTGCTAAACGCAAACAGGCCGAGACAACGGAACAAAAACGCAATGCCGCCGAGGTGGAGAAATTGCAGCGCAAACTCGCCGATACCCAACGCGCCTCGGAGGAAAACGCACGCCGCCAGAAAGCCGCCGAAGTGGACCAGCAACGCCGTGTCGAAGAACTACAGAAAATGCAGCGCAAACAAGCCGATGCCCAGCGTGCTTCGGAGGAGAATTCGCGCAAACAGCAGGCCGCCGCTACCGAGCAGCAACGCCGTGCTGCGGATGCCGAAAAAATGCAGCGCAAGCAGGTGGAATCACAACGCGCCGCCGAGGAAAACTCCCGCAGACAGCAGTCGGCAGTGATTGAAAAACAACGCCGCGCAGAGCAGGATAATGCTCGCCGTGCGCAGGAAGATAACGCTCGACGCGCCGCCGCAGAATCCCAGCAACGCATGCAGCAAGAGCAGGCACGCCGCGCTTCCGACGAGGCCCGCCAGCGGCAAGCTGCGGAGGCTTCCCGCAGAGCGCAGGTTCCGCAGCGACCAGTCGCACCGCCGCAACGTCCTTCGGGAGGCAGTTCGGGCCGTATTCTCACGCCGGAGGAACAGGCGGCTTTGTTGAAGAAGAAGATTTCGCGCTAGTAAGGGCTTGGACATTGCATTCGTATGGGCTGCTAAATGGCACGCCAATACACACTGCATCGCACCGCACCTGCCGGACCTCGGATTGATTTTGCCGCTGAGTTAAATCCTCAGCAGCTTGCCGCCGTCACCGCGCCTCCCGGCCCTGCGCTGATCATTGCCGGTGCTGGTTCCGGCAAGACGCGCACACTCACCTACCGCGTCGCCTATTTGATCGAAAACGGAATCCTGCCACGGCATATCCTGCTGCTCACTTTCACAAACAAAGCCTCTCGCGAGATGCTCGACCGCGTCGCCGGGCTTGTGCCACAGCCGCTCGACGGGCTTTGGGGCGGCACGTTTCACAGCATCGGGAACCGCATTCTGCGGCGTCATTCGGTGGAAGCTGGGTTTGCGCCGGGCTTCTCGATTTTGGACCGCGAGGATGCCGTGGACTTGATGGATGAGGTGGTCTTAAAGCTCGATCTCGACCCGCATGAAAAGCGCACGCCGAAGGGCGAAGTCTTCGCCGATGTGCTCAGTTACCAACTCAATACCGCAACACCACTAAGCACGATTCTGGACGAAAAATATCCGCACTTTCTCCAGTATCGCGAACAGTTCGCGCTGGCGCGGAGCCGCTACGAGGCGAAGAAAAAGCAGGCAAACGCGCTCGATTTCGACGACCTGCTGGAGAAGACCGTCTCGCTATTTAAGAAGCATCCGCACATCGCCGAGCAGTATCAGCGGCAGTTTCAGTTCGTTCTCGTGGATGAGTATCAGGACACAAATCATCTCCAAAACGACTTCGTAGAAATCCTCGCCGAGCGGCATCACAACATCATGGTCGTGGGCGACGACGCGCAGAGCATCTACTCGTGGCGCGGCGCGGACTTCCGCAACATTCTGGAGTTTCCAAAGCGGCACCCGAATGCGCAGGTGCATAAAATCGAGACGAACTACCGCAGTTCGCCCGAAATCCTCGCCGTCGCAAACGCCTCCATCGCGAAGAACGAAAACCAATTCAAAAAAGAGCTGCGTGCGACGCGACCCGCGACTGATTCGCGCCCCGCATTAGTCCCGCTGCCGGACAGCGGACAGCAGGCAGAACTTGTCGCGCAGCGCATCCTCGAACTCCACGAGGAAGGTATGCCGCTGGAGGAAATGGCGGTGCTTTATCGTGCGCACTTTCACTCCATGGAATTGCAGATGGAGCTGACGAGTCGCGGCATCCCGTTTGAGATTACGAGCGGTCTGCGCTTCTTCGAGCAGGCGCACATCAAGGACGTAAGCGCGTTTTTGAAATGGACCGTAAATCCGCGAGACGAGGTTGCCTTCAAGCGCATGGTGCGTCTGCTGCCGGGCATCGGGATGAAGTCCGCCGATGCGCTGTGGACACAAGTCAGCGAGCGCATTCAGGCAAGTGCTGTGCAGCCTGCGCTGGGTTCCGAAACCCCTGCGGAGCCAGCGCCGGAGGTCGCGAGTGATGATCCAGACTGGAATGTGGACGAGCCAGTTTCCGCGCTTGCACCATCCGAGCGACCAACTCGCGAACTGCCGGAAACCATCGCAAATCCTTGGCGAGGGATGCCGCCAATCAAGGAGCTGCTGTCTGGATCAAAGGTTCCCTCAAAGAGCGCGAAAGCATGGGAGCAACTCGCCTACACGCTCGATGAGCTGGCTCCCGGCGGGAAACTTTCCCCGCCCGCAGAGATGATCCAGTGCGTGCTCGAAGCCGTCTATGACGACTACATGCTTGCGAATTTCCCGAACTACGAAGCCCGCCGCGAAGACCTCGGCACGCTGGCAAATTTCGCGAAGAAATACGAAACGCCACAGCCTTTTCTCGACCAGCTTGCTTTGATGACGAGCCTAGACAGCGACGCTGCGCAGCGGAAGGACGACCCGGAGCGCGTCACGCTCACAAGCGTTCATCAGGCAAAAGGGCTGGAGTGGCGAGCGGTGTTTGTGATCTGGCTCGCAGACGGGAAATTCCCCTCCTCACGCTCGCTGGATAGCGACTCCGCCATCGAAGAAGAACGCCGCCTTTTCTACGTCGCAGTGACCCGCGCAAAAGACGAGCTTTACCTCACCTACCCTTGCGCAAGCTACACGCTCGGCTACGGCGATCCGCTCCAGCGCCCCTCGCGATTCATCGCGGAAATCCCCCGCGGACTGCTGGAGGAATGGCAAGTCGGCGGGACTTTTTAGCGGACAGCCCGCACTTCGCGCCAAATCCGGTTTTGCACGGCGTGCATTTTCTTCCGCTCGGCGGTTATCCTGTCGTCGTAGCCTGCGAGATGGAGGAAGCCGTGGATGATGTAGAGCATGAGTTCCTCGTCCACGCTGTGCCCGTGCTCTTTTGCGCACGTTGCCGCGGTATCCGCGCTGACTACGATCTCGCCGTGATCAAAGGTGATCACATCCGTCGCACCTGCGATTGCCATGAAGTCCACATGCACGCGCTCAATTGCGGAATCCGATACGATAGCCACGCCGATTTCATCCAGAGTGTGCAGCGCAAACTGTCCACCTGCCTTCAACGCAAGGCTGGCCTTCAGCGCAGCAGCCGCCGCTTTTCGCAGCCGCTTGAGATTTACACGCACACTGCGCTGCTTGTTGGTGATGGTCAGCTCGATCATAAAAATTCCCGCGCATCGTCAATGCACGCTTTCAGCAGTTTGATATATTTTACACGCGGTATCTCGATGGTCCCAAACGTCTGCAAATGCGGCGTGGTCCATTGCGTGTCCAATAGCGAAAATCCTCGCTCGCGCATTCTCATCACCAGCGCATAGAGCGCGACTTTGGATGCGTCTGTCGCTGTGTGAAACATGCTCTCTCCTAAAAACGCGCCGCCAATGGCGACTCCGTAAAGACCGCCGACGAGCTTCCCATCCAGCCACGTCTCCACGGAATGCGCGTAGCCGAGGCGATGGAGATTGCAGTAGCTGGCGACGATTTCCTCGTTGATCCAAGTGTCTTCGCGCTCGGCGCATCCAGCCATCACGCTCTCAAAAGCGGTGTTGATTCGGACTTCAAAGGGATTCTTTTTCAGCGTCCGCTTTAGTCCGTGCGGGATGTGGAAACGCTCATCAATCGGGATGATTGCGCGAGGGTCTGGCGAGAACCAGGAGATGTCGCCATCGGCCAGCGCCATCGGAAAAGCACCCGATCGATAGGCGTAAATGAGGATGTCTGCGGCAATCATCGGAGCGTGCTCTAAAAGGATTCGCAGCTTCTGGCAAATCTTCCGCATCCCGCAAGCAGACTCGCCATCGGAAAAATCACGAGGCACGAATTTCCCCGCTACTTGCCTGTGAAAAGCGTCTTCCACTTCCAGCAAAGAATCGCAGACATCATCACCAAAGACGAAAGAGCGAGCACTAAGGAACCACTACTCAAATCAAGCAGCACCATCATCGAAAACCAAAGCCATGTGAAAGCGTTTGCCGCCGCTGGATTCCGCGAAAGGTAGCTCACCACTTTCGCGACGAGGATCAAGCCCGACGCTATCGCCGCACATGCAGCGAAACAAATCGCCATCCACTTCAGCATTTCCAAAAACGAGTCCATGTTTGTCAGCATTTAGTCGCGCATTATTAGCACTACAAGCTTGCCCCACACGGCTCCGGCGGCTACCGCCCTGCGCCCACATTTTATGAGTACCGAGCAGAGACGCAGACCTTTTCCTTTTGATCAATTCGAGCCTGAGTGGCAGCGCGTTTGGGACGAGCGGCAGACTTTCCATGTCGGGAATCCCGGCGAGCCGGGCTTCGACGCCTCAAAGCCGAAGTACTACGTGCTCGATATGTTCCCGTATCCGAGCGGCCAGGGTCTGCATGTCGGACACCCGGAAGGCTACACGGCCACGGACATCATCGGGCGGTATAAAAAAATGCGCGGCTTCAATGTGCTGCATCCGATGGGCTGGGACGCATTCGGCCTGCCTGCAGAGCAATACGCGATCAAGACCGGCCAGCATCCGCGTGCGACGACTGAGGCAAATGTCGCGAACTTCAAAAAGCAGCTCCAGTCCATCGGCTTCGGCTACGACTGGCAGCGCGAGGTGAACACGACGGACCCCAGTTATTTCAAATGGACGCAGTGGATTTTTCTCCAGCTCTATAATTCGTGGTTTAATCCCGCGACAAATCGCGCCGAGCATATCTCGACTTACAAGGGCGAAGACGCAGACAGCGTGCGCCTCGCCTACATCTCCCAGGCGCCTGTAAATTGGTGCCCCGCGCTCGGCACGGTGCTGGCAAACGAGGAGGTCGTGGACGGCAAATCGGAGGTCGGAGGCTTCCCGGTGGAGCGGCGCCCGATGCGGCAGTGGATGCTGCGAATCACGGCGTATGCACAGCGACTCATTGATGAACTGGACGGGCTGGATTGGCCGGAATCAATCAAGCTGCATCAGCGCAACTGGATCGGGCGGAGCGAAGGTGCGGAGGTGCGCTTCGCAATCGCCGACAGCCAATCGCCGATAGCAGATTCGGGAATCACCGTTTTCACCACGCGGCCCGACACGCTTTTCGGCGCAACTTACATGGTGCTCGCGCCCGAACATGCGCTCGTGGACTCGATTGCCACTGCGGGGCAAATGGAAGCCATCGCCACCTACCGCACTGCCGTTTCTGGCAAGAGCGACTTGGAGCGCACGGAGTTGGCGAAGGAGAAAACGGGCATTTTCACCGGGGCGTTTGCGATCAATCCGGTGAGTGGTGAGCGCATCCCGATCTGGATCGCGGACTACGTGCTCACGGGCTACGGAACTGGAGCAATCATGGCGGTGCCTGCGCACGATGTGCGCGATTGGGAGTTTGCGAAAAAATTCGCGCTCCCCATCCGCGAAGTCGTGGCGAAGGAACCGCGCATCGGCCTTGGAAACAAGGCTGCGTGCGACACGGAGCCGATGGAGTGTTTCGCCGAGGAAGGCTACGCAGTGAACAGCGGGCCGCTCGACGGCCTCTCCACGACAGATGCGAAAGCGGAAATCATCGCGCGACTCGAAGCGCAGGGCGTAGGAAAAAAGCGTATCCAATTTAAGCTCCGCGATTGGCTCTTTTCGCGCCAGCGGTATTGGGGCGAGCCGTTTCCCATCGTGTGTGAATATGGAAAGCACCGTGCGCTCGATGAAAGCGAACTTCCGCTCACACCGCCGGAGTTGCTCGATTTCAAGCCCACCGGCACACCCGAACCGCCGCTCTCAAAAGCAACCGACTGGGTGCGCTACTCGGAAACCGCGACACGCGAACTCAACACCATGCCGCAATGGGCGGGGAGTTGCTGGTACTATCTGCGCTACATTGATAACAAAAACACCGAGCGCTTCGTCGGCGCGGAGGCCGAGAAATACTGGACTGGTGGCGGCAAGCCGGGCGGCGTTGACCTCTACGTGGGCGGCACCGAGCACGCCGTGCTGCATCTGCTTTACGCGCGGTTCTGGCACAAGGTGCTCTTTGATCTCGGCCACGTCTCCACGCCGGAGCCGTTTCAGAAGCTCGTGAATCAAGGGCTGATTCTTGGCGAGGACGGGCAAAAGATGTCGAAGTCGCGCGGCAACGTCGTGAACCCCGACGACGTCATCCGTGAATACGGCGCGGACGCTCTGCGCTTGTATGAAATGTTCATGGGCCCGCTCGAAGCGACGAAGCCGTGGAGCATGAGCGGCGTCGAAGGCGTGTTCCGTTTCCTCGCCCGCGTGTGGCGCTTGGTGATGGAGGAAAACCAGGCCGGCGAGTGGCAGCGCAGCGCCGCCGTGCTGGACGTGCCGATGGAAAAGGCGCTCGCAAAATTCGTCCACGCGACGATCAAAAAAATCGGCGAAGACATCGAGGACCTCAGCTTCAACACCGCCATCTCGCAAATGATGGTCTGCACGAACGCGCTCACCTCGGCGAATCCGCGTCCGCTCGAAGCCGTTCGCCTGCTCGTCCGCGTGCTGGGGCCGTTTGCGCCGCACCTTGCGGAGGAACTCTGGTCGCGCATCGGCGGCACCGGACTCGTTTCCGATGCCGACTGGCCGGCCTACGATCCTGCGCTGCTCGTGGAAGACGAAGTCGAAATGCCTGTGCAAATCAACGGCAAGGTCCGCGACAAAATCGTGGTCAAAAAAGACGCCACGCAGCCCGAGATCGAGGCCATCGCAAAAGCCGCGCCGAAGGTCGCCGAGGTAATCGCCGGCAAGGAGATCAAAAAACTCATCGTCGTCCCCGGACGGTTGGTGAACATCGTTGTCGCGTAATCACTCACATCGAATGTATCGGAAATCTGCGCAATCTGCGTAATCTGCGGACGCAAAACCTGACTCCGCCATGTCCGACTACGCCGTTAAAAAAACCAGTTTCCTCCGCCGCCTCATTCCGTTTGGGCTGGGCGAGATCAAGCCGCAGCACATCCGCGACACGCTGAAGGTCGCTTGGAAGAACCGCGACAATCTTCCCTACGCCTACAAAGTCCTCACAAAGGGCGTATGCGATGGCTGTGCGCTCGGCGTTGCGGGGCTGTACGACTGGACCATCAAAGGCCCGCACATCTGTCTCACGCGGCTGAATCTCCTTCGCTTGAACACGATGCCCGCGCTCGACCATCGGTTGCTCGCCGACGTGGAGTCGCTGAAAAAGCTGCGCAACGATGAGCTGCGCGAAATGGGACGGCTTGCGTATCCGATGTTGCGCGAGCGTGGAGACAAGGGCTTCCGGCGCATCTCGTGGGATGAGGCAAACGAGCGCATGGCCCGCAGAATCCGCGCAGCGCAGCCGAGGCGCACCGCATTTTTCATCACGTCGAGAGGCGTGACGAATGAGATTTATTACATGGCGCAAAAAGTCGCCCGCTTTCTCGGAACGAACCACATTGATAACGCTGCGCGCCTTTGCCACAGCCCGTCGGGAGCCGCGATGAAGGCCACGCTCGGCGTTGGCGCGAGCACTTGCAGCTACAAGGATTGGTACGGTACCGACATGCTCGTCTTCTTCGGCAGTAACCCCGCGAACGACCAGCCGCTCTCCACAAAATACATCCACGAGGCGAAAAAACTCGGCACCAAAGTCATCCTCGTGAACCCACTGCTGGAGCCGGGGATGAAGCGCTACTGGGTGCCTTCCACGCCGAGCAGCGCACTCTTCGGCACGGACATCGCGGACTACTGGTTCCCCGTCGCGCAGGGCGGCGACATCGCATTTATCTACGGCGTTTTGAAATCGGCCATCGGCATGGGATGGATAGATGAAAAGTTCCTCGCCGAGCGCTGCAACGGCTGGCCGGAAGTCCGTGCAAAAATCGAGTCGCTCGACTGGCCCGCACTGGAAAAACAAGCCGGGCTGCCGAAGAACAGCATGGAGGAATTTGCGCGGATGATGCACGCAGCGAAGACCGGCATTTTCATTTGGAGCATGGGTATCACGCAGCATCCGCACGGTGCCGACGGCGTGCAGATGATCCTGAATCTCGCGCTCACTCGCGGCTGGGTCGGGCGGGACAAATGCGGAGTCATGCCCATTCGCGGACACAGCTCGGTACAAGGCGGCGCGGAGATGGGCGCGTATTGCACCGCGTTCCCCGGAGTCAAAGCCGTGAACGAAAAAAACGCCGCTGCGCTCTCGAAAGAATACGGCTTTGAAGTCCCAGCGTGGCCCGGCATGACCGCTGTGGATATGGTGGATGCCTGCGGTCGCGGCGAACTCGATTTCTTCTACTGCCTCGGTGGAAATTTCCTCCGCACACTGCCTGAGCCAGCCTACGTCGCACGCGCCATGGAAAACGTCCCCATGCGCGTCCACCAGGACATCATCCTCACCGACCAGATGTTCATCGAAGCACGCGGCGAAGTCCTCCTTCTCCCCGCCAAAACGCGCTACGAGCAGGACGACGGCGGCACGGAAACCAGCACCGAACGCCGCATCATGTTCTCGCCGGAAATCCCGCGCCAAGTCGGCGAATGCCGCGCCGAATGGAAAATCCTCCGCGACCTCGCCGCAGCCGCTTACCCCGAACGTGCGCATCAACTCGGCTGCGAGACTGGATGGAAAATGCGCGAGGAAATCGCCCGCGTTGTTCCCTTTTACGAAGGCGTGCAGCACCTGCGCAAAACCGGCGACTCCTTTCAATACGGCGGCCCGCATCTTTGTGCCGACGGCCACTTCGAGACTGCCGACGGCAAGGCGAATCTCCGCCCTGTCGAACTCCCGCCTGAACGCGGCCCCGGCTTCCACGTCAGCACGCGGCGTGGCAAGCAGTTCAATACACTCATCTACGCTGAGATTGATCCGCTTACCGGCGCAGACCGCGACG
>JANMLS010000346.1:0-10617 GCA_031372675.1 Verrucomicrobiaceae bacterium
TCGAGATTGGCGGCGAGACCTTCCACAAAGAGCCGAACCTCCTCGAACAAATCGCCTACCGCGACACCTGGGGGCGCGGCGCGGATTCCTTCATCGCCATGATTTACGAACGCCTCATCCTCATGCGCGATTTGATGCACAAAATGAACTGCCGAATTGCCAAGTTGATGCACTGCTGGTTGAAGTCGCTCCATCTTGCTACATCAACGAATTACCAATGAAAAAGAGTCCATTTGACAGAGCGGAGCATGTTTATCGAAACGATGCGTTCGCAGAGTTGGTGAAAGATGCCGTCCGCTTCTTTAATGGCACACCAGTTCTTACTCTGCCACCGCCGACTTCCTTTCATGGCCGGGGCGTGTATGCGATTTATTACATCGGGTCCAATCCGCTCTATGCTCGCTACGCGGAACTCAATCGAACGGCCTACGAATTCCCGATTTACGTCGGGAAAGCCGTCCCAAAAGGCTGGCGGCAATCCCGCACTTCGGACGGCCCGGACAATCAATCGAGCGAACTCTTCAGCCGCCTGCGCCAGCATCACCACTAAAATGACAGCAACATCTGGAAGCATGGTTTACCTAAATCCCGCGAACGAAGCTGAACGGGATGCATTGTTTGATATACTCGCGCCACACAGTTGGGGTGAAG
The DNA here is from genome assembly GCA_031372675.1 of Verrucomicrobiaceae bacterium. Lineage (GTDB taxonomy): Bacteria > Verrucomicrobiota > Verrucomicrobiia > Chthoniobacterales > Chthoniobacteraceae > SXWH01. The sequence continues at coordinate 652 of JANMLS010000346.1, forward strand.
GCGAGTTTGGTTTGATGCTCACTGATGCTGCATTCAAGGAGTGTGTCGAATCTCTTCCGAAGCTAAAAGAAAATGCCGTATCAACCTTTCTCGAAAGAGCTTTGGAGCTGATGGAAAAGACGGGGGCTGGTGATCTCTGCGTGAATTTCGGAGTTACTGGCTAAATTGGAGTATGGCAAAATCAACCTCAACTGATGCGACCGCTTTTCGAGTGGGAGAGAAATACACTCACGATGAAGTTTATCGAGGGCTGTCTGTCGGCAATGCCGGTGGAATTCGCCCCTGCATTGGGAAAGATGGGGAGATGCGTCGGTTGGTGGTCATGACCTCCGTTCCTACCGGACGGATACTCAGCGAGAATCCATACCATGACCGTGTTGAAGGCGATGTTCTCGTTTACACAGCAGCAGGTCGCGAAGGCGATCAGGCAATTTCCGGCATGAACAAGCGTCTGACCGAGCAGTTGGATACCCCTTTTCCAATTTACGGCTTTCAGAATATAGGGAGTCGGCGTGACAAAGAATTGGGCAGTCGGCGTTGGGTATTTCTCGGCTTGCTGCAATACCTCCGACATTACAAAGAAACGCAAATTGATACGCGAGGAAAGGCTCGCGAAGCACTGGTTTTTGAAATGCACGTTCACCGGGAGCCAAATGCGATTGCACCAAGATATGACGCCAAAATCTCCGCCGAAGTTATGAATGCTTTTCAAAAAACTGAGAAGCCAAGCATTGAAGACAGAGCCATCGTGGACCACACACTCACCTTGCCGCCTCAATTCCGTAACCTTGGCATATTGGAGGCAGAACAAATTCGGCGAGCGATGCTCAATTTGGCACCGCAGAAGTTTGAGCATCTTATCAAGCGCACACTCGAAGGCACTGGATTCGAAAAGGTAACAGTCACGCGCTATAGCCAAGACGGCGGAGTTGATGTGAATGCGTTCGCAGGCCCGGTTTTCTGGCCAGCGCGCAGTCTCCAGATTCAAGTTCAAGCGAAGCGTTGGCTGCACACAGTTGGGCGACGTGAAGTGGCTGAACTCCGAGGAAGTTTACAGCCATTCGCACGGGGAGCTATCGTGACGACCAGCCATTACTCGAAGTCTGCTGTTATTGAAGCGGCGGAAGCTGGGAAAAATCCAATTGTGTTGGTGGATGGATATGAGTTCGCGAGCATCGTTGGCAGCCTCAAGATCGCAATCGAATGAGATACCGCCCCTCGCACCAAGCACGGCATCGCCGACCATATCTTCCGAGACTTAGCGCGAGCCTATCCCGGCCACACCGGGAGCGATTACGACTCCCCGGCAAAAACCGTGAAAGCGGGCGGGCACGGCGTCCCCGGCGGCGAAAACATGATTCGCTATCACGACGGCTCAGTTCGTTACTTCACTGTCTTTGAAGGCAAGCGCATCCAGACCTTCCCAGATGACTACCATATTACGGGAGCGTGGACCGAGGCCATGCGCCAAATAGGCAACGCAGTCCCGGTATTGCTGGGAGAGAAAATCGGAGATGCTTTGTTCAGAACAATTCACCCCGAATCATCGCTCACGGCTCTAGCGAGATGAAGGCGGGCAAAAGCGAAGTGGTGTGCGACGCCGGGCAGCTCGCGAAGTTTACCAAGGACAAAGACGGCATCGTCCGCCGCGACATCCTGACAAAGAAGTGGACCGATTGGGTGGACTACTGGGCCGTGGATTTCGACTACGAGAACCGGAAAGAGATCATCAAAGTCGCCAAACAAATGGGAGTGGAAGGCGCACTGCCCGGCGTGGTGAGCGCCGGTGAAGAGTTCATTGATTTTGAAGAACGGTGGACGGGAGCCTACATTTTCGAGAACGAATGGCAGAGCTTCCGCACCCGCCAAAACCGCGAGCTAGAACTGCGCTCCATCGAGCACACCTACGCGAAACCGGGCCGCTACATGGTGGCCGTAAAAGTGATAGACATATTCGGCAACGATACCATGACGCTCGTGCCCGTGACAGTGGGATAGATTGGATGCGTGCGAGCGCAGCCTGATCGCAATGCGCGAAGTTGGAAAATCCGCCACCGTTGCGCACTTTTTTTGAAAGATTTCGCGGGAGCTTCCGTTTTCGTTTTTATGAAGACGAAGAAGCAAACCGGGGAGCACGATGCGGACGCCTTGCGCGTCGGGGCGGGGCGGAGCTTTCGGGATGCGCGGACGGGGTTGCGGCTGCGGGAATCGCCGAGGAGGGATTTTGATCATCCACTGGCGAAGGCGCTGGGGATGGTGATTCGGGAGTGGCGCGAACGGCATGGATTCAGCGCGTATGAGGTGGCGCAGCGGGCGCGGATTTCGCGGCAGACGCTGGCGGATACGGAGCGGGCGCAGGTGTGGTTCTCCGTGTGTTTGGCGGCGCGGATTTGCGATGCGATGGGGCTGCGATTTGATGATGCCTGTGCGGCGGCGGCGCGGTTGGCGTGCAGGTTTTCAGAGAAAAAGCGTCTGCTACAGCGGCAATGACGGTTTTGCGAAGTGGTGGTTTGATTTGCGCCATGCAAACACGCATTTCCAGACTGATTGAGAACGCACCCGGAGTGGGTCAGTTGGCAGTTTGCGGCTCAGTAGTCAGTCGGCGCGGCTCGGGTATGAATCGGCACGCCTTGGGTACGGGTCGGCACGCCTTGGGTACGAGTCGGCACACCTTGGGTATGAACCAGACGACCTTCCCCATGAGCGAGGTAGCCTCGCGGTGTGGACACAGCGCCATTCGCACCCGCGCGAAGGACGCAGCAGGGCGAAGCATTTTCGCCCACGGAGGAGATCGGGCTGTAGCCGCGCAGTCGTCTCGCGGCGGAGTTCAGCGCGAGTGGCAGCGAGTTGACGCGACGCCGGGCGTTCCTCGCGACCGAGTACGGTGATTGAAAGCTCCCACTCCTGCGTGTTATTCCATGCGTTCACTCATGCACAAAATCACCAAAGCCGTCCTGCTTGCAGCGGGCAAAGGAACCCGGATGAAAGACCTCACCAACGACATCCCGAAGCCGATGCTCAAGGTCCGCGGCAAACCGATTTTGCAATATATACTGGAAGGTCTCACAGCCGCTGGCGTGCGCGAATTTCTCATCGTCGTGGGATACCGCGCGGATGTGGTGCAGGACTTTTTTGGCGACGGTTCGCGCTTTGGCGTTTCGATTCGCTACGTGGAGCAGGTCGTTCAGGACGGAACGGGGCGCGTGGTCGAGCTGGCGAAGGATTTCGCGGGGAGCGATGCGTTTGTTCTCAGCTACGGCGACATCCTCATTGATGCAAAAAACTACGAGCGCCTCGTCGCGATGGAGTCTGCGGAAGCACTCGTTAGCGTGAAGCGCAACGAAGGCGAAATGGCGAAAGGCGGCTGCGTGGTGGTGAACGAGCGCTTTGAGCTGACCGACCTCATCGAGAAGCCGCAGGGCAAGGCTCCTAGCCCATGGTACAACGCCGGAGTGTATGCGTTCCGCCCATCGATCTTCGATTTCACGGCCAAGCTCAAGCTGTCGCCGCGTGGTGAATACGAGCTTACCGACGCCATCCGCGACCTCGCGCAAAGCGGGAACATCGTGCGAGTCGTCGAACTTTCCGGCGATTGGGCCGACGTGCGCGATCCCGAAGTGCTCGCAGCGTTGAATCAATAACTCACTACGTTACTAACTCTCACACCAAAACTCATCACCATGAAAAACATGTTCACAATTCATACGCTCAAAATCACCGCACTCATCCTTGCAGTGTCCATCGCCTCGCCAGTCCTTGCTGAAACTGGAACTGCCGACGCCAAGCCTGCCGCCAAGAACCTCGACGCTCCCGTGAAGCCGCTCGTCGAGGGCAAGTTCATCGGCAACGAGAAGCCTGCCGAACTGAAATTCGTGACCGTGGAGGGGCACGAGCGTTTTAGCGACAAGGAGGCCATCACGCTCATTTTCACCGAGAAGGATCCTGCAAAATCGAAGAAGCCGTCGTTTGACGCTTCATTCGGGAAGCTGGGCAGTGCGCTGGTCATCAATGTGCATCACGACGGAGGTATTTTTGGGTGTCAGGTAAGCCACAGTGCGCACAGCAAAAGAGGCTTTAGCTCGGTGGGCAGAATCAAGACGAACGGCTTCACCATCGCGGGCGGAAATGTGAGCGGTCAAATCACCACGGGCGGCGTGCTTGAGTTCTTCGGCGACAAATGGGATGTCGATCTGAAATTCGCCGCCCCCCTTCCCGACTCGCTCCGCAATCCTTCTCCCGCCGTGGAGAAGCCGGTCGAAAAGCCAAAGGCGGAGGAAAAAGCGCCGAAGCCCGTCGCTGGTCCGCTCATTTCTGCAAGCAAACTTCCGCTGCCTGCGGATGCTGCGGATGTGGATTTCAAGGCTCTTGTGAAACAGATTCACTGCACTAGCAAGCTGCCTGTGGATGCTGTCACCAAGGACCTCTCGGCGCGTTTGAAGGCGCAGGGATGGAAGGTCGGGAAAGGCAATTTACAGGGGAAGAAAAACGCTATTTTGATGTGGGAACAAGGGGATGCAAAACTGACGATCTTTATCCAGCCATCCGCAACCGGCAGCACCGTGAAAATCATGGCAGACGGTCTGGATTGGAGCGACAGCCCAAAGACTCCAGCCAAGCAACCCGCGAGAGACGCGGGCGATGACATCGAAAAAAAGGCGAACGATCTGATTAAGGACGCGCTGAAAAACATCCCGCAGCTTTGACGCAGCAGATGAGCGCGCTCGTTCTTCCGCACGATTATGGGCGCATCAAACTCGTGGGGAGTTTCCGCGAATTGATCGAGACGCCGTTTTCAGACGGCATCAATGCGATGTGCTGGCCGCGCGAGTTGACGGGCGATTTCCGCGAAGTCGTTGAGCAGCTTGTCGTGAATGGTGGACTCGAAACGATTGATGAAGCGCACCTCCGCAGTCTTTCGCTCAGTGCAGCGGGACGTGCGGCGGTGGAGGTGCTCATCGAAGACCAGCGCTTGCTCACCGAGCATGGTCTCGCGCCGATTCTCGACTGCATCCACGGATACCCGCGCGAAGCCGAGCCGGGGCCGGTGCCGATTGATGTGTATGATTTCCACGTCGATAGCGCGACGACCGAGGCGGACACATGGCTTTGCACCTACTTCGGTCCATCGAGCGAACTCCTGCGCAACGATGAGGCGATCTGCTGCGTCGCTGTTCCCGAAACTCGCGCCCAACTTCTGAAACTCCACGGCGGTGCGGACGACGAGGCATTTCGCGAATTTCTCAGCGAGCAGTGCTACGACTTGCACTACGCGCCGCTTGCAAACGCAAAGCCGGTTTCGTTTGGAACGGGGAACCTTTGGCGCATCGCGGTGGAATACTCCGGCAGCCCCGTGCCGCCCTGCATCCATCGCGCGCCGGAAAACATTCCCGGCGAACTGCCGAGGCTGCTGCTGATTAGCTGACTTGAGTTGCCCGCCTATTCCAACAGCATGAATTTCCACTCCAAATAATATGACCTTTTTTGAATTCATCGTTTTGCTTACAGATTTATTTTTTGGATGGAGACTGTGGGTGTGTGTGGTGCCGGCACTATTCGCCGCAGTTTTCCTGCATAATATGTTTCCCGATGCCCAGTGGACTTGGTTGATTTCTGTGCCGTTGGTTGTAGGCGCATTCGTGGTCGGTGCTCGTTGGGAATCCAAGTCAGCATAGTGACTTCTGGTTGCCTTCATCATTGCCCGTGACACCCCCGCCGCATATTCCAGCGCGATGAATCGTGTTGTAGGAATTGATTTTGGCGATGCCCGTATTGGCGTCGCGGTTTCGGATGAGCTGGGGATGCTCGCGCATCCGCTTGAAACCATCACCGTTCGCGAAACCGATCCTGTGAAGCGAGTGCTCGAAATCGTGAAGGAAAAGCAGGCGGGCACGGTGGTCATCGGACTCCCGAAAAACATGGATGGCACGACTGGCTCCGCTGCGGAGAAGGCACGCGCATTTGCGGATAAACTGAGCGCACTGGGAGTCTCCGTGCGCATGTGGGACGAGCGTCTGAGCACGGTCGCCGCGCAGCGGAATCTCCACGAGGCGGGCCGCAACGCGAAGACCAGCCGCGCTGTGATTGATCAGGCGGCGGCGCAGATTATTTTGCAAAGCTGGATGGATGCGCAAGCCATGGCGGGGCCGGGATTGTGAGCGCGGCACTGCAAAGACTGAAGCTGCTCATCGCGTATGATGGCCGCATTTTTAACGGCTGGCAGAGTCAGTCGGGAGGAGGCGCGATACAGGATCACATCGAGACGGCGGCGGAGAAAATCACGGGTTCTGCCGTCCGCATACACGGCTCAGGCCGCACCGATGCAGGAGTCCACGCGCTCGGACAAGTTGCACATTTCGATGTGGCGCTGCCGACTCACTCGCCGGAGCGCTGGCAGATCGCGCTGAACGCAAACCTCCCGCCGGAAATCCGCGTGCTGCGCGTGACGCGCGTGCGTGGCGGAAAAGATGGCTTTCACGCGCGGTTTTCCGCTTCGCAAAAAAACTACATCTACCGGATTTGGAACGACCGCTTTTTGCACCCGATGGAAATCGGTCGCGCTTGGCTGGTGCCGCACGAACTCGATCTCGCCGCACTGCGAAAGGGTGCGGCGGCGCTCATCGGGCGGCATGATTTCGCAGGCTTCGCAGCCAATCGCGGCACACCGGAAAAAGACACGGTGCGCACAGTGCGAAGCATCCGCGTAAGAAAACGCGGGCCGCTCATCACGCTCAATTTTGCGGGCGACGGCTTTCTTTACAAAATGGTGCGACTGCTCACGGGCAGCCTCGTGCGTGTGGCACAGGGCCGTGGAGATGCGGACTGGCTGCGGGCCATTCTCGCGGGCGAAGCGCAAAAAACGCAATTCGCCGCGCCAGCAGAAGGGTTGTTTTTGGCGAAGGTTTTTTACCGCTAAATGCCCACACCGCACCTGAAAGCAGGCAGTTCATTGTTCGCAATAACATGGAGTGCCTGACTCACCTCTTTAGCCAATAAATCGCCCACTCCATTTCCATTTAGATAATTGAGAAACTCCCTCGCGAGCGGAGGCATCTTTGACCAGAACGTGCCATAGTCGCATTCAACGGCTATTTGCTTCAGGTCTCGATACTCGCTCAATCGCGAGCTGGGCAAGGACGGCAGGCCCAGATGTTCGCACAATTCACGAGTCCGCATATCGTGCTCGATCCACAATGCCGGAACTCCCGCCAGAAGTGCTGCCATATTTCCATGGAAGCGGGTGCCAACGCAGAAATCATAGTTCTGCTGAATGTGAGCGCACCAGTCCGGCACATTGTAGAACTTGGAGAAATGACGCTGGATGTAGTCATAGTAATCGGACCGGGAAAACTCACCTTTGCTAATCGCAATCTCGAAGCATTGCAGAAGGCGGTGATGTCCGCCTGCTTCAAGAAATGAAGCCCGGCTGATTTGGCCCTTCGCAATCCCTTCTTCAGTAAAATCTCCCTGCCCGATGACAGCCGCCCCGGCAGCCATAGCGAGTTTCAGCATAGGAGCTTCGTCTGGCCCCCAAGAAAAACTCGTTACGGGACGCTCGCCCGAAGTCGTGAGCGCACGTTGCTCTGTATTTCGCAGCGCTGCCACATACGCAGACTGACAGCCTACGACGGTGACATTTTTCACTCCGTATTTTGCACAGAGATCGGCGGTGAATGCTCCTCTTACTCCCACCGTTTTTGAGCGTTCTGCCAAGACTCGAAGCAGTCGCACCGACCTGGGATCCACATTTGCCGCCTCAATCGTGGCCCCGAGGTGTGCGTGGCAGCCAAATCCGAATACACATACGGGAAGGTCCAGCTTCTCCACGAAGTCCGCGGCATCCACCTGCCCTTGGATGTAGTCCGGCGTATTTTTGACATGCAGATTCGTTGCGGCGATAAAACCCAGATGAGAAATTTCGCTACGCAAGCGCTCGATGTTTTCTTCGCTACGGTGCGCGCTGACGAAGGCAGGATTCTCAAACAAAGACCGAGCAGCATAGCTGTGGATCATATTGCCAGTGTTATCTTTTGATCCCGCAGTAAGCGCGGGCGGGCTACCGATGAAGCCTATCTTTTTCATGCGTCTCAGGATTACTTGGAAGCGCTCACGCCGTCACACCGCGGTCATAGCTCATAATGTCGCTTACGCCGCCTTGTTGAAAGGCGATACACGGGTGGACAACGTAAGAATTCCCAAACGGATGCAGGTGACGCCCCATCCAGAAATCAATCTCGTTGCGCGAATGGCGCAGGCATTGGATCGCTGCCTCAATCCCTGTCTGCGAGTAGAGAATCGCCGTAGTCTGGTAAGCGCCGCCGAGCCTTCGCAGATTTTCTGAAACCGGGGCTGAAGGGCTGAAATTATTCGCCGAGAAATAGAGTTGCAGCCAGCCCTTCGGCAGTTCGAGCAACGCCGCGCGCAGCTTTTCCAGCCAGCCCGTTTCCAGCACCATGTCATCCTCGATGATCATGAGCGACCTCAGCCCCTTCGCCTTTGCAGCCTCCAGCACTCGCAAGTGTGCGCGGCGGCAACCCGCCATTCCTCGCAGATACTTTTTGAAGCCCGCCGCCATTTTGAAGCTCTGCCTCCCCACCTCCGAAATCTCATACGGTTCGATCTCCTCGTCCTTCACACGCACCCCATCCACAAAGCGGAACCACACCCCTTCTCGCGCCATCATATACTCCATCCTTTCTCGTCGGTCTGTGCGCTCCGGAAGGCTGATGACTACTACATCATCCGCGAGTTGCAGCAGACCATCCGCTCGCTGCCGCAGCGTCTCCGTTGCTCTTGTGTTTGCAAAAGTCACGCCGTCCGGCGGGAGGTAAAAATGCGCGGATTCCACAGCCCAGCCGTATTCGGCCATATCTTGCATCCTTATGTCCAGCCGCGCGCTGTGCAGTAAAAGCGATATATCCTCTACATTTGCGCCGGAAACCTCGGCAGCGTCAGCAAGTTTGAGCAAGCGCTCCACAGGGAGTGTGGCAAATAGAGGCTGTGGCACGAAGCGATTGCCCGTCACCTGCACTTCATTCAGCGCTATTTTTGAGCAATGCTGTGCGGTATCTCCCTCTGCGATATTCACCCACAAATCCGCTCCCGGCAGTGCCGCAGCGCTTGCTGGAAGAAAGGCCACGCGCTTTGTCCTGCATACCTGCGCCAGCGTGCGCAACAGCCAGACGGTATCGCTCGCCTGCTTCTCATTCAGCGAAGCGATCTGCACGTCTGTATTCATGCTCGGCAGCCAAAGCTCATCTCTCTCGAACCCTACCAGCACCAGCAGCACGGGTGTTTCCGCCGGGAAACGCCATGTCAGCCAATTGCTCTGAAAGTCCTCCATCCCATCCCTCGTAATGATGCACGCAATCGTCGTATCCTTCGGCACGCGTACTATCGCAGCCATTGCGATTGCCGCTTCCGCCTCCAGTTCCGAGCGCATTTGCCACGCTGCATCCGTCCATCTTTCCGACTCGCCGAGAAAAACAACCATCGCCTCCGGGCCATATCGGAAATCCGTCGCGCATCCACACCGCGCGGCCATTACCTCGCCACCTTCTACGAGCAGTGGGGCAAACTCCTCCGTGATTGCACACTTCGCCGCAAACACCCCATCGAGCGCAGCCACCGCCAGCATTCCCGGCTGCACCACGAGCGCCCGTTTGAACGGCTGCGACACCCCTGCGGGCCAGTCCTCCGCATCCGCTCCCAACTCTCCGACACTCCGAAGCGTTACACCCAACTGCGCACACGCGATAGTCAGCGACAGGTTTTCTTCGCCCCAATGCACCACCAGCACCGGCCCTGCCCAATGGCTCCGCACCGAGAAAAGCGATAGCAGCAGCGCATCCAGCGTCTCTTTAGAGCGGTTCACCAGCACGACGCCATCAAGAGGACGTTACTAGACATGGTGCGCTGCGTAGGCTACACAGTGCGCGAGGAGCCTTGAGGCTTTGTATCCTGCGGCAC
>JANMLS010000322.1:0-10348 GCA_031372675.1 Verrucomicrobiaceae bacterium
TGACCGCCACAAGATTCACCTCGACCGCCCAATCAAAGAAAGCGGCAAGCATGAAGTGACCATCAAAGTTCACCACGATATTACCGCGACTGTGGAAGTAACCGTCGCAGCAAAAGGCGCAGCCCCAACGGAAGGCGATAAGGAAGACGAGAAAACGGGTGCTTTCAAAGCCAAGTCCAAGGCGAAGCATAAAGCTCCTGCAAAGGAGTAGTGTTGTATGGCCGAGGATGCCAAACAGGCGAATCCGAGGCGCGACAGGTCGGATAAAAACTCCGGCCCGGACCTGAAATCGAAGGTTAGTTATTTACCGGATATTCACCGGTTATTACCACAGGCACCCGAAGCAGAGCAGGGCGTCCTGAGTAGCTTCCTTCTCTCGCCACGCGAAGTCGGTGCCATTTGCGCCGAGGCGGTGATCAAGCCGTCGCACTTCTTCATTCCAGCGCATTCGTTGGTGTATGAAGTCTTGCTCGATTTGTGGGATAAAGGGCAGGCGATGGATTTTATCACCATCACCCAGATTCTGCGCGACCGGAACAAGCTCGAAGCAGTCGGCGGCGCGAGTTTCATCACCTCGCTCTACACTTTCCTGCCGACGGCAGCGAACGCGCAGTACTACATAGACATGCTTCAGGAGAAGTATGTCCTCCGCGAAATCATCCGCGTCTGCACCGAATACGCGGCCCGCAGCTACGACGAGCAGGACGAAGTGAAAGGGCTGCTCGACAAAGTGGAGCAGGAAGTTTTTGCCATCGCAAAAGACCGCTACAAAGAGAAAGCGGCCTCCATGAAAGACATGGTGATGAAGGCCATCGGCGACATCCAAAGTCTCTACGACAACCGTGGAAAAATCATGGGGCTGGAGACGGGATTCAAGAAGCTCGACCAAATGTCCGACGGCTTGCACGGCGCAGAAATGTTCGTCGTCGCCGCGCGGCCTGCGATGGGGAAAACGGCATTCGCTATGAATATGGCCGAGCACATCGCGGTGAACCTCGGTCATGCTGTGGCGGTGTTCTCCCTCGAAATGAGTTCGCAACAACTCGTGCAGCGTCTGCTTTGCTCGCTCGCCCGTGTGAACATGGGGAGCATCCGCAATGGCTTCCTCAGCGACCGCGATTTCCCCGCACTCACCGCAGCGGCTGCGAAACTTGCCGCCGCGAAAATCATGATTGATGACACGAGCAGCCTTTCCATTTTGGAACTCCGCGCAAAAGCCCGCCGGATGAAAGCGCAGCACAATATCCAGGCCATCTTCATTGATTACCTCCAGCTCCTCCGCAGCCCGAGCAAACGTGCGCAGGACAACCGCCAGCTCGAAATCGCAGAAATCAGCTCCGGCCTAAAAGCGCTCGCGAAGGAACTCGATGTCCCCATCGTCGTGCTCGCGCAGCTCAACCGGAATCCCGAATCCCGCTCTGGCGAAAGTAAGGGTCGCCCGCGCCTGAGCGACCTCCGCGAATCCGGCAGCATCGAGCAGGATGCCGACGTGGTCGGCCTGCTCGTCCGCGAGGAATACTATGCGGAAAATGATCAACAGCGCGACGAGATGAAAGGCAAGGCGACGCTCATCATCGCAAAGCAGCGCAATGGTCCAGTCGGAGACGTGCCGCTGACATTCCTCAACGAATTCACCCGCTTCGAGGACCGCACAGACGCGCCTTCGGAGCAGGGATAGCAAAATTGCATACTGCTGATTTGTGGAGTGGCAGATTGCCTCTGTCACATACGCGATACCACTTTAGTTCCATTGGCATGAGCAGGGAGATTGATAGGGTGCCGCTATGAATTGGACTCGCTGGGTGGACCGTCCTCGCGTGAGGCGGTGGAAGCTCTGTCGGCGGACCCACTTGAACTCGGATTGAAAACAGAAGGAAATTTGGAAGGCAGGAAGGCGGGAATGGCTACCTCATCTCCTTCCTTCATTCCATCCTTCAAAATTGAGCCACGATACGTTGGCCACCATTTCACCAAGACTCCATCCTCCGCCTTCAATCAATACCCATACAAAATAACTATAAGAAAAAAGTTGTATTTTGAAAGGCGGCATTTTAATGCGGAACTGTGGCTGCCGCTTATCCCAATCGTATGCGCCGCACACCGCCCGTAGCTCTTGGGCGGCGGGGATTCCCGTTCCCAAATTCCCTTCTTCCGATTTGCGCGGATGGGCTTCGTTTTGTAAAACCTATTACTACTGCTGGAGAGTCATACTTTCGGGTTGCTGGAGATTTTAGGCTATTTCCATATTGCGCTATGCAGGCGTGGATTAGTTATTTGACAATACCTCAGCACAATACCCAGATGCAAATTGCAATTTCCCAGTCGGAAAATGCGGTTTTCTTGTTTGAAATTCAGACGTCTCGACGGGCTGGAAATTGGGATTTTGAACCGGGACAGGAGAATTTTGGACTGGGAGTTCAGCGCAACAAAACTAAACGTGTAAATTTCAAATCGGAATGCATTGATTTTGAATCGGAAGCTCTAAATTTCGTTTCGGAATGTGTAAATTTTGAATCGGAATGCGCCAATTTCGTTTCTGGACGCGCAAATATCAGACAGGGAAATCACGATTACGGAAAGGAATCGCTTGATTTCAAATCGGAATAAACAATTTTGAGCTAATAACGGCTTATTTAAACAAAAAAACACAAAAACACACCAATGACACCAGAAAACCCAAATCCAGCCCCCACCACCAGCAATCCACCCGCCCCAAAAGCGGAGACAGCCAAGCGCGGCACGCCCAGCCGCATCAACCAGACTTGGGCGGCAAAAATCAGCCGCGCAGAAGCCATCTGCCTCGTCGCCAAAAAGCCTGCAAACCTCCCCCGGTTTATCGCAAACCAGCTCCCCGAAGCCTACTTCACAGAGCTTCAGGGACTTTGCGCGACTGCCCGCCAAAAGCAGACCGAAGCGGTCGTCGCCACCGCAGAAAAAACAGGCGACACCGCCGCCGAAGCCCGCAAAAGACGCACCGTGCTCACCTTTATGCAGCAAGCGCAGGCTTGGGCACGGCAGCAGTTCTTTTTTAGCAACCCCTCGCGCCTCGGTGCCTACCACATCGGCGAGGAGATTGATGCAAACCACGAAGTGCTCAAACAATGCAGCCAGGACATCCTCACCACCGCCGAGGCCGATGCACTCCCCGGCGTGACTCCGCAGTGGCTGGGCGATTTTGAAGCCGCCCGCGATGCGTGGATCAGCAAAGACAGCGACCAAGCCGAAGACGGCAGTGAAGCCCACGGCGACCGCGCCGCCCTGCGTGCGATGGTCACAGAAATCACGCAAAAATATATGACCGTCCTCTTCGCCGCCGACGGCATCTGGCCCCACGCCGACCCCGCCTCCGCCGCCACGCGCAAAGCTCTGGACCTCCCCGAAGACCGCCCCTACTCGCCCTCCGCCGAGGAAGCGCTGGTGGAGGAATAGCCCCGCCGTGGCTCACGCGGCCCTCTGCGTGAAGCTGAACAAAACCGCGAAGCGCAGATCCTATCCGAGCCAGCACGCTCAACTGGATCTGCGCTTCGCGTGCGGGGAAAATCACGCCGGGGGCGGCGTGAACTACGACGGGCAGGCGCGGCTTTCGAGTTAAGCACGCCGCTTCAAAAGAACCGCAACAATGGCGAGCAAGGCGAGGAGCAAAGCTGCGATGATGCCCCATTGCGTTGGCTGCGCTGCTTCCTCTATCGGTTCTGCTGCGGACTTTGTTTCGAGTGGCGTTTTTATTTCGGGTGCAGGCTGTGTCGTATTTGGCACTGCTGCGGGGGGTATTTTCTGGTCTGGTGCTGGTAGTTGGTCCGTATCTACAAGTGTAACGGCTTTTACTTTCGGTTCAGTATGGGGTTGAGGTTTCGGATTTTTGATCGCCTCGATAGCTCGACTGACGCGATTATGTAGATCGCCGGGAATGGTAGGGTCCGCCAGCAACTTCTCCAGATTTGGTAGGTATGGAAGCGCCTCAGTCCCATAGGCCGCAACAGCATCGACTGCCAAATGCCTGCCGGAGGTGAACCTTTCGAGAGCTTGGACGAGCAAAGGTAAAGCCCCAGTTGGTTTGATTTGCGCTGCCGCTTTTGAAGAAGCATTTCGCACATAATCGCTCGCATCCAGCAAGGAACTAAAAACCGCCTGCTTAAAGGTATACGACTCATACCCGGCAAAGACCATTGTCTCAATGATTCCGCCCTTTAGCTGCTCGTTTGACTCACGTCCGAATTGGGTAAGTAGGGTAATCTCAGTTTCACGGTTTGGTGCGCCGCTATACGCGATTGCAGAGATTGCGGCACCGCGCGTTTCAGCGTCCGGATCCGTCAGTTTCGCAGTTAAGATTTTTTGGACCTCAGCCATTCTATTTAATTTCACCGGTATTGCAGCGTTCTGTTGCTTCAGCCGTTGAAGACCAATCATTGTAAGCGACAGCTTCTGTGTCGCCCTACGTCTCACAATCGCGTCTGAATCCTCCAATCCTTGAATAAAGAGGTCCAAAAACTTGTTGGGATCATCGAGTTGAGAATTATCGGTGCCACTAAATAGCACACGCTTCTCCTCGGCACTCATTTTGGCATAGTCATCCATCGAGAAGCGTTTCTGCGCTGATACCGAAGAGACAAGGCAGACAAGGAGGGTAAGGTAGATAACCAGTTTCATGAGCTATCGAGTTTAAGTGCGCCGCTTCAAAACAGCCGCAACGATGGCGAGTAAGGCAAGGATGCCAACCACCCACGGCCACATCGGCGATTTGTGTTCAATTTCCATCGCAGGATTTTCAGCGACCTTAGCGATAGAACTACTGTCCCCAAGGACACGCTTCACTTCGCGTAGGTTGTTGGTTGTAGCAGGAGCAAGCTTTTGAATCACAAATACTTCACTTTCAGATGATCCTACAACGATGTAGTCCTTGCCGACCTGTGGCGGTTCCTCATGTTTCCCGTCTGCTAGTACTTTAACTCGAAATGAGCATACCACTCGTGAAGACACTGTGCCTTTGAATTGAGTAATTACATCAAATACAGCCTTTTCGTATCTATTTTCTCCTGGTTCCAAAAAATCAACCCAACCAATATCCACTAATCGGCAGACCATGACGGCATTAGATTCCTTAATGGATGTAGCGAGCGCGAAAGATGATGTAGGTAAAATGGGTTCATTTTCAGCAAAGCTGATGGATAAAGTGCTCAACCAAACTAGGGCGAGAATAGCGGCTTGGAATTTCATGGCGGTCTATTGGGCAGTTGGCTCAATTGTGATTTGAAGGGTGCCACCGACAATCGCCCTAACTTCCGCTTCGGTGATAGTTAGATCAAGAACCCGCTCCTGATTCGAGTTCTCTATACCTTGGAAGTCCGTTGCTACAGTACCAGTCAGGGCTATTCGTTTAGCAATTAACTTCTGTCCGACATCGAGTTTTCCGAGGACCGTCCAATTGCCCCCCGCATTATTTTCAATCTCATACATAAACTGCTTCTTTTCATAGACGAAATCGCCCACAGCGGTGCTGTTCGGAGGGCCATCCGCAGGTCCTAACGCACTGTTGTCATATATATATATCTTCCCTGCCGCACTTGGGGTAAAATCCTCAAAATTGGTCGTAGCCTTGTCTGAGCGTGGACCTATTTTTGGTCTTCTTACGCTCACCGTCCAACCGTTCCCTTGAGCATTCTGTCGAATATACCAAGAACGGAATGTTATTGTCCGTTTCCATTGCCATTGAACATTTGCTAAGGCGGGAACTGTGCCAATAATCTGAATCGGAGCTGTGTAGGCTTTATCGGGAAAGTCTTGCCGTCCCTTGCCCATTGGAAGTGGTCCTAAATCGTCGATTCCGCCAGCAACTAATTTACACATTTCATATGAACTATTCTCTGGTGCGGGTTCTATCTTGCCATTTGCCCGAAGCTCCATTTTCACAAGCGCATCAGTGGCTGCAGGCGCGACGGTGATTGTTTCGCCCCCTCCTATCTGCGCGATGAAAGGGCCTGCGAGCAGTGCGCCGAGGAGTCCGTAGCTGCTATTGGTTACTGTGTAGCCCGTGCCAGCGGTGGCTGGCGATGCTGCGCCTACTTCAACAGTTGCGGATTCCGGCGGAGGGCTGGCGTAGGTGTAATACTCATGATCATCGTCCCTCACAAAACTTGGCACTACTACCACCGTGGTGCCGTCGGGGACTTTGGGCGAAAGCTCGGTGCGCCATTGTTTCGTTGCGTTGGGAAGTTGGGCGGCGCGTAAGGAGCCGTCGGGGAGGGTCATTTCCAATCGCACCGTTGCGCTGGCGTGGCCGGTTGGGTCGCCGTAGGAGATGGCGAGTTGCAGGGGCGGTTTCTGATCGGGGTCGGGTGTGCCTGCGTTGGCGTCGGCGGTGGTACCGGGTGTCCCGCTGCCGGGCGCGGGGGCGGTGGTGAAAATGAAGCTCGCCTGTGCTTGCAAGGGCTGGGGCGGGGTAGCGGTGGAAAGGATTGCGGGGGCGTCGAGTGTGAGTTCGTAGCGGGTGGAGTAGTTTAGGTCGGCGAGCGGGGTGAAGCTCAGGATTTGCGTCGCTGTGTCGTAGGAAAACGTGCCTTCTACGTCGCTCGCTGTTCCGTAGGCGCGGAGATGCACGGTTGCTGCGCCCATCGTTGCCTCGTCCATCGGCTCGCTGAAGGTGATCGCAATCGGCCCGACGCCCGCATCTACTGAATACGGCGCTGGCGAAATCGCCGCCACAGATGGTCCTTGCCCCGCGACTGGCAGCGCCAGATCGGGCCGCGTGCGGAAGCTCCAAGCAAAGGGATGCAGCAGCGGCTTGGCCATGAGGTTGCTGAAGCCTGCGCCGAGCGTCACTTTATATACTGTGTCTGCATCGAAAGGCGCGGCGTGAGTGAGCGACATGCGGTTGGTGTCGTAGTCAAAAACCACGTTTACCGCGTGCGGCAGGCCATTCGTTTCATTCACCACCGTGACATTTGCGGCGGCGAGCGATGCGGGTTGCAAAGGCTGGCTCCACTCAATGCTCGGCACAAAATCCCGCGCTACTTCGATGGCTGTCTCACCCGGCAAAACCTGCTTAACCCACGGCCCCACTGTATCCAAGCGGTCCACCGTGGAGAAGACCGCGTGCCACGGAGCGAGCTGCGCGAGGCCCGTCGTTGCCGTCGAAAAATCCACGCGGTAATTATCCAGCAGCGTGTGATTCGAGCCTTGCAGCAACGGCGGCGAAGGCAAAAACGCCACCACTTTGCGCCCCGGCAAAATCACCGTGGACCCCGACGCATTCAACGCAAAATCCAGCACGCCTCCCTCACCCCCTATAAAATGCAACTCGCGCACAAAATTCGCTGGCACTTCCGCCACCGAAAGCGGCAGCGGCTGATTCAGATAAAGCAGCACCGCCGCATCCCGCGCATGGCCCTCCTCGCCTGCGTAAGGCACCGTCCGCACCACGCGCCACGGATACGAAAGCGCATCGTTTTGATTCGTCCCCAGCGCCGACTCCAGCGCATCCGCAAACCCATCGCCATCCACATCCACCAGTACACTTGCATTAAAAAAATGAATGCGATCCCAATCCGCCAGCGCATCCCCCGAAGCCCCCAGCGCCCGCTCCCGGATGCGATACCGGAAAAACGCCCACGGCGCCCCCGGCGGCAAAATCACCCGCAACGAATGCCGCCCGCCATCGCCCGCCAGAAACTCCGTATTAAGCGGAGTCCAAGGCAACAAAAGATCATCCGAAGCCTCCAGCCCATACTCCCAAAGCACACCCGTATTGATGCCGAGCGTAAACGTATCCTGCGAAGTGCGAGCGATACTCATCTTGCCCTCCGGCGGCCCCTGCGCCCGCAAACTCACCGCTGTGAATAGAAAAGCGAGGAGGATGAGAAAGCTGATCTTTTGGAGAGGATTGCGATTCATGGGTTCAGAGCGTGTGGCAAACATGGGATTTGGATTCGTTTTGAAAGTTGATGGAGAGAGCTGTTCGACTCGGACAAGATACACTCCAAGCCAGTCACCAGTTAAAGACCCAGTGTCAATCTCATCATTTCGACGATTAAGATTTCATCTACAAGTATCGGGGTAAAAAAATTTTGTATAACGTGAGCGCTCGACAAGCATAGGCTCACTGGCAACATTCAGTGTGCGTGTTTCAAATCATTTTCAACGAATTGAGCGCTGGCGAAATGGCCGCGCTGCCGAAGGACCTGCAACTCGATTTGCTTTTGGAGTTTGAGGTGCTTCCCGACAATCTCGACCAGCTTGACCCGGAGAAATTCGGGCGTTTGGAGAGTCACGGGAAGACGCTGTTTCGCTACCGCGCGAAAGAATATCGCATCTACTTCGAGCGCACGCCGGAGGGCATCACCGTGCATCGTGTGCTGCACAAAAACACGCTGCGCGATTTCCTTTTCCGCTCGAAACTTTCCAGCGCGGAAGACGAGCAATTGAGCAAGAAGGCGGACTTCTGGAAGCTCATCGAAGCGGGGGCGCAAACGCGGAAGACAAAATGAAATTCGGACTTTGGGTTTGTATCGCTGCTGCTGTGGGTGTCGCCCATCTCGCGCTGCTTTTCATCGTCGATCATTGGCGGCAGATGGGGAAGCCCTACGTCCCGCCGCCGGAGCCGAATTTCAAAACCGCGACGTATCGCTATCAAGATGAAAATGGCAACGAGGTGAAGCGCGTGAAGGAGTTTGAGGTGAGCACGAAATTCGCCAGCGATGAGACGCTGGAAGAGCTTCCGCCTCCACCAAATCAGTAACGCTGCAAACGGAATCGGCGTTTGCACAAACCACCCCGGCTGCATACATCCGCCGCCCATGAATGCAAATCGCCGCTCTTTTCTAAAGGAACTCGCCGCCGGAATCATTGTCGCTCCGTGGGTGACGACGGGACTCCGTGCACAGTCGCCAAATTCTAAAATCCGCCATGCAACTTTTGGCTGCGCGGGCATGGCGTTGGATGATGTCACCAAAATCGCATCGCACGAATCCGTGGAAGTCGTAGCAGCCTGCGATGTGGATGCGTCCAAGATTCCAGCCTTTTTGAAGAAGTTCCCCAATGCGAAAATCTACGCTGATTTCCGCGAGCTGCTGGAGAAGGAAAAAGACCTGCAAACGGTGAACGTCTCCACGCCCGATCACATGCACGCGGCCATCGGCATGACGGCGCTGAATCGCGGGCTGCATGTGTATGGTCAGAAGCCGCTGACGCACAATCTCTACGAATGTCGCAAGCTCACCGAAGCGGCTCGCGAGAAAAAGCTCATCACGCAAATGGGCATCCAAATTCACAGCAGTTCCCAATACCGCACCGCCGTAAAACTCGTGCGCGATGGTGCGATTGGAAAAGTGAAAGAAGTCCACACATGGAGCAGCAAAAAGTGGGGCGACAATGGCGCAATGCCCGTGAAAACCGAGGAACCGCCAAAAGACCTCAACTGGGACCTTTGGCTCGGCGTGGCAGCGGAGCGCCCATACATCGGCGGCGAATGGTATCAGCCGTCGAACTGGCGCAAGCGACTGGACTTCGGCACGGGCACTTTTGGCGACATGGGCTGCCACATTTACGACCCTGTCTTCAAGGCGCTCGCTCTCACATTTCCACTCAGCGTGAAAAGCCGTGGAGCCGCTCCAAATGAGCACTCGTGGGCGACTGATGCGATTGTGGAATATGTTTTCCCCGGCACGGAATTCACTGCGGGAAAAACGGCGAATGTGACTTGGTACGACGGCGACCAGCGCCCGCCAAAGGAGATTCAGGAAATGGCCATGGTTGCCGACGATGAGAAGCTGGGCGAACTCCCCGAACAAGGCAGCATCCTCATCGGCACGGAGGGAATCTTGGTCATCCCCCACGTTGATGCACCGCGCCTCATCGGGAAGAAATTCGCCGACTTCAAAATCGAAAAAGTGGAGAAGGACAATCACTGGCACCAGTTCATCGAAGCCGCACTCGGCAATCGCAAAAACTGCGACGCGAATTTCGACTACTCCGGCCCGATGACGGAGGCTGTGCTGCTCGGCTCCGTGGCTTCGCGTTTCCCAAATCAATTACTCGAATGGGACGGACCCGGTCTGAAATTCACGAACGTAGCGAAGGCCAATGAATTTGTGAAACGCACTTACCGCAAGGGCTTCGAGGTCGCGGGACTGTAAGGCCGCCGTATCCTTGTTTTCACGATTCCGCCGTTGACGAAATCGCAGCTTCGGAAGACGTTCACCGCAGTTCTTTCGCACACCAATTTTCGCCGGATGAAATATGCGGCGACAACACTTTGCCCTGCGTGTTGGAATTCCAGATTTCCGACGCGGCGAAACGGGAAGGCTTCACCTCGATCTCCGCACCGGGGACGCAGCCGCCGACTTCCGAGCCGAAG
>JANMLS010000404.1:0-13585 GCA_031372675.1 Verrucomicrobiaceae bacterium
CTCAGATGCCGGTTACAAACACTACATCACAGAAATCGTGAAAAACCCTCTTCATACTCAGCATCATGAGATCGAGCTTGCTTCAAAAATCAATCGAGGGAGCAATCAGGCTCTTATCGCGATGATTCAGGCCAATCTCCGCTTGGTGGTAAAAATTGCGCGGGATTACTCGAATATCGGGCTTCCTCTGATGGACCTGATTTCCGAAGGCAACATCGGTTTGATGAAAGCAGTCGAGCGCTTCGACCCTGCGAAGGGCGGCAAACTTTCCACCTACGCGGCGTGGTGGATTAAACAATCGATCAAGCGCGCGCTCGCAAACCAATCGAAGACCATCCGCCTTCCCGTTCATCTGGTGGATAAAATCTCGAAAATTCGCCGTGTTTCTCTCTGCATGAGCGAGGCACTTGGGCGCGAGCCTACGGATGAGGAGCTTGCTGAAGAAGTGGGCATTTGCGCCGCGAAGCTCGCTCAACTTCGCACCGTGAGCATCCGTCCGGCTTCGCTGGATGCGCCGATGAGTGATGAAGATGGCACTCAGTTTGGCGAAATTGTGGGCGATGACAACGCGGTGGACCCTGCCGAAAACCTCTCCGACAAAAACATGCAGGAGGAAATCGCCGATTTGCTCCGAGTTCTCGATGAGCGCGAACGGAAGATCATCATGTCCCGCTTCGGGCTGGATGGCGGCGATTCGCGCACACTGGAGGAAGTGGGCGAGCGATTCGGCGTCACCCGCGAGCGCATCCGGCAATTGCAAAACATCGCGCTGGCAAAACTGCGCCGAGCGCTCCGCAAGCGCGAGTTCCCCATCGAGCATCTGATCGCAAAAGGCGTAGATGCCGAGGACCTCGCCGCTGTTTTGGCAAACAACTAAACGCGCGGAAAAATCCGGGCGAAAAAACCTTGGGGCCGGGCTGGTGCGAGCGAGTCGCGTCACCCGGCCCCCGAAGTTTTCCGGTGCCGAACGGACAACTCTTTCCTTTCAGCAGGAGGCCGCTACGTTCCGCCGCCGTGAAACGCTTTGGAAAAATCCTGCTCATCTCGCTCGCCGTGCTTGCAGTGCTTCTGCTCGCCGGTTTCTGGATGCTGAACCGATGGGTCCAGTCGCCAGCGATGCACGCGCATATTGAGCGAGAGTTGAGCAAAGCGGCGCGTCTTCCGCTGAAGTTCGCCAAGCTCAACGTCTCGCCAAGAGGCAGCATCGTGGCGACCGGCGTGACGGTGCCGGACGGGAAGGGGAACTTCTTCGAGGCTTCGCGTTTTACCGCCAGCTACAGCCCGGCTGCGCTGTTGCGCGGAAAGCTCGCATTTTCCGAGATCAATATAGACGGCCCGAAATTCGTCGTCACCCAGGACGCTGCTGGGAAATGGCGAACGCCGCCGCTGCCCGCCGACATCCAAGCCGAGCTGGACGCGCGCAAAAAACCGAAGACGCCAAAGTCGCCGACGGCAAACGCAACACCGAAACCGCCTTCGACGCCGAAGCCAAAATCCGGCCCCGTCGTGAGCGTGGAAAAAATCACCATCAAGAGCGGCGCGGCGGAGCTGTATGACGCAAAAGGCGCACCGTATGCGACCCTCAGCGACATCCGTCTCACGCTGCCATCCATCACGGAGGAAAAAGTCGAAGGCGTCCTCAGCATCGGCTTCGCGGTGCTTTACGGAAAACTCGCGCTGCGCGACCTGCACGCGGGCGTGAGCTATTCGGAGGCGAAGGGTTTTATCTCGCCAAATTTCCAGGCAACCGTGGGTGGCGGAAAACTCACGGGCAGCTTCGCGACCATGCCGGAAAAAGCGAAGGAACTCGGGATGCCATTCAGCGGCAAACTCGCGCTGGCCGATGTGGACATCCTGCGAGCCTGCTCCGAAGCGAGCGCGGAACCGCCCAATCTCACAGGTGTTCTAAACGGGAGTACGACCATTCGCGGCGTCGGCGACCATCGCAAGCTGCTGCAAGGAAAAGGGAGCATCACTTTGAAAAATGGGACCTTTCAGGAACTGGAAATGATCCGTCAACTCGGCGAGTTTCTGGAAATCAAAGACGCCGCGCATTTTGGGATCGAAAGCTCCGCGCTGGATTTCCAAATCGGGAACGACCGCTTTTTTGTCGAGAGCCTCGCGATTGACGCTCCGCCGCTTGCGTTGAGCGCGAAAGGCTCCTCGAAACTGGATGGAAAAATAGACCTCGATGCGGTGATGAGCGTGCCGGATTCCTTCCTCGAAAAGCGGACTGCCATCGCTGCGCAATTCAGCGCACCCGGCGCGGATGGGCGGCGCACACTTCCTTTCGATGTGAACGGCACTTGGACGAAACCGAAGAGCAATCTGCTGGAGCGCGTGACCGGGACCACCGACAAGACGACGCAGAAAATCATCGTGGGAGAAGCCGTCCTTCGCCGTGCGATTGACGAAGTAAAGGCGAAGGCCGATGACGAAAAAAAGGAGCGCAACAAATGAGAGTAGTCGCCGGCCTCGCGCGAGGCATCCCGCTTATTACACCAAGCACCGACCTTCGGCCCACGATGGAGGTTGTGAAAAACGCCATCTTTAACAGCCTGCTCGAAGTCGTGCCGGATGCGCGGGTGCTCGACCTTTTTGCAGGCAGCGGCAGCCTTGGAATCGAGGCTCTGAGCCGTGGCGCGAAGTCCTGCGTGTTTGTGGAGGATAATAAAAAAGCCTGCGATGCGATTCGCAAGAACCTCGAAAAGACCAAGCTCGTAGGCGGAGAACTGCATTGCGCTGACGTGATTCGGTGGCTGGAAAAATCCGCGCCCGCGTCCGCATTTCATCTCATCATGGCCGACCCGCCGTATGCGAAATATCCCGGCGAGCGCGACTTCACGCCGGAACTTCTCTCCAGCGCAGGACTGCGCAAAGCACTCGTGCCCGGCGGGATTTTTGTGCTGGAGCATCTGCCCGGCGCGACGCTGCCGCTCGAAGGCCGCTGGGAATGCCTCCGTCAAAAACGCTACGGAGCGACGGAGGTCGCGCTCCTTCGTGCAATCGAACCCGCCGCGCATTGAACGGAAAACGGCCAGTCGCATTCCTTGTTTATCGGCTGTTGCTGCCGATCTTTTTTGTAATCGCGCTGCCGTTTTGGATGCGCCGGATGAGAAAGCGCGAGCGCGGCAGGGCCGGCCAGCCGAAGCCGCCGGGCTATCACGCCGGAATGGCGCAGCGCTTTGGCCGATACGCGCCGGAACTTCGCGAGAAAATGCGAGGCGCGATCTGGCTGCACTCGATCAGCGTGGGCGAGACATTTGTCGCCATGAAACTCGCGCGGCAGCTTCGCGCTCGTGGCGCGGGGAATATCGTCATCAGCGTCACGACTTCCACGAGCTTTGAATTGCTGTGCGACACCGCGCAACACGAGCCGTGGCTGGTTCCTATCTACAATCCCATCGATCTTCGCTTCGTCGTAAAGCGTGCGCTCGCCGCAATCGAGCCGCGCGAGGTCGTCTTCATCGAGGGCGAGCTTTGGCCGAATCTCATAGATTTGTGCGGGCGGCGCAGCATCCCCATCGTTCTCGCAAATGCGCGCATGTCGCCGCGCAGTGGCAGGCGTTTTGAAAAATTCCACCGCATCGCTGGCTGGCTCTGGAAAATGCCGCGCCTCGTCTGCGTGCAGGATGGCGGCGACCTCGCCCGCTTTCGCACACTCGGCGTTCCCGATGAGCGGCTACTGCTCACGGGCAATGTGAAATTCGACAATGCGCTCACGGATTCAGCCAGCCGAGAGACGGTGTTCCGCGAATTTGTCGCGGCGCTTGGCTTTGCTGGAAACGATCCGATTCTCGTAGCTGGCAGCACTTGGGCACCGGAGGAAAATGCGCTCGCCGCAACTTTCGCCGCGCTGCAATCCGAGTTCCCCGGACTTCGCCTGATCATCGCGCCGCGTCATGTGGAGCGGAGCGACGAAGTCACCGCCTGCTTCGCGCAATTCCGCGTCACGCGCCGCTCGCAGCCGCCGAAGCCAGCAGACGTTCTCGTTATTGATGCGACCGGCGAGCTTCGCGATTGGTACCGGCTTTCGACCGTGGTTTTTGTCGGCAAAAGTCTGCCCGGCATCGCGCAAACCGGCGGTCAAAACGCAGGCGAACCCGCCGCTCTCGGCAAGCCCGTCGTTTTCGGCCCGCACATGGAAAACTTCGCCGCTCTCACGCAGCATTTGATCGAAAAGGATGCAGCACGGCAAATCCCCGACAACGCCGCACTGACCGTCGCAATTCGCGAACTGCTAAAAGACGCCAGCCTCCGCGAAAGCATAGGCCGCCGCGCCTGCGAAGTGCTGGAGCCGCACCAAGGCGCGACTGCGCGAACGGCTGAGGTGCTGGCTCTCTAAAAAGCGGGTTCTCGGACCCCAAAAAGAAAACTAAATACCGGATGCTGTGGCACTAATCCTGCAATCTTGAGGGATTCAAATGGAGTGCAATACAACATTTATTATGGACGAAACTGAGACGGACAACACACGCGAAGGACTTCGGGAGCTTGCTGCAAAATACCGGGAGATGAAGCACAGCATTAACAACACGTTTGCCGTCATTATGGCGTTGAGCGAATTGGGCCAGCGCAATCCCGCGCACCTCGAAAAATTGGCAAAAGCCGTTCTCCAGCGCAGCCCGGATGTCGTCTCCCAGCTTACCTACTTCGGCGAGATGCTCGGTGCTTTGAGCAAAGGTGAGCCGATGCCTCCCGATCCGAAACCCGAATCTGGGATGCTGTGATTTTGCGGTGAACAGATGATTTATACTCGTCTCTGCGCGGGAGTTCCCGCAAAGATTCTCAGCATGTTCATCGTAATCCGCAGACTCATTCTCATCGTCCTCTCGCTGCTGGCGTTTGCGCCCGCACCCGCGCAAGCTCAGGGACAGGAACCTAAGGAACCCGGCGAAACCATCATCGTGAGCGGTGGCGTGTCGCTTTGGGTGTGGGAAAAATGGAAGGCCCAGCCGCACGATAATTGGTGGATGAACTTCATCCGCGCAGCCCGCATCCGCATTCAGGAACTCAAAGCTGCCAACCCGAACCAGCAAATCACATGGCTGGTTTTTCGCCCGAGCTACGTCACGCGCGGCTCGCAGGATAGCCGCAATTACCTTTCGCTCATCACGAGTGTCCGCGACACTTATGGCGTAAAACTCATGTGGTTTGACCGCACCTCGCAACTTGTGAACTACCTCAACCAAGGCCAGAATCGCGCGGCGGTGAAGATCAACGGCTTCGAGTTTTTCGGCCACAGTAACAAGGCGGCGTTCCTTTTTGACTACTCGAACAACGTGGATAGCGCCTCAAAAGTCTGGCTCCACGAAAAAGAACTCGGCCAGATTAAACGCGGGATTTTTACCCGCGACGCACTCGTGCGGAGCTGGGGCTGCCACACCGGCGAGAGCATGAGCCAGAAGTTCCGCTCGGCCACCGGCGTGCCGATGTGGGGCATGGTCGGCAAATCGCAATACATGACGCACACGCTTCCAGTTTTCGCAAAAATCGGCGGACGCTGGGCGCGATAGACATTCCCCTCGACACATTTCTCTCAACGCCCGAAACCAAGACCCGCAATGACATTCGACAAGCTCAAAGCCATCTACGAAACCCCGTTTTTCGACCTCATCTCCCGAGGTCGCGCCAGCTATCTCGCAAATTGGAAAGAAAACGAAGTGCAGCTCTGCACGCTGCTTTCCATCAAGACTGGCGGCTGCTCCGAGGACTGCGGCTATTGTGCCCAATCGGCCCGCTACAACTCCGGCGTCCAGCGCGAAAGCCTGATGACGCCCGAAGCCATCGAGGAAGTCGCGCAACGTGCGCGGGCAAATGGCTCCACACGCTTTTGCATGGGTGCAGCCTGGAAAGGCGTAAAGAGCGGCGACCCGCGTTTTGAGAGCGTGCTGGAGAGCGTCCGCCGCGTCTCGCAGCTCGGCATGGAAGTCTGCGTCACGCTCGGCCAGCTCGGAGAAAGCGAAGCGCACGAGCTGAAAAAAGCGGGCGTCACCGCCTACAACCACAACATCGACACCTCGCCGGAGCACTACCCGAACATCGTCACCACGCACACTTTTCAAGACCGCCTCAACACCATCGGCCACATCCAAAAAGCGGGCATGAGCGTCTGCTGCGGCGGCATCATCGGCCTCGGCGAAACCGAGGACGACCGACTGAAAATGCTCGAAGTGCTCACCAATTTCGACCCCGCACCGGAGAGCGTTCCGATCAACTGCCTCATGCCCATGCCCGGCACACCGCTCGAAGACCAGCCGCAGGTGGACATCTTCCAACTCGTGCGCCTCATCGCCACCACGCGCATCGTGCTGCCGAAAGCAAAAGTCCGCCTCTCCGCAGGCCGCACGCGCCTCACCCGCGAAGCACAAGCGATGTGCTTTTTCGCAGGTGCCAACAGCATCTTCTACGGCGAAAAACTCCTCACCGCCGCAAACCCGGAAAAAGACGCCGACCACCAGCTACTCGCCGCGCTCGACCTCAAACCGCAGATGCCTTTTCAGGGCGAAAACGGTCCATGTTCCGAAGAACAGGAATGCGGGACTAAGATGGCCTGTTTGACATAGGCTGCCTTGCGCGGATTCGCGCTTGAGTTTCCAGCGGGCTGTTTCGATAAGAGCTTCCGATGAAAACATTCGCCTGCGCCATCGCGCTTTCCCTTCTCGGCCATCTCCCCTCATTTGCGCAGACCTCGCCAGCAGACCTCCCGCTTAAAGAGGACAGCATCACGCCAATCACCGTTGAGCTGAAACAGGCACCACGCTTTTCAGAAATCCCGGTTTTCAGCTCGCAAAAAGATGCGGACGCTACGGTGGGGACCTACCATTACAAACTGTATCTCCCGGTCGGCTACAACGCGGACCCGGCAAAGCAGTGGCCATGCTTTT
Organism: Verrucomicrobiaceae bacterium; assembly: GCA_031372675.1. GTDB lineage: Bacteria > Verrucomicrobiota > Verrucomicrobiia > Chthoniobacterales > Chthoniobacteraceae > SXWH01. The sequence continues at coordinate 6,888 of JANMLS010000404.1, forward strand.
TCGTCATGTCCACTTCCGGCAATGCGTCGATGGCGGATGTCGGAGCCTACGCGAAGGCAAACGGTTTCATCGTCGTTATGCTTCAGGAGGCAAAAAATGGCCCTTGGGCTCCCATCATGGGCAATTTCCTCGCTGCCCATGACGATGCCATTAAGCGCGTCCGCATCGGCCAGAAATTTGCCGTTGGACACTCCGGCGGTGCTCGCGCCAGCTCAATTTGGGTCCAGCTCCGCCCAGGATTTCAGGGCTTGATCATGGAAGGCGCAGGCGGGGCCTTTGACAGCAAAGGCAGCTACCACATTGGCGGCATCAAACGGCAGCCCCAGCTTCGTATGGCAATGACAATGGGCAATGCCGACCCAAACAAGCATGAGGTGCCCAAAATGGACAAGCTGTTCACAAAAAACCAACTGCTGATTCTCAACTTTCAAGGCGGCCACGTTTGGGCGCCCGCAGATGTGTTTGAAAAAGCAATGACCTGGGTCACGACAAAAGGCCCCGCAACCGGCGCAGCCGGGACCACTTCATTCGATGAGTTTTTTAAGAAGAATAAAAAGTAAGGTGCGTGGGAAAACGGATGAACAAGGTGAGGACGCAGCACCGTTCCAGTTGTCAGCATCCAAATAGCGAAGAAATGGCTACGAATTTTTACATACCTGCTTTCTGTTTCCCCGTGTGAAAATCGCTGTCTTTATCTCGCTGGTCTTTTTCCGGATTGTGGCGTCGTACATTTCACTGTTCCTCCTAGCTTGGGAGCTGGATGAATTCATAAGGGCATACGGCCACGGCAGGGTGGATGTGGTGTTCTATGTGTTGTTCTGTCTGTTTTGGACGTCCGGGATTTTTCCCACTGCAAAGCTGATGCTTCGCAAGAAGGTATCCCGCCGTGCTCTCATGCTATTGCTCGTGATCGGATTCTTATTCCATGTGTGTCGCTTTCTCCTGCCAGTTAGATACGTACAGCTAGTTTTTGGGGATGACTGGCGCACTCTTGATCTCTACTCGGGAAGTTATTGGATCATTGCGCTCTACGGCTTTGCGCCGCTTCTTGTCTGCCTCTTTGAGTATCTATGGATGCGGCGCAGCACAGTAACAAAGCCCGTTGAGTTGGACCAATGAGCCGCCTTAATTTATCGCGAAGCTCGTATTCCACAACCAACGCTCAGTTATTTCGCCCGCACTTTTTCCTTCTTCTCCTCGCAGTCTTCGTCGAGGCGTTTGAGTTCGCGGGCGAGTTGTTGCTGGAGTTGGTCAATGGCTTCGTAGTCGCCGGATGCCTGCGCTTTGGCGATTTCGCCTTTTAGGAAAAGCTCTTTCTCGGCGCGTTTGGCTTTGTAGAGGGAATCGAGTTCGGCAATTTGCTCCTTCTGGGCGGCGGTCAATTTGCCGGCGGGCGACTGCTTTTGCAGCCGCTCCATTGCTAGTTCGTAGGCGCTTTTCATGGCGGAAAAGTATCACGCCTTTTTGACGGGCCAAGCTCCGAAATGCCGGAGCGATTCCACCACGCCCGCGCTCGCGATTCCCTTCGCGATGTAGCCGCCAGCGGCGCGGACGAGCTGCTTTACTTCGTCGCACGAATTGCCGGGACAGGCGACGTGTTTTGCGTGGATGCCATCGAGCATCGGTAGATCGTTAAAGTGATCGCCCGCTGCGAAAATCGCGTCGGGCGCGAGGTCGAGGTGTCGCGCAAGTTCGGAGAGCGCGGTGCCTTTGCTGTATGCGTGATGACAAAAGCGCACGTAGATCGTGTTGCGCTGAAAATTGAACATCGGCAGTCGCTCGCGGATTTGCGCGAGGAAATTGCAGAGTTCCTCCATGTCTGCGGCGGTCTTCGTCACCGAGCCGATGAAGTGCCCGCGATCATAAATCGCCTGCGCCCCGTCGAAGCGTTCCTGAAACCTCAGCACCTCCGCCAGCAAAGGCGTGGCGAGCGAGAACAGCTCGTCCATATCGCGGGCGGCGCGGTGGTTCCAGTCGCCGAGCGGCTCCCATCCACCACTGCGCGTGCGGCGGTAAATGTCGCGCTCCTCGACGAGCAGATAGTCCGGCTCGATAGGAAAGCGAAACTCGTTTCGCAGACCTTCCTCCGCGTGCCAGAGCGTGCGCCCGGTGTTCACGGCCCAAAGCACGCCAGCATCGCGGAGTTCCCGCAGCGCGGTGAACAGCTCCGGCACGACAGCGGGTTTTTTATCGTGCGAGACGAGCGTGCCGTCGAAATCGGTACTCAGCAGCCGAATCATGCCGGCACTGCGCTCGGCATCGGCAGCATCGGATTTGCCTCGGCTTCGTAGTCCACGCCGGGGAGTCCGAAACCGAACAGCTTCAAAAACTCGGCGCGGTATCCGACGATGTCGCTGATGCTCGCGAGATTCTCTGTGCTCACGATCTCCCAGAGTTTCGCGACTTCGGCCTGCACGTCTGCGGCCATCTCCCAATCATCAATGCGAATGCGGCCATCTTCATCCGGCTGCGGATGTGCGGCGGGCGCGAGACGCTCGGCGAAAAGGCGGTGCATCTGCTCGATACAGCCTTCGTGCGTGCCTTTCGCTTTCATCACTTTGTAAAGCAGCGCGATGTAGAGCGGCACGACGGGGATCGCGCTGCTGGCCTGCGTGACGAGTGCTTTGTTCACGCTCACCCAAGCGCGGCCTTCGCAGGCGGCGAGCTTCGCGGAAATGCGGTCGGCACTTTCTTCGAGATGCTCTTTCGCGCGTCCGATGGTGCCGTTGCGGTAAATCGCCCACGTCATCTCCGGCCCGATGTAGCTGTAGGCAACAGTCGTCACGCCGTTCGCGAGAACTCCGGCGGCGTCGAGCGCGTCCATCCACAGCTCCCAATCCTCGCCGCCCATCACTGCGACGGTGTCTGCGATTTCCTCATCGCTCGCGGGAAGAATGTTCACGCCGGTGACGAGTCCTTTTTCCGTGTCCACGGTCTTGTTGACGTATGGCTCACCGATGGGCTTGAGGCAGCTTTTGTAAGTAATGCCCGTTTTCGGATGCGTGCGGCGCGGACTTGCCAGCGAGTAAATCACCGCGTCCACCTGACCGAGGTCGGCTTTGATCATCGCGATGGTCTGCTCTTTGATCGCGTCGGAAAACGCATCGCCATTGATGCTCTTCGCATACAGCCCGGCAGCGTGCGCGGCGCGTTCAAATGCCACGGTGTTGTACCAACCCGCAGTGCCCGTGCGGTCCGCCTCGCTTTCCTTTTCAAAGAACACGCCGACCGTCGCAGCACCGCCCGCAAATGCTGGAACAATGCGGCTCGAAAGCCCGTAGCCCGTGCTGGAGCCGATGACGAGAACACGCTTCGGCGCTCCAGCAATCGCGCCCTTCCGCCGGACGTATTCGATTTGCTCGTTGACGTGAGCCGCGCATCCATCGGGATGCGCCGTGGTGCAGATGAAGCCTCGGGTTTTCGGTTTGATGATCATGATTCGTTGTTGCTGTTGATTTGGAAAAAAGCCCGCGCCCACTACATTCCAGAAAAGCCGGGCCGCAGAAAACAAGGGCGATTACCGCCCTTGAGCGAGACGCTCGGCAAGGCGATGAGGCAGCCCGGCATCAATGATTTTTTGCTGAGTGGTCGCAACGTCATACTGCACGCGGTGTAAAACCACATCGCGCTCCGCCGGATGATAAATCGCGTAGGCTGCACGCCAGTCGCCATCGCGAGGCTGGCCGACGCTGCCGACATTGATGAAATACTTTCTGCCCGACTCAATGCCGATACTGTCCCACCCATCGTGGCTGCGCACTCCAGTCTCGCGGACGTAGTAGCGCGGGACATGCGTGTGGCCGAAAAAGCAGACCGGCGTGTGCTGGTAGCTCACGCTCGCGCCGGCATCGAGTGCGTTCATCACGTAGCCCCATTTGTTCGGCGTATCGAGCGTGGCGTGGACGATGGTAAAATCGCGGATCGTGCGGACGAATTTCAGCGCATTCAGCCACTCCAAATCGTCCTGCGAAAGCTCGCGGCGGGTGTGCATGATTCCCTCGGTCGCGAGCTGGCTCACGTTATCCGGGCTGCTTTCCATGCACGCCAGTTCGTCGTGATTTCCCTTCACGACCGGGCACTCTAGGTTACGGATAATGTCGAGGCACGCCTTCGGGTCGGCTGCGTAGCCTACGATGTCGCCAAGGCAGACGAAATGCGTGCAATGGTTTTCCTCAGCGTGAGCAAGCACAGCTTGCAACGCTTCTAAATTGGAATGGATGTCTCCAAAAACGGCGATTCGCATGAGTTATTCCGGCGGGAGCCGGTCTTCTGGTGGTATATAGACTCTTTGGTTTTGGGGAATTTTTAATTTCCGCTCAATCAACTGAATTTTCTTCAGCAGCGTCGGGAGCCATTCTTTTTCTCCTTCGCGGTAAAGTGCAAGCAGCTTCCTGTATGCCTCGTCTTCGCGACCGGGCACTTCGGCAAGCTGGATGGCAGCCTGCCGCCGCACGTAGTCGAGCCGTCCGGGGCGTTTCGATGCTTCTTCGTAAGCCTCCGCCGACTTGAGTTTGTCGTTCATTTTATCCCGGTAAAACCACCCCAGCCGATCATACAGCTCCCACGAATCCGGGTTATTCTGGATTCCGCGCAGCATGTAATCCTCGCCGAGCTTGAGGTATTGCTGCTGGTTGCGCCAGCGCTCGACTGGCTCCGGCACTTTGGCCTTGTCGTTCAGCGCGTGAACGCTCGCATTCCACGCCATGTGCCACGCGGCATTGTCCCAAAACATCACACGGCGCGGCTGAAGCGCGGTGCAGACATCAAAGAGCAGCTTCATTTTTCCCCACTGCGTATCCTGCCACGCCACATAAGCGCGAATCCACAGCAAGTCCGCCACCGCAGCCCGAAGCCCGCCCAGCACCGCGATGAACCCAGCCTGCCCGGCCTGCTGCCGGAGCGTGGCGGTGATCTTGAAGTCGCCGAGACGATTCGCTTTCTGCGCAGCGGAAATGCGCGTCTCGATGGGAAGTCGTGCGAGCCCCCAAATCACAATCACCAGAATGCCAAGAATGCGGCCCTTCATTGCATCGTGCTTACAGTTCCCTCCACGCAAAAAATAAATACCCCGCAAACAAATACACCGCGAGATAGCCAAAGCCGAGCGACGCCGTCTGCATGAACATCTGGGCCGTCACCACCGCGCCATCGGCGATGTCGTCCACCACATTAAAAACCTGCATGTCGGGGCAAAAAATCGTCACCCCTCCGAGGAACAATTTCAGGTAGCCCGGCAGATCATTTCCAATCCCCGCCTGCCCCTGCCAGACATCCCGCGCCACCGGCACCAGAAAGCCGACAAGCACCACCATAAACGTGGCAATCACCGTAAAAAGCCACGACGTAGAAAACGCGGAAACCATCAGCGTAAGCGCCGCAATCACCATCGCTCGCAGCAGAATTACCGCGATTCCACCAAACAGCGTCGGCGTGAACGTCATCGCCTTCAGCTTGCTCATTTCCAAATCCCGCTTCTGCGCGAGATCAGCGGAAACTCCCGCCGGAGCCTTGCCCGCAGCCTCCGCTTGCGCGGCCTCAGCGACCGGATGCTCCGTAGCGATGCGCGACATTTCCCGCTCCTGCCAAACGAAGAGCACGGCGGAGAAAAACAGCGTCATCAAAACCATCGCCACCGTGAGCATCGCCGCCACGCCGCAGAGCTTGCCCAGCAGATACTCAAACCGCGCAACCGGCTTCGCGAGGATCGTGTAGAGCGTGCGATCCTCCATGTCCTTCGGCAGCAGCATTGCCGTCGAGAGAATCGCCAGAAACATGCTGAAAACCGACATCGCGCCGAGCGACACATTCATCAAAGTCTGAATCTGCCCCTGAAACGACAAGCTCACCAAAAACAGCGACATCCCGATCAGGATGAGCGCAAAGACGATCATGAAATAAAACACCTTCTGCCGCACCAGATCGCGGAAAGTATTGCCCGCAATCGCGCCAGTTCTGCGGAGCGAAAAAAGCTTATGCGCAGAAGCAGCGGACGCATCGCGCGGACTCGGTAAGGAAGCAGTCACAGCCGCAAAATGCGCACGGACACCACCGCTTGGCAACAGAATCGATCAGAAACCCTACCGCAGCCTCGAAACCACCAAAGCCGTATTCAAGGCCAACGCCGACTCCACCTTCACCCAAGCCAAAAACCGCGCTCTCGAAGCTGGGGAGTGATTCCACAATGGGCGTTGTTTACTTCATGAGGCAGCTGATTTATAACCAATTAAAATGAACCCGAAATTTTTCAGAAATCGCCTGTTTTACATTTCGGCATTCTTGCTTGTTGTGGGGATACTCTACTTCACGCCCTTCTTTGGCACTTCGCCGAAGCCGGTTGCGGAGTCTGAGAAAATCGAATCTGAGGTGCCCGAACTCGTGAAAGTCTGTGCGATTCATGAATTTCCGGGTTTGGGGCCGAAACACTCGCTTCACTTCGCGAAGTAATTAGCCCTGACTCAACTGCCTCTTTGCTGCCGGGAGAGGAAAGGCTATATCACTTTACGGGTGCGCTCGTGGGGGATTGGACAAAAGGGAAGCCTTACACTTTTAGTTTCTATCAGGCTGCTGAAAAACAAAACTGAAAAATTTTCCGGGAATGATTTGACCGCCACACAGCTCGAAAAACGCGACTGCGGGCATTTTAGAGCGTCGTTTTCCGAGTCGGATCGATTAAATCTGTGCGTTTTCAAAAACTGGGT
>JANMLS010000036.1:0-3253 GCA_031372675.1 Verrucomicrobiaceae bacterium
CGCGAATCTTTTCGGCCCCGAAGCGCCGGAAGCGAAGGCAGCAGGGAAGAAATAGAGCATTGGAAAGTAGCCCGCGAGTCCCATCGCGGCATTACATCAATCGCGAAGCGACACTTTATTGAATGGTCGCTTCGCGAGATTTGTTGAGCCGCGATGGGACTCGCGGGCTACTTTTTGCTTAGCGACTGTTTAGATAATCAGCGTGTATTTTTCGGCACGAACGCGGCTTTGTGCAGCGTGATTTCGGGTTCGCCGTCGCCGGCGATGACTTCGACTACGTCGAAGCGGAATACGATGCTGGGATTGTCCAGCAGGCGCATCCAGGAACGTGCGCCGCGAGCGATGAGTTCGCGTTTTTCCGAGTTCACGGCATCGGCAGGGCGGCCAAATTTTTCTGAGGAGCGTGTCTTTACTTCGACGAATGCAAGCACCGCACCATCGCGGCAGACGAGGTCCACTTCGCCGCCACCTTTCGGACGGTAATTGCGGTAGAGGATTTTGTAGCCGGAGCTGCGGAGGAATTTCGCGGCGAGCTTTTCTCCGCGAAGACCGAGGCGATGGCGCGGGTCGCTAGATGCCGAGTTCGGCCTGACGGACGGGGAGAAAAGAGCGGCGATGAACTGGCGAAGGCCCATGTTTTTTCAAAGCGGCGAGATGCGCAGCGGTGCCGTAGCCTTTGTGTTTTGCGAATCCGTAGGCGGGATATTTTTCATCGAGTGCCAGCATGAGCCGGTCGCGGGTGACTTTGGCAATCACGCTTGCGGCTGCAATGCTGAAACTGAGGCCATCGCCGCCGACCAGCGCCGTTTGTTCGATGGGAAATGGGCGCACGGGCAGCCCGTCAATGAGGACGTGCGCGGGTTTTAGCGGCAACGCAGCAACTGCGCGACGCATCGCTTCGTGGGTGGCTCGCAGGATGTTGATGCGGTCAATTTCATCCGCTTCGACGATGGAGTGGCTCCAGCAGATGTGCGGATTGTGCGTGATCTCGTCGAAAAGCCGCTCGCGCTTTGCGTGTGTGAGCTTTTTGGAATCGGTAAGAACCGGATGTGTAAATGCCGCAGGAAGAATCACCGCAGCAGCTACGACCGGCCCCGCAAGCGGGCCGCGTCCCGCTTCATCAATCCCTGCGATCAAAAAGAAACCCCGCGCACGAAGATCATCTTCGTGCGCGAGGCTGCAAATTTTTTGACTTGGCCCCTTCAAAGAGGCGGGTTGGCTGGATTAGGCCGCTGCGGGTGCGGCGACTTCTTCGCGCTCCTTCACAGCCATCGCTGCTTTGCCGGTGCGCTTGCGGAGGTAGTTGAGCTTCGAGCGGCGGACATCGCCTTGCAGTTCCACAACGACCTTCGAGATACGTGGCGAATGCAGCGGGAATACGCGCTCGACACCTTCGCCGTAGCTGATGCGGCGGACGGTGAATGCGGCGTTGATGTCGGCGCCGCGCCGGGCAATCACCACGCCGGTGTATTTCTGGATGCGCTCTTTTTCGCCTTCCTTGACGATGGTGTGAACGCACACGGTATCGCCGACTACAAATCCGTTGCGGTCGGTCTTAAGTTGTTCCTTGTTAATTTTTGCGATGATGTTCGACATAAGCCTGAAATGGTAAAATGGGGTCGCGTGTATAGCGTTTAACAAAAGTGGCGCAACTGAAAACATGACTAAATTACACGAATGGTCGCGAAAAACGTAAAATTGTGAAATTGGAAAGTCTGTAAAACAAATGGCCAGCATTCGCTCGTGGAATGACGAATGACGAATGACGAAAAAAAAACCGCATTCTGTTTCCAGAATGCGGGTTTTCAGAATTGTGTCTTCTGCGGTTAGATAATCGCGTCGAGCTTACTCAGAATCTCTGTCTTGGGCTGGCGACCGACGAGCTGGCCTACGGGTTGTCCGCCTTTGAAGAAGATGAGCGCCGGGATGCCGGTGATGCGGTATTGCGCGGCGAGTGCCTGCGCTTCATCCACGTTCACTTTGCCCACTTTTGCTTTGCCTACGCGCTCATTTGCGATCTCGTCAATGAGCGGCGAGAGCTGGATGCACGGGCCGCACCAAGGTGCCCAGAAATCAACCAGCACAGGGACGGTCGAGTTGAGAACCTCGGTTTGGAAGTTTGCGTCAGTAAGCGTTACGATGTTTGGATTATTTGCCATTTTATGAATGTGGGAGCATCGCTCCGTCTGAGTGATTCTCTAGGGGAACGCCACGGGCTTTGCCGCTTCAAAGATAGTATAGACAAACCAGAGCGCCGTGCCGCTTGCGAGGAATGCAAGGACGCTGAGGACGGTGGCCACGGTGTCGTTCTTCGCGGGTGAGCTATCGACGCTCATCGTGGGCATCGCCTGACTGATTGCGGGCGCGGGGCTTTTTGAAAGCGGCTGCGTCTGCTGCATTTTCACTGTCGCTTTTGGGAGCGCAGGTGCGGACTTCGGCATGTCGCTCGGAAGATTGATGCGTGCCGTTTCCTTCTTCGGCGAAGCAGGGCGAACTGGCTGCGAAGCGATCCCGGATTGGCCGGGTGCAGGTGGGCGGATGCCGGACTGATTCGGCACAGGAGCACGCATACCGGATGGCGGCGGCGGAACGGAACCAGAGCCAGCGGGCGCAGCGGGGCGCAATGGGATGGTCGGCTTGCCGGTCAATGGCGGCGGCTTCGGCGGCATGACTCCGCTGAGTGGCTTGGTGATTGGTGCGCCGGTAATTTTTGGTGGCGGCGGTGTGCCGGTGAGCGGCTTGGTGATGGTGCCGGCTGGTGGAGCCGCAGGCGCTGGTGCTGGCGGCGGCACGGTGATGCCGGACATCGGGATTTTTGCCGTTTCTTTGTGAGTGGCATCGTCCGCAGGAGCGGAAGAACCGGGAACGTTGATACGGACGGTTTCCCTTTTGCTCGAAGGCTGGTCGGCCTTGGGCGGGAGTGTGATCCGGATGGTTTCCTTCTTTGTGGAGTCGTCGTCTTGCGTGTTAGTTTGATCAGCCATGATAGTTCGTGGTGGAGATGTCTCTATCTCAGCCGTCTCCGTAAGTGTCAACGGGGTTTTAGGCGAAAATCCTGTTCTCCGCCCATATTACAAAGATTTCAGACGGCGAATCTCCCGCGATTTCCGAAAAACCCGAAGTATTCCGCTTTATCCTGCGTCCCCGTTCCGGCATGGGTGCGGGCATGAAAATCGGACTTGTTCGGCGCGGATACTCCGGCACCGGCGGCGCGGAAGCCTATCTCTTCCGCTTCGCCGAGGCTGTGCGTGCC
>JANMLS010000055.1:0-39277 GCA_031372675.1 Verrucomicrobiaceae bacterium
GATGACGAGAAAGCCGCCGCCAGTGGTACGAGACAACTACATTGAAATCCCACAAGATATCCTGGAGCGGGATGACCTAACACTATGCATGAATATCATGTACGTGGACTGTCTCACAATGCTGACGCTTTTTGACCCCTCGAGCGGCGCCGGTCGGGGCTGAGGGGATGCGTGGCGTTGTGGTCGAAATAAAGCACGCTTACTGCGGGGTGAAGGTGAAGCTGCCTGCGGCGGTCGGGATGGTGAAGAGGCCGAATGCTTTGTTCGGGCCGGTGCCAGCGGTGGCGGTCTGGAGCTGGACGCCACGGAATTTGATCGTGGGAGTTTTCGGCAGGGATGGATGTTTGAAGGTGCCTTCAAAGCGACCGTCGGCTCGGTTGATGAGCGTGAGTTTTGAAGACTCGGGATTGGTCGCCTCCGCGAGGGCTTTGTCTTTTCCATCAACAGTGAAGAGGCGCGAGATGGCTGGATTCAGCCCGCCGTCCGTGAGGCTGAGAAGGCCGCTGGCAGCGAGCGGCGTGGTGTAGGTGAGTGTGTGGATGCCCTTCGCGGGCGGCGTGAATTTGCACGCCGTGAGCGTGAAGGTGGTGTCCAGCGCGCCGAGAAAGATGCCCTTTGTCACCGCCCCGCGCGTCCAGCGCAGCGTGCCGCTGAAGTCGCTATCGAGCGCATCGGCGAAGGAGAATTTCCCGACGAACGATGAGCTGGGAGCGGCGGCAGATTTGAAGAGCACGACGGACGTATCCACGCGCATTCTCCCGCTGAGCGACACGGGTTTTCCGTCGGGCGTGAGGCCGGACATGGCGAACGCGCCTTTCGCGGAAAGGCTGGCGGTGGCCCAGCCAAATGCCTTGAGCGCGGCGGGGATGGTGTTCGCATCCGGCGTGAGTAGGACGGTGTATTTCGCGGCGAAAGCGGGCGCGGGCGGAGTCGCCGCGAGCCGGACATCGGGCGATACGGCGAGCCCGTCCACGGTGCCGGTGACGGTCGCGACTTGGTTCGGATTTGTGAAGGTCAGCGAGACGATGAGGTCGGCGAGTCCTTTGCGTTTGATGGTCTGGGTGAACACGCCATCGAAGCCGATGAGCCCTTTGATCGTGAACTTCTTCGCGCCGAGCTGGAGCTTGCCGGTGAGCGAGCCGCCAGTGGTCACTTTCAGCGTGAGGACGCCGTCGTCGTCGCCCACGAGTGGCTCGTAGCCGCCCGCGAGCGGGATGAACGGATTCACCACCGACACCGTCGCCGTGGACTGCCCGCCGAAGCCGTCGCTAATCGTGTAGGTGAACGAGTCATTGCCGGTGAAAAACTTGCCGGGTGTGTAGCTGAGTGTCGTGCCGTTTTTCGCGACGGTGCCCTGCGCGCCAGCTTGGAAAGTCTGGATGGTCAGCGTGTCGCTATCCCCGTCGGTGTCGTTCGTGAGCGGTTGGATTTGCACCGTCTCTTTTCCACGAATGAGCAGGGTGTCGGCGACGGCGACTGGTGCCGCATTCACACCTGCGAGGATAGTGATGATGCCCGCTGCTTCGCCGCCGCGCCCGTCGCTGATGAGGTAGGTGAACGTGTCGCCCGCCGACGTGAAGACTTTCGTGCCGGAGGTGTTCGGAGTGTAGGTAATGTTGCCGCCGGAGAGGGTGAAATTGCCGCTCCGTGGATTGGTTGTGGTGACGATGGAAAGCGTGTCGTTGTCGGCATCGGTATCATTTCCCAGCAGCGAAAAAGTGACTGCGCGATACGGCTGCACGAGCCGCACGGTAGCCGTGTCGTTCGCGGCGACGGGCGTGGCGTTTGGCGAGGTGGTGAACGTCTGGTCCTCGCTGTAAGTCACGCCCGCCGCGCTGACGCCGACGGTGCGGTAGTGATACGTCGTGCCGCCGCGAAGGCCCGCCAGTGGGGCGCTGAGGGCCACGGGCGAGCTGCCCGTGCCTGCATCCGTCACCCCGCCACGGATGCCATAAGCGGTCGTGGGGCCAAACTCGATCCAGCCGAAAGTCTGCGTGCCTTGCGGAGTGACACTGCCCGCGAGCGCGGTGGTGCTGAGGGTGATGTGGTGGGCCGAGCCGCTCACGGCGAGCGGCGCAGTGCCGGTGCGTGCGGGGAGCGTGACTTTCAGCAAACGCCCGCCGCGTTCTAGCACATCTTGCGGGAGTGTGATGGCGAGGTTGTCCTCCGCATCGAGCTGGATGCTCGGGCGGATGAGGAAGCCGCCGGGAAGCCCGGAGCCGAAATTGAAGGTCACAAACTGCGTGAAGTTTGCGCGTTGGTTGATGTTCGGCGCGCTGCCGAGATCGAGCACGTCCGTAACGATCCCCGTCGCCGCTTCGATCTTCACGAGCCGCTGCGGCATGTCGCCTTGCGAGGAGAAACTCTGCCGCACGGCGTAGAAAATACCGGGCTCGCGCTCGGCGAGGACGCTCACATTTTGCGCATTATCGAGCAGGTTCACAGCTCCGGTGAGCGTCGTCTTTTGCACAGCGCCCGCGACGGTGAAGCGCACCAGCACAGGCGCGACGCCGTTGCGTATATCGAGGAAATAGAGCGCGCCATCCGCGCCCATCGTCGGCGGGGTGGAGGCGATGACGGTCGCATCGGTGGCGACAATTGCGGTGGTGCCGTCGCGGTTGATCCGCACGATGGAGGTCCCGGCCACAAGCGTGAGCATTGTGCCGTCCGGCTGCGCGAAGAGCCCGGAGCCGCCGGTGTTTGCAAAGGGGAACGACTTCCCATCCGCCGTCACGCGATACGCCGTGCCGTCGCCGAGGCCGACGAGCGAGCCGTCCGTCCGCATCGTGAGAGGCGAGCGGGAAGTCGCGCCGCGATCCGGCGCGACGCTCGTCTGCGAGAAGCTGCGCAATTGCGAATACTGGCCGTCTTTCGTCACGCGAAACGTCACGTTGTTATTCGTTCCGGTGAAGCCGCTCACGTTCCCATCGGTGATGCCGTAGAGCGCACCGTCGAAGCCCTCGGTGAGCGCAAACGCTGGGTTTTTCCCCTCGCCACTTTTCAGCGCATACACCTCCTCCATACGCGGTGTCGCGCCGGGGATGATGCGGTAGATCGCGCCGTTGCCCACGCCGCCCCACGCATTGCTGCCGTAGAAATTCCCATCGCTCGCCAGCAGCAGCGGCCCGCTGGGGATGTAGCCGCCGACGCCGCCGAAGTGGTGCAGCACCGTCAGCGTGCCGTCCGTCGTCATTTCAAACAGCGTCCCTTTTCCCGCCTGTCCGCCATTACTCGTGATTCCCGCCAGCGTGCCGTTGCGCCCCGCGACGAGCGTGCGCGGGGAGAAGCCGATCTGTCCGCTGAAGTTCACCAGCTTGGTAAATGTGCCGTCCGTCGTGATGCGGAATGCTGTGCCCAGCCCGGTGATCCCGTCGCTGCTCAATCCCCCCCGCTGTGTCGTACCATACAGTGCCCCGTCGGCGTGAAGAACGAGTCGGCACTGTGGAGTCTGCCCGCCCGCGCCGCCCGCGAAATTATGCAGCACCGCGTAGCCGGTGCCGTCCACATTCATCTTCCACACGACGCCCGCATTCGCGCTGCCGCCCGTCTCGCCGACCCCGTACAGCGTGCCGTCGGCAGCCTGTGTCACGCCCCAGCCAAAGCCCGCGCCGTTCACATCGCCGCTCGAAGTCGGCGTCCGCAAAACGACTGACGCATTCGCATTCGCCGGGTCAATACTCAGCAGCCTCTGGGCAGTGCCGCCGTAGTATTTCCCATCCAGCCCGCGCAGCAGCCCGGCGGAAGGCTTGCCCTCGGTGAACTTGTTGCCCGCCCGCAGCACTGCGTAGGAAAGGGGCGATACGCCGAGCTGAAAAAAGGCGGTGCTGATATTGGCAGTAACGTCCTCGCCCTGCCCGAAAAACACCCCCGCCGTATGCTCCACAAACTCGCCGAGCGGATTCGACGAACCCCCACTCGGAGCCTCGCTGAGGATCGTCGCCACACCCGCAGGCGTCATTTTATAAAACGCCCCACGCCCGCCCACGCCGTCCTGCGACCCCGTGTAGCCAAAGCGCGTGGTGAAGTAAAAATTACCGTCCATCCCGAGCGTCACGCCGCCATCGGGATTCGTCCCCGCAAACCGCTCGAAGTGGTGCATGAGGTGATGATTTTCCGGCGCACCAGCCGGCACCGCAGGCGTGAGCCGAAAGACCGTCCCGCCGCCACCCAGCCCCGAGCCGCCGAGAAAAGTCGTCCCGTAATAGTCCCCATTATTCAGCAGCAGTCGCCCCATCGGCTGCTCGCCATCGCGGCGAAAGTTGTAGAGTTCCGTGAGCGTCTGCGCGTGAAGCGCCGAAGCACACGCGATGAATAAGAAACCGTGTTTCAACATGCGCCCTCCTATAATGGAAAACGCGCTCGGAGCAACGATTGCCTCGTTACGAGGAGCGATTGAAGTGGAACAGCCTTCTAATGGGAGCGTCAGTTCATCACGGCGGCGTATAGCTTGTAAGCATTCGGGCTAAGGATTTGGCGTGCATCCGGTTTCTTAAACTGCGATTTGCACCTATTCATGAACCGTATCCTAACCCTATTCGTTGCCTGCTTCGCGGGCTTCTCATTTGCCGCTGAAAAGAAACGTGTCGTCGTTTGCACGGTGACGACTGGTTTCCGCCACTCGTCGATCCCCGTCGCGGAGAAGATTCTCGAAAAACTCGGTGCTGAAAGCGGTGCTTATGAAATCGTAGGATGGGCGCGCCAGCCGGAAGTGGAGATTCCGAAAAAGCCTCAGAAACCCAAGGTGCCAAAGCCGCTCGATGCGAATGCGGACGACAAGGCGAAGGCGAAGTTTGAAAACGAAACAAAGAAGCTCGCGGACGCCGAGGCGAAGTATGCCGCTGAAATGGCGAAGTGGACTCCTGAGCAGGAAGCCGCTGCAAATGGTGCGCAGGCAAAGCGCGACGAAGCGATGAAGGCGAGTATGGCCGTCCTCTCGCCCGAAAGCCTTGCTAAAAATAAAGTGGACCTCGTGATTTTTGCCAACACGACGGGCGATCTTCCGTTGCCGGATCGCGACGGCTTCATCAAGTGGATCGAGGACGGCGGGAACTTCGCTGCGATGCACAGCGGTAGCGATACATTCCACGGATTTAAGGGCTATTTGCAGATGCTCCAGGGCGAGTTCAAAGGACACGGGCCGCAGGTTTCTGCGGAGCTTGTGGCGGGAGACAAAGCGCACCCGGCGAATGGCGGAATTGGTGAAAACTGGAACATCGCGATGGAGGAAATGTATGAGTTCAAGGATGGCAGCCATGACCGCGAAAAAATCCGCACGCTGTGGCATCTGCGCAACCATCCGGTGAAGAAAAGTGAACTCGGCTACAACGCCGTGAGCTGGTGCCGCATGGCTGGAATAGGCCGCGTCTTTTACACGAGCCTCGGCCATCGCGAAGATTTGTGGAGCGATGATCCAGCGATGCCGGGCCGCAAAAACTCGGTCGAGGTCAGTAAGCAATTTCAGGCGCACGTTCTCGGCGGGATCAAATGGGCACTCGGTCTTGCCGAAGGCCAATCCACTCCGAATCCCGAAGTAAAATAATTTTTGGGAACAAGCGCCCACTGGTTTTACTTTTGAAGAAAAGCGGCTATGGTCGCGTCACATCGGGAAATAACTTATGAAAAAACTTTTCGCTTTGCTCGGTATCGCCCTCGCGACTTTTGCGCCTCTCCATGCGCAAACTGTTTCCAATCCTGCTCCGGTGGGCAAGGACCTCACGGCGACGTATCCTTACTCGATGGCCGGGCAGGTGATTTTCACGAGCGGAGAGTTTGATTATCAGGGCAGCGGTGTGGTGGTCTACAAAAGGAGCGCTCTCACCGCGGCTCACAATCTCTGGGATGCGGACGGTGGCTGGAGCACGAATGTGGAGTTTAATCGCGCACGGCACGAGAGCCAGATCGCCACAAAGCGATTTGCCTCCAGGCTCTATGTTTTCGGTGGCTACCAACGCACGGCACTGAACTACGGCGCGGACTCGGACCTTTCCTTCGCCCGCGATTTGGGCGGGATGCGCTTCTCCATGCCGCTTGCAAACGGCTCCTATGCAGGGTGGAAGCTCGATACCAAGCTCCTGACCGGCGACGCATACAATATCTGCCTCGGCTATGGCGCAGACTTTTACAGCGGCGACGAATTGCTTTTTGTGGAGCCGGGCGTCAGTTGGTCGCAGATTTTCCGTGCTTACTTCGATAACACTTCAATCACCTTCGAGGGCGGCATGAGCGGTGGTCCTGTTTTCGCGGAACTCCCGACAGGCGAATGGCGTGTGGTGGGCGTAATCGTCGCTGGCTCTGATGATCCACCGGCTGGCGGTATCCACGCAATTACTGCGGATGGTGCGCGTTTTCTCACGACGTATCTCCGCTACTAAAAGCTACGCCCACGACTTGCGGCGAAGCGTGAGTTGGTGACAAAGGACTAGCCAGTATAGGTGGCGTGTGTAGTTTGCGCGGGCTTTATGAAAATGAACCTGATTCCGGCAGTCGCGCTGGCGATTATATGCAACACGCCCACTTTTGCCGCCGAGCCGGTGAAGCCCGCGCCAGTGGTCGCAGAAGCCGATGTGGTGGCGGTGCTGGATGGCGAAAAAATCACCCGCAATGAATTGGCGGCGGAGCTGTCGCGAGTGATGGCGCAGCGCGGGATGCCGCCGGATTCCATCCCCGCGCAGCAGAGGCCGATGGTGGAGAAAATGGTGCTGGAAAATATGATCGCAGAGCGGCTGCTGGAGGCTGTCTCGAAGGACACGAAGTTTGACGAAAAGGATTTCGAGGCTGAGATGAAGAAGATCACCGATGCACGCGGCGATCTAGAGAAATTTGCGCAATCGCAGGGGATGACGGGCGATAATATGAAGGACCAATTGCGCAAGATGATGCGCCAGCGGAGGTGGATGAATGCACAGATTGAGGGGAAGATGCCGGAGATTAGCGACGCGGAGGCGAAGGAGTTTTACGATAAGAATCCGCAGTTTTTCATGACTCCCGAACAAGTGCGAGCGAGCCACATTTTATTCATGGTGGACCAGACTGCGCCGCCGGAGAAAGTCACGGAAGTGTTGAAAAAAGCGGAGGCTGCGACGAAGCGGGCTGCGACGGAGGATTTTGCAAAGCTGGCCGGTGAATTGAGCGAGGAACCGGGCGCGAAGGAGCGCGGTGGCGATCTTAATTTTTTTCCACGCAACGGAGCTATGGTGGAGCCGTTTGCGGCGGCGGCTTTTGCGCTGAAAAAAGGGGGTGTATCGAAGGAGCCGGTGCGCTCGCAGTTTGGCTACCACGTCATCAAAGTCACAGACCGCAAGGAGGAGAAAAAGAACACCTTCGAGGACTCGAAGCAGATCATCAAAGACCGCCAGGGCTGGGACAAAAAACGCGGCTTGATTGATGGCGTAATCGCCGAACTCCGTGCGAAGGCGAAAGTGACTATTCTTCTCCCCGAACCAGCGCAGCCGATGCCTGCGCCTGCGCCAATGAAGCGTGCGCCAATCGAAGCAGTGACGCCGCCCGTGAGCGTGCCGCCTGCAAAGTAGAGGAGTTCAAAGATCGTAGTTGAGAGTTGAGAGGGAAGCGACGCTGCCGCGCCTCTGAACTATCATCTCTCAACTTGCCATTTGCACAGCGGCGGGCACATTCCCGCGCTTCCATGCTAGAAACGAATCCATCCTCGTTTCCCCTCGAACTACCGCAGGGCGATTTCGCCGCGTTCATTTTTGATTGCGACGGGACGCTCGCAGACACGATGCCCACGCATTTCAAGGCGTGGCAAATCGCGCTGGGGAAAGCGGCGGCGGATTTCCCCGAAGCGATGTTTTATGAACTCGGTGGCGTGCCGACTTCGCGGGTGGTGGAGATTTTGAACGAGCGGCACGGCTACGATTTGCCGGTGTATGAGACGGTGGAGCACAAGGAGGGATTGTTTCTCCAAATGAGCGAGGAAATCGCGGCCATTGAGCCAGTCGTGGCGCTGGCCCGCGAGTATCACGGGCGCTTGCCGCTCGCAGTGGCAAGCGGCGGTCATCGTCGGATCGTGATGAATACGCTGCGTGCGCTGGGGATCGCAAATTTGTTCGATGCCATCGTGTGCAGCGAAGATTACTCGCGTGGAAAACCGCATCCCGATCCTTTTCTGGAAGCCGCTCGCAGACTCGGTGTGGCTGCGGAAAAGTGTCTCGTCTTCGAGGATACAGCAACGGGTGCCCAGGCTGCCGCCGCCGCAGGAATGGCTTGCGTCCTTGTTCCCCAGCCGAAGCGCGCCTGAGGAATGATCGCGCTTTCGCAACAACACGCGGGCGTGCTGGTCCCGCTTTTCGCGCTTCGTGGAAAAAGTGATTTTGGCTGCGGCGATGTCGCGGCGTTGCGGAGTTTTATTGATTGGGCGGCTGCGCACGGTTTCCGCGTCGTGCAGCTTCTTCCGGTGAATGAAACGGGCGGCGACAACAGCCCGTATAACGCAATCAGCTCGGTAGCCATCGAGCCGACGACCATTGATCCACACTGTATCGCCGAGCTTTCCACTGCGGAAATCGAGCGCATCGCGGCGCAGCACGGCATTACTCAACTTCGCGAGGGCGCAGTGAAATGGGCGCCGGTCAAAGCGCTTCGCGTTGCGTTGCTCCGATGTGCGTTCGTGAACTTCAAAGCAAATGGTAAGCGCACAAACACATTTGCCGCATTTGTAAAAAACGAGGCGTCATGGCTCGACGGCTATGCGCTTTTCCGTGTGCTCATGGCGAGGCATGGCAGCGAGTCTTGGGAGACTTGGCCGGAGAAAGTGCGCAGCTTTTCCGTTGCGAAAAGCTGGCTGAATGGGCTTCCTGCCAGCGAGCGCACCGCATTGGAAGACGAACTGAGCTTTGTGCGCTACGTGCAATGGCAGGCTTTTGAGCAGTGGCGTGAAGTGAAGCGTTATGCGGAAAAAAACGGCGTGGCACTCATGGGCGATATTCCTTTTGGCGTGAACTACAACTCCGCAGATGTGTGGGCTGCGCCGCAGATCTTCGATTTGAAATGGAGCGGGGGAGCGCCGCCGGAACCGGCGTTTGCGGATGATGAATTCGTGCGCCGTTGGGGGCAGAATTGGGGCGTGCCGCTCTACGCATGGAGTGCGCATCGTTCCGATGATTTTGCCTGGTGGCGTCAACGCGTGCGGAAGGTCGAAGAGGCGTTTCATTTATTCCGCATCGATCATGTGCTCGGCTTTTACCGCATCTACGGCTTCCCGTGGCGTCCGCAGAGAAATGCGGAATTTGCGCTGCTCTCGCCGGAGGAAGCGAGGGAACGCACGGGAGGAGAATTGCCGCGCTTCCACGAGCACGCAGACGATACGCCGGAGCATCGCGCAATGAACTGTGCGCAGGGCGAGGAATTCCTGCGGGTTTTGCAGGATGAAGTCGGGCCGGGTGCGCTTGTGGGTGAGGACCTTGGCACTGTTCCGGTCTATGTTCGGCCAAGTCTGCTGGGGCTGGAGATTCCCGGTTTCAAAGTGCCGCAGTGGGAGACGGAGGATGATGGTCGTCTCACTCCCGGTGCCGATTATCCACGATGCACCATCGCCACCTACGCCACGCATGATCACGATCCGTTGTGCGTAATGTGGGAGCGATGGATGTCTGCCATCCGCGCTGCGCTCGCCGAACCATCTCGCTTTTCTGCGGAAAACGAACGCGCATGGCGCGAGTTGCGCACGCTCGCGGGATGGGCGGGATTTGATGTCCCCCTGATGATGGATTTCAGCAAAGTCCACGAGCGCTTTCTCAAAGGGCTTTTCCGCTGCAATTCCTCGATTGCCATCGCGATGATTACCGATGTGCTCGGCACGGCAGATCGCTTCAATGTTCCCGGAAGCGTGAGCGCGGACAACTGGAGCGCACGGCTCCCCGAAGGCTGGGAGTCGGCATTTGAGCGCAAAGCCGCAAGCGTCGCCGCGCTGATTCGTGCTTCAGGCCGCTAGGAGCGGAAGACAAAATAAACCGCTCCACACATGCAGAGCGCAGCCCACAGGAAATCGAGCCGCAGTTTTTCCCCACCCCAAAGTCGGACAAAAATCACGAAGACCGTGAGCGTGATGACCTCCTGAATGATCTTCAGTTTTTGCATGGAGACGCCGGAGCTGTAGCCGATGCGATTTGCAGGAACTTGAAAGCAATACTCCGCAAACGCGATGCCCCAGCTCACCAGAATCGCTATCCAAAGCGGCTTTGCGTTCAGCGTTCGCAAGTGACCGTACCACGCAAAAGTCATGAAGATATTTGAGAGCACGAGCAGACCGATGGTTTGAAAAAATGGCGACATGGTTCGCCTTATCTCCCATTGCTTTTATGGCTGAAAGCGAAAGTTCCGAGTCGCGTAAATTGAGGAAAGTCGTGGCTTTACCTATCTCCAAGTAAAATTCATAGTGGCTTTCCTATGAGCATAATCCAAGAATTCAAAGCATTCGCCCTCAAGGGCAACGTTCTCGATCTCGCGGTCGGAGTTATCATCGGCGGCGCATTTGGGAAAATTGTCGATTCAGTAGTTAAAGACCTGATCATGCCGACAATCGGAATGATTGGTGGTCAGCCAGACTTCTCAAAAATTGCAATTGGTGCTCACGGTGCAATGAAAGATGGCAAGCCGGTATTGGATGCAGCAGGAAATCAAGTTCTGGAAGGAGGGATTATGATCGGAAACTTCCTAAACGCAGTAGTCGCATTCCTGATCCTCGCGGCAGTAGTGTTTTTCGTTATCGTAAAGCCAGCTAGCAAACTAATGGCCCCGAAACCATCCGCTCCGGTTCCCGCAGGCCCGCCGCCAGCCACGCTCGACGATGTGGTTGCCGCGCTCAAAGACTTGAAGAAGTAAAAAGAGCGTCTGAGATTTACTCAAAAACGGGCAGTTGCTTCGGCTCCTGTCCGTTTTTTTTTTGCTAAAAGCTCAGACTTTTTCCGGCGTAACTTTTTTGCACTTTCGACAGAAATATTCTTGAGCACTTTGAATCGTGGGCTATGCTCCTCGCCCCTAATAAGGAAAGGATCGTTAGCTCAATGGTAGAGCAAGTGACTCTTAATCACTAGGTTGTAGGTTCGAGTCCCACACGATCCACTTTCTTTTCCGCTTCCCTCTGGCGGGCTAATTTTCGCGGAAAACTTTTTTCCATCACGTTTCATCCCGGCTATGAAATTTCGTTCAGCACTGATTCGGCTCTCGGCTTTTTTCTTCGTTGTAGCGGCTCACGCTCAACTGCCGACGAAGAAGGAAGCGAAATCCTCTTTGATTCCACCGAAAACCGGAATCCCTGCGGCTGAACCCGTCCGACAAAGCCCGGAGGCCCTTGCTTTTCCTCGAAAAAATCCCGAAGCCACGTCTCAGTTGCAGCCGCCATCAGCGAACAGTTCGCTCACTCCACCGCCAACGAAGCCCGCAGTCAGCGAGTTGAAACCCGTCGCGCCTCCAAAGCCGGAGCCGCTCGTTGCAGTGCCACCGCCCGCGAAAATCCCGCCGCTTCCGCCACCGCCCAGCAAGCCCGCTCCAGCACTGAAGCCAGAGCCAAAGCCAGTCGCTGAGACAGCGCCCCCGCCAAAAACACCTTCGCTTCCGCCATCGCCGAAAAAGCCAGAACCCGTAGCCGAAAAAGCGATGGCATTGAAAGAGCCTGCGAACATCCCGAAGCCACCAGCAACTCAAAAAAAGGAGCCGGAGCGAATTGCAAAAGTCGCATCCGTGCCGCAAGCGCCGCCTGTTTTACTCCCCGACAAACAGGACAGTAAAAAGCCAGCCTCTTTAGAGATTCCGCCGCCGAAGATTGCTGAAAAGCCGATACTGTTCGCGAAAGCAACAGTGCCGCTTCAAGACCTGCCAATAAATCCCGCGCCGATCCCTCCGCCAGTGCTGCCTGAGAAATCCAATGTTCAGCAAATCGTATCTGATAATCATCAGCGCATCCCGGAGCCAACGGCTGTTTTGCATTTCCAGCCACCGAATCCTCCCCCTCAAATTGCGGCTCCCGCGCAGGTGGATCAAATCGCCCCGCCCGTTCCCGCTTCCACGATTTTAGCAAAGCCGCGAATTTCCCATCCCGGAATCGCGGACCCGGATGCCGAGGCACTGGCCGCAGAAGTCGCCGCGATTGTTGCGGAAGACGCCTTGGAAAAATCGCGCCAGCCAGCATCCGCCAAAGCTCCGAGGCCGCTGATTATGAAGCTGCCGAGTGAGCGCTACATTGCTGAAGCTACACGCCGCCTTCAGTCGCTGCCAATGGAGGAACGTCCGCTTGCATTCCAAGCGATGATTCAAAAATACCGCGTTATGCGCGACTCGGAGCGTGAATCCATGCGCAAACGCTGATTATTCCTCATCATCGCGCACTTTTTTCTTCTTTCCCGCGCCGCATTGATTTCTGCTGAGGGATTATGCGTTTGAACAAATTTTTAGCGGCTGCCGGGCTTGGCTCTCGACGAAATGTCGAGGACTTGATCCGTGGTGGCGTGGTCCGCATCAACGGCCAGGTAGTCACCAATCTTGCCACCCAAGTCGCCCCGACTGACGCCGTAAAAGTCGGCGGAAAACTGCTGCGGACCGAGCGTCTCATCCACGCTGTGCTCAATAAACCGCGCGGCTATCTTTGCACCGCAAATGATCCTGAGGAGCGGAAGACGATTTTCGCGCTTCTGCCGTTTGACTGGCCACGGGTCCACTATGTCGGGCGGCTCGATAAAGACAGCGAAGGACTGCTGATCATCACAAATGACGGAGACCTCACAAATCTCCTCACCCATCCACGGCATGAGGTGGAAAAGGAATACGAAGTGTGGCTCAACAAGCCTTTCGACATCGAAGCACACCGCGAAAGGCTGCTGCGCGGCTTCCGCATCGAGCCGGGATTTGCAAAGTGCGAGGCAATCGAATCGGTTCGTAGGGAGAAGCTGAGGGTCGTTTTACGACAGGGCCTTAAACGCCAGATTCGCCTGATGTTTTATGAACTCGGATATGAAGTCGAACGCCTTGTTCGGGTGCGAATTGGCCCGGTCGTAACGGGTGAAATCGCACCGGGAACCTGGCGACTGCTGTCGCAGAAAGAAGTCGCCAAACTACGCGAAGATTCGCAGCCCAAAGACGGGGCGGCTTCATAAAATAAACCACGGCTCCATAAAGCCTATTATTTATGATTGCGTTCTTTCATAAAATGGATTTCTTCTCTGTTTATGAAAGTGCCGCTGCATATCGTTCTAGCTCGTCGGGACCGTCTGGCAAAGCTCATCGAGCAGGAGCGTTACCTGCCCGTTAAAGAATTGTGCAAGCGACTCGGTGTTTCCGAGGCGACTGCGCGACGCGACCTCGCAGCGCTGGTTCAGGATAAGCGCATCACTCGCACTTATGGCGGTGCGTTATCGGAGTTTAATGACCGATTCCCGTCGTTTCGAGAGCGGCGCAGTCTTGGGTCTGCCGCAAAGCTGAAAATCGCGAAACAAGCGATCCCGATGATTCAGCCCGGCGGCACGTATTTTTTCGATTCCGGCACCACGCTCTTTGCGTTGGCGGAGGCTTTTCGCGAGCAACCAGCCTCGCCGGTTCGCATCGTTACCTCAAATCTTCCCGTTGCTGAAATCCTCGCGATGGTTCCCGGCATTCAGGTCTTTCTGCTGGCAGGGCAGCTTTTCCATCTCCAATCCACGCTCCTTGGCGAAACCGCAAAGCGCAGCGTGGAGTTTTGGACCTTCGATCTCGCGTTTTTATCGGCGGAGGGAATGACCTCGGAAGGCTTGTGGAATTCGCAGGCCGAAATCGTGGACCAGCAAAAAGCCGTGATGCGCCGGAGCCAGCGAAATGTATTTTGTCTGGATGCGACGAAGCTGGAGCGAAACGCGCCGCATTTTTTAGTGCCTTGGTCCGAAGTCGGGGCATTGCTCACCGATGCCTCTCCTGCGCGATTGGAAAAAGCGGGCGTGCCGAGCGCACTACATAGCTTCACGGCAAAGGACGAATCACTCGAAGCGCAATCGGACGAAATGCCGGTGCACATTCTCTAACTCGCGGCTTCCGGCTTTTTTTTCCGCGCATCGAGGATGCCAGCGAAGATGAAACAGCCGGCGGCGATGAAGATGCAGGAGTCGGCGACGTTGAAAGCAGGCCACGGATTTGCGAAGGGCACATGCAGCCAGAAGAGCAGGAAATCAACGACGTAGCCGTGGATGATGCGGTCTGTCACGTTGCCCATAATTCCGCTGAGAAGCAGTGCCACGCCGACTCGTGACGGAGCATCGGTGAAGACGTTTTTTTTCCACGCAATGAGCAAACCGATGAACGTGACGACTGACAGCCCGACGAAGAAAGAATTATTGCCGGAGCCGATGCTGAAAGCCGCACCGGTATTGGCCCAGTGGACGATCTGGAACCAACCGGGAATCACGTCGGTGTGCAGCGGAAGGTGGGCGCTTTTCTCCACAACATCGGGAAAGCGGGAGAAATTGTGGTCGTTCGGATCGAGCGCATAGTGGGTGTAAATCCACCACTTTGTGAGCTGATCGAGCACGTAGAGCGGCAGGGCGATGGCGGCGAGGAAACGCATTTATACAAGCGCGTCGTCGCAGCGTCCGCATACGTTTTTTGCTGTGAGCGGTTGTTGACGCCAGCAGCGCGGGCACTGTGGTTGTTCGCTTTTGGCAACGCGGGCACCGAGGGCAGTTCCTTTGGAGATCGAGAGTTCGCTGATGATGAGGAACTCCTCCAACTCGGCGTGCTCAGTAGGCGCGGAGGCCGAATATGCTTTGAACGCCTCGTCTTCGAGTTCCAGCACCACTGCTGCTTCCAGCGACTTTGCGATGGTCTTGGATTGTCGCGCGGGTTCGATGGCTTGTTGGTAAATCGCTGCACGGAGCTTCAGCCACTCTTCGACTTTTGCTTCCAGTGCTTCGTCGCGCAGGGCGGGGTTGGGCTCGGGCAGTGTTTCGATGTGGATGCTCGTTTTGTTTCCGGAGAACTCCCACGCTTCATCCGCTGTGTAAGCGAGGATTGGCGCGAGCAATTTTGCCACGGCTTCAAAGCTCGCTTGCATGACGGATTGCGTGGCGCGGCGGCGCGGCGAGCTGGCGGCGTCGCAATACATGCGATCCTTCGTGATGTCCACGTAGAGGGCGCTGAGGTCCACGGTGCAGAATTGGTTTAGCGTCTCGAAGACTTTGCGGAAGTCGTAGGCTTCGTAGGCAGCGCGGCAGGTGGCGATGACGGTTTGCAGTTTGCTGAGGATCCAGCGGTCCACGGTGGTAGCACCAGCTCGGTCCGATCCGGCTGATCCGTCCGATCTGTCGGAGATATTCGCCAGCAAGATACGCAGCACGTTGCGGAAGCTGCGATACGCCTCGCTCGTCCGCGCAAAGCCGTCTTCGCTGAACGGAACGTCGTTCGTATATTCCACGCTCGCGGCCCACAGGCGCACGATGTCAGCGCCGTATTTGCCGACGAAATACTCGGCTTCCATCGGCTTTTTGTAAGCGCCCTGCTCGCTCTTGCTGATCTTGCGCTTGGTGTCTTTGTCCACGACGAAGCCGTGCGTGATGACGGTCTTGTACGGCGCGTGCCCAGTGAGCGCGACGGAGGTCATCAGCGACGATTGGAACCAGCCGCGATGCTGGTCTGTGGCTTCAAGATAAACGTCGGCCACTCCGCCACACGCCTTGAGTTCTGGGTGCCGTGAGGTCACGGCACGGTGCGAAACGCCGGAGTCAATCCACACGTCGAGCGTGTCGTTGCGGCGGGAAGTGTCGGCGGGGAGGCCGAGCTGCGCGGCCCACCAAGCGTCGTCCTTTTCAAACCACAGATTCGTCCCGCCGCTCTCGACGAGATCGGCGACTTTCGCAGCGAGGTCGGCGCGGACGATGGGCGTCCCGTTGGATTCGTAGAAAACGGGCAGCGGCACGCCCCAAGTGCGCTGCCGCGAAATGCACCAGTCGGGCCGCGATTCCACGGTGCCGAAGATGCGGTTGCGACCCCAGTGCGGCAGCCACTGCGTCTGGTCAATCGCCGCCAGTGCGCCGCCGCGAATCTTCTCCACGTTGATGAAAAACTGCTCCACTGCGCGAAAGACAATCGGCGTCTTCGAGCGCCAGCAGTGTGGGTAGTCGTGGGTGTATTTTTGCTCCGCGAGCAGCGAGCCATTTTCGCGGAGAAAAGTGACGATCTCGGCGTTGGCATCGAACACGTATTTGCCGACCCACTGCGGCATCCCGCAGTCCTCGGTGAGCTTGCCGAAATCATCCACGGGCGAGAGCACGGGCAGGCCGTTTGCCTGTCCGGCAATGTAGTCGTCCTTGCCGTGGCCGGGGGCGATGTGGACTTGGCCAGTGCCGGTGTCCGTGGTGACGAAATCAGCCGGGATGACCTTCGAGGTGCGCGGCAAAAAGGGATGCTGCGCTTCGAGTCCGATGAGCTGTTCGCCCGTCACTTCGGCGGAGACTGCGCCGAGTTCGAGGCCGGTTTCTTTTGCGAAAGCGGCGAGCAAATCCGTGGCGACGATCAGCTTTTGTCCGGCGAAGTCGGCGACGCTGTATTTGACCTTCGGGTGAACGGCGATGCCGACGTTTGCAGGCAGTGTCCAAGGGGTTGTCGTCCAGATGACGAACGAGGCGTCCGCCACAGGCGAGGACGCCTGTGCCACTTTGAACTTCACATAAATCGCCGGGTCCGTCCGCTGTGCGTACTCCACCTCCGCTTCCGCCAGCGCCGTCTGCGCTCCTGTGCTCCAGTACACCGGCTTTTTCGACTGATAGACTAGCCCTTTTTCCACGAACCCGCCGAACGCTCGGATGATGTCCGCCTCGTACGAAGGCGCGAGCGTGAGATACGGATCAGCCCACGAGCCGAAGACACCGAGCCGCTTAAATTGCCCGCGCTGGATGTCGATATACTTGCGCGCAAACGCCTCGGCGCGGCGGCGGATTTCCGCTGGCTCCAGCCCGCGCTGCTCCTTCACGACTTTGAACTCAATCGGCAGCCCGTGGCAGTCCCAGCCCGGCACGAACGGTGCGCGGAAGCCGAGCATCGAGCGCGATTTTACGATGAGGTCCTTCAGGATTTTGTTCAGCGCCGTGCCCATGTGGACATCGCCATTTGCGAACGGCGGGCCGTCGTGCAGGACGAAAAGTGGCGCATCTTTTCGCGCTGCCAAAATCTGCCCGTACACATCCGCAGCCTCCCACTTCGCCAGCCGCTCGGGCTCGCGCTTCACGAGGTCGGCCTTCATGGGAAAATCAGTCTTTGGCAACAGCAGGGTATCTTTGTAATTCGCGCTCATTTTAGAAAAGGGGCGGAACCTAGCCGCGCCTGCGCAAGAGGCAAAGTCAAAGTGCCGGACTGCTGCCGAAAACTACGCTTTCCCGAACTTCGCGAAGATGCGATTCGCTTCTTCTAGCGTCTCTTTGCTGCCCACATCGAACCACGTTCCCGGCACGCTCCACGTCGCGACCGGTGTGCGCGGGTAGAGCCATTGCACGAAGCGGCCCGGTTGGTCGGGATTGTTTCCTTCGCTCAGATACTGGCGGATCATCGGCACGACGTGCTTCGGGTAAAAATAGAGTGCGATGCCGATGAGCGTGCTCGGTGGTTCGGCGGGTTTTTCCACGAACTGCGAAATCACACCACCCGCGTCCACCGCGACCACGCCGTATTTTTTCGCCTCTTCGAGCGAGCCGACATCATAGACGCCGAGGACGGGCACATTTTTCTCGCGGGCAATTTTCCCGTAACCTTCGAGGCTTTCGGAAAAGAGATTATCTCCCGCGACGACGAGCAGGTCTTCGCCTTCGATTCCGTATTTTTGCACGACGTAATTGAGGTCGCCGATTGCGCCGAGTTTATCGGCATCGCCGGTCGAGCCATCGTTCACGATTTCAAATGCGAGCTTCGGCTGTTTCGCCGCGTAGCCGTCGGCCCATGTTTGGAAATCGGCGGCGAACTTGTTGTTTGTGACCACGAAGACTTTCGCGATGCCGGAGATGGGCGCGAGGTTATCGATCACCCATTCCATCATCGGCTTGCCGGCCACATCGAGGAGCGGCTTGGCTTTGGTGAGAGTCAGCGGATACAGGCGGGTGGCATAACCAGCGGCGAGGATGAGGATATTCATGGAAGCGGGCGACATTTAGCGGAGCTTGCGGAAATTGCAAATGCAGCGCGGGCCGATGCGCTGGCTGGAGCGTGAATAAAAAGTAGCCTGCGAGTTGCTTCGCGGTTTTACGCCACTCGCGAAGCGACACATTATATGCGTGCCGCTTCACGGGGATTGTAGAGCCGCGAAGGGACTCGCGAGCTACTTTTTGCGCCGCGCTGCAATCACGATGAGGATGCGGAGCCACAAGAAATGCGTTGCCGTGGTGGGCGGGTTTGCCGTTCGTTTCGCGGGTGCCTGCGATGTTTGCCAAAGTCCTGCTCGATGATTCCGGGGGACGCGCTTTTGATTACGAAGTGCCGTCCGGGCTGAATGCTGTCGTAGGCTCGCGAGTGCGAGTGCCAGTGCGGATGCGCACTTTACTCGGCACCGTCATCGCAGTCTCGGAGGCGACGGAGGCGGAGGGCGTGCGGCAAATTGCGGAGCTTGTCGGCGATGAACCCGCGCTGAATGCGGGCCTCATCCAGCTCGCAAACTGGATGGCGGATTACTACTGCTGCCCGCTCGAAGCGGCGATGAAGACGGTGCTGCCAAACGTGATTCGCAAAGCGGAGGTGGGGCATAAAGTGCGGCTCTTCGCGAAGCTGGCACGCACATTATCCGACGAGGAGATCGCGGCGCTGGAGAAGAAATCGCCGAAGCAATCCGACGTACTCGTGGTCCTGCGCGAGGCGGGAGAAAAAGCAGTGGCCGTGGCGGATTTATGCGAGCAATGCAGCGTGGCGCACCAGACCGTGCAAGCGATGGCGAAGAAAGGCTGGCTGCTCGTGGAGCCCGAGAAAGTGGAGCGCGATCCGTTTGGAAAAGAGCAGTTTGTCTCCAGCGGAAAACTGGAGCTGAACGACGAGCAGCGCACCGTCTTTGCGCGGGTGGCGGCAGCGGTGGACGTAGTGGGGGCGTCTCGCCCCCAAGAGCCTGATGCAAACGTGGCCGAGACGGCCCCGCTACTTCCTCCAAAACCCTTCCTCCTTCACGGCGTGACGGGCAGCGGGAAGACGGAGATTTATCTACAAGGCATTGACCGTGCGCTGGAGCAGGGGATGGGCGCGATTTTGCTCGTGCCGGAAATCTCGCTCACGCCGCAGACCGTGGAGCGATTCAAGAGCCGCTTCGCCGCGACGAATCACGAAGTCGCCGTGCTGCATTCGCACCTCAGCGAAGGCGAGCGGCACGACGAATGGCACCGCATTCGCAGCGGGCGCGCGCGCATTGTAATCGGTGCGCGGTCGGCAGTGTTTGCGCCCGTGGATCGGCTCGGAATCATCATCGTGGATGAGGAGCACGAGAACACCTACAAGCAGGAGGAGACGCCGCGCTACCACGGTCGCGACCTCGCAGTAGTGCGCGGGCATTTTGAGAAATGCGTGGTCGTGCTCGGTAGCGCGACGCCCTCGCTGGAGAGCGCCTACAACGCGCATTCCGGCAAGTATGAGCTGCTGAAACTCACGATGCGCGTGGACGACCAGAAGATGCCGTTCATCCGAATCGTGGACATGCGGATGGAGGCAAGAAAATCATCGCCCATCGTCAGCGACCCGCTCTCCAAAGCCATCACCGAGCGGCTCGCGAAAAAAGAGCAGGTGATCCTTTTTCTCAACCGACGCGGCTTTTCCACCACGCTGCTCTGCAACAAATGCGGCTACGTCGCCGAGTGTCCGAACTGCTCCGTCTCGCTCACATTTCACCGCGCGCAAAACCGCATCGTCTGCCACATGTGCGGCCACCTCGCCATCGCGCCGACGAAGTGCCCGGACTGCAAAGACCCCGGCATCAAATACAGCGGCACCGGCACCGAGAAGGTCGAGGACACCGTGCAGAAATTCTTCCCAAACGCTGTGGTGAAGCGGATGGACGCCGACATGATGCAGAAAAAAGAAAGCTACCGAGAAACGCTAAACGCTTTCCGCGCCGGGAAAATAGACATCCTCGTGGGCACGCAGATGATCGCGAAAGGTCTGCATTTTCCAAACGTCACACTCGTCGGAATCGTGAACGCCGACATGGGCCTGCATTTGCCCGATTTCCGCGCCAGCGAGCGCACATTCCAGCTCCTCACGCAAGTCGCCGGACGCGCCGGACGCGGCGATGTCTCCGGCGAAGTCGTCGTGCAAAGCTACACGCCCTTTCATCCCGCGATCCAGTTTGCGCGGCATCACGACTTCGACGGCTTTTACGAACAGGAAATCGAGTGGCGGGAAAAAATGGTGCAGCCGCCCTTCACGCATTTCGTGCTCATCACCGTCCGCTCGCCGCACGAAGAACGTGCAAAACTCAGCATCGAAACACTCCACCGTCGCCTAAAAGAAGTCCTCCCCGCCGGAGTCACTCTCGGCGAACCCGCCCCCGCGCCGCTGGAAAAATCGCACGGCAACTTCCGCTTCCACCTCTCCCTGCGTGCAAAAGCCGTCCTGAAGCTGAGTCGCACCATTCGCAGCGTTTTAGACAAGCTGCCGATGCCCGAGGATGTGTTTGCCGTAGTGGACGTGGACGCGCATCAGTTGATGTAAAATTGCGCTACGGAGTGGGCGGCGGCGTCGTCGTCTCACCGCCCGACTTCTGCACGCGGTTCGCCGTCTTCCATCCGGTGAGCAACTCCGCTTTGTCCTTATACAGATTCGAGAAGATCGTGTTCAGCGTCTTCACCGCGCCCCGCGCCGCACGCAGATGCACAGGGATTTGCGCCGTCGCACCAGCGCGACCGGCGAGCGCACCACCCTGCTCGCCTTCGCTCGTCTCAAACGCCGCCGTCCCGCCGAGAGCGGTAATCGCGTTGTCCAGCTTGCCGACCGCGTCGGTCTATTTGGCATCCACTGCAAGCGTAGGATTATTCGCGAAATCCGCCGAGTACCCCTGCACCCATGCGCGTGCGCGGACTTATGCCTCTGCTTCGAGTTATTGTTTTCAATTCACCCCGAATGCCGCCTTTTGAGCGCCGAAGGTGCGAGATGTGATAGCCCAGGGTGAAGCCCTGGGTAGGTGATGGAAAGAGAGCCAAGCCCTGCAAGGGCGGCACAAAAAAGTCAGTCACGGTTTCGTTCCACCCATTCAGGGCT
This sequence comes from Verrucomicrobiaceae bacterium, assembly GCA_031372675.1. Taxonomy (GTDB): domain Bacteria; phylum Verrucomicrobiota; class Verrucomicrobiia; order Chthoniobacterales; family Chthoniobacteraceae; genus SXWH01. Next base: position 21,190 of record JANMLS010000055.1, read on the forward strand.
ACATCCTCTTCATGCAGCCAACCCTATTACATTTCCGGGCTTTCAGCCCTCAATCGCGGCGTTCGGGTTGAATTGACAATCTCCGCCGGGGCATGTCTCCGCCCCGAGGATTGGCGCGGAAAAATCACACCTCCCAAAATTTGGCAAAAAGTTTTTTCGCGGCTTTCTATTTTATTTCTGCCCCATTAAATCCCGCGCCGCATTGCTTTCCCAAACCGTAATACCGCACTTCAAAGCATCCTCGCCGACTACCGCGCCACTTCATGAATCTTCACGACACAATTGAGCAGGCCGCGTTTGCGTGGATAGCGCAGGAGAAAGCGAACGCCCAATCGTTGCCGGGTCAAATTGCACGTCACATCGAGAAAGCCGCGAAACTCCGTTTGCCGCAGCGCGAGGCCATCGAAATCTATCTCTGGCTCAAGTTCGTCGGGCTGAATCGCTCGCTGGCCGAAGTCATTCGTGTGGGTTTGCTGCGCGATCAGGTTGATCCACATCCGGCGCTTTGTGGCAATGCCACCGCTGAATTTCTCTACCGCTTCGCAAAGGAGAACGAACTCAAGACGCTGGCGGAAAAAGTGAAGGATGACCCGCTCGGCACGAAAGAAAACTGGAGCGCCTTCCTCGACGCACTGCTCCACGATTTCAGCTACCCGAACTACCTTTTCAGCCTCCCGATGGGCGCGGGGAAAACCTACCTCATGGCGGCGTTCATCTACCTCGATTTGCACTTCGCGCGCCTGCACCCTGGCGACAAACGCTTTGCTCGCAACTTCGTCGTCTTCGCACCGCAGGCGTCGAAAACGGCCATCCTCCCCTCGCTGCAAACCATTCGGAATTTCGACCCCGCGTGGGTGCTCCCGCCGAGCGACGCCGCCGAGCTTCGCCGCGTGGTTCACTTCGAGATTCTCGACAGCCTCAGTTCCAAACGCCGCGACAAGCTGCACGGCAACAACCCGAATCTCGAAAAGGTCAACCGCCTCACGCAGACCCGCGACTTCGGCCTCGTCTTCATCACGAACGCCGAAAAGGTCGTCATGGAAAAATTCGAGGACAGCGACGCCACCTACACAAATCCCGACAGCCCTTTCTACGACGCCGAGAAAACCGCAGCGCTTCGCAAGGTGAACGCTCTCCGCGAGCGGCTATCCCAAATCCCCGGCATCTCCGTCATCCTCGACGAGGCGCACCACTTTTTCAGCAGCACCGGCGACGATGAAAAGAAACTCAAGCGCGCCGTGGACGTGCTCAACCAGCACGGCCACGTCTGCACCGTCCTCGGCTTCTCCGGCACACCGTATCTCAAACACCACGTCCCCCTCGCAGGCTCAAAAGTGAAGCTCTCGCAAATCCAGCTCATCACCTACCACTACTCCCTCGCAGACGGCATCGGGCGCTTTCTCAAAGTCCCGCACGTCACCGGCAAAAACATCGCCGCCAGCGAGTTCGTCGCCGACGCCCTCACGAGTTTCTTCAAAGACTACGACCGCACGTATCCCACCGGCACCCTCAGCAAAATCGCCTTCTACTGCCCCAGCATCGAAAAGCTAAACACCGAAATACTCCCCGCCGTCCGCGCGTGGTACGCCGCGCATCGGCCCGGCTGCGACGATGCGGAAATTTTCCGTTTCTATCGCGGCGTGAAGAAGGCGCAGAAGTCGTGGGCACTGCCGAAAGACAGCGACGCCATTTTCAACAACCTCGATCAACCTCACATCAAAAAGCGCGTCATCCTCCTCGTCGCCATCGGCACCGAGGGCTGGGACTGCAAGAGCCTCACCGCCGTCGCCCTCCCGCGCCGCGAGACGACCAAGAACTTCGTCCTCCAAACCACCTGCCGCTGCCTGCGCGAAGTCATCTCCGCCAAAGACGAAACCGCCCTCATCGCGCTCGGCGAGGGCAATTACGAGACGCTCGATAAAGAGCTGAAAGAAAACTACGCGCTCTCCATCGCCGACCTCCGCATCCACGCCGAGCAATCGATCAACGTTCTCATCCGCAAGCCAAAGCTCGGCAAACTCCGGTTCAAAAACGTCCGCCGCCGCTACTCCATCATCCGCGAGGAACGCGAGCACGACCCCGCCACCGCCCTTGCCAGCTTCGACTTCGGCCTCTTCAAAACCCAGCACCCTTTCACGCCCACGCTCACCGAGGCCACCGTCGGCCAGCGCGGCCTTGCCAACGCCGTCACCCGCATCCTCACCACCGCCACCGCCCGCCATCGCCTCACCTACGCGGGCCTGCTCTCCGCTCTCGCTCGCGCCACATGGGGCCGCTTCTCCGAGGCGGACTTGGTGCAGGCGCACGAGGCTGCATTGCGCGGCATCCACACGCAGATCGAGGCGCAACTCGGCTGGCTCGCCCTTCATCCCTCGCTGTCGTTGGATGCGGTGATTGCCTTCGCCGCTTCGCTCCTCATGGAAAATATCCGCGTCACGCACGAGGAATTAAAGGAGGATGTGGAAATTGACCTCCTCGACTGGCGCATGGAGTCGCCCGCCATCCCTCATATCGCCGGGCGCTTCCTGCCCGAGTTTCGCCCCTCCGACCTCCCGCGCTTCAATGACTTCCCAAACCGCTGGGAAGAAGAACTCAAATACCAGCACCTCGACGACCACGACGTGACTTTCAACTACGCGCCCTACGCCTTCGACTCCCGCTACGAGGTGGACGCCGTTCATGAACTCGCCAAGCTCGCCGAGCTGCACAAGCTGGAGTTTTACTACAACGGCTACCGCAACGGCGCGCTCCAAGCCCTCATCATCCGCACGCCTTACGGCACCTACACGCCGGACTTCCTCATCCTCAAGCGCAAGCCAGCGGACAAACCGTATCGCCGCCAAAAGGACTACGCACCCGACACCGCCGCCGGTCCGATTGACCGCGTGCTCATCCTCGAAACCAAGGGCAAGAAATTTTACGATGCCGACTTCCAGGCCAAGGAGAAGTTCGTCAAAGACGTCTTCCTCAAACACAATCCGCACTTCCGATACCGCTGCTTCGTGGACGAGGACGATAACGACTTCACGCGCCACCTCGATGAGGTGAAGAAAGAAATCCAAAATCTATAATCACCTTTCCCGTCACCTCATCCACTGCTACCACCACAACCATGAGCGAAATCATCTTTCAAATCACCGAGGACGACACCGACGGCGGCTTCATCGCCACTGCGCTAGGCCACTCCATCGTCACCGAAGCCGACACTTGGGAAGAGCTTCGCGCGAACGTCCGCGAGGCTGTCCTCTGCCATTTCGATGAAGGCAAAGCTCCCGCTCTCACTCGCATGATCGCGGACAAAGCAGCCGCCTGAGCCATGCGAATTTTCGTCGAAACAACCATCCCCAGCTACCTCGTGGCACGGCCAGCGCGCGATGTCGTGCAAATGGCCCGTCAGCAGACCACGCGCGACTGGTGGGAGCGTTGCCGGGGCGAGCACGAGCTTTTTACTTCGCAAATCGTCTTGGATGAAGCGGGCTCTGGTGACGCGGTGTTTGCTCTCGCGCGATTGGAGTTGCTGGCACCCTTGCCGCTGTTGGAAATCTCCGAGCCAGTTCTTGTCTTTGTGCGCCAAATCCTAGATGGCGGTATCCTTCCACCGGGTTCCGACCGGGATGCCGCGCATATCGCGACTGCCACCATTCACGGCCTCGACGCGCTGCTCTCACTGAACTTTCGCCACCTCGTCAACGCCTCCATTCAGTCACGTCTGAGGCGTCTGGCTTTGCGCGAAGGATACGATTTGCCTACGATCTGCACACCCGAGGAACTCATGGAAAACATCCTATGAAAACAAACACCACAACCGATCTAACCGAAACCGGAGTTGCCGACGAGGTGCTCCGCGAAGTCTGGCGCATCAAGGACGAACTCTCCGCCTCCTACGGTCACGATGTTGCCCGTCTCTTCGCCGAAGCCCGCGAACACCAGCGCCTCTCGGGCCGTCCTTCCATCAATCTGCAAAAGCAAAACAAGGAACGCGCCGTTTGATCACCCAGCCCTACACCCCGCTGCCCTACACCATCTCGCCGGCACGCGGGCAGGCGCTTCTGAGCTTTGAAGGACGGCGGATGCCGGAGCACATGCCGCTCTTTGAGGTGGTGAAGGTGGAGGAAGTCCGCGCCGCCCAAGCGCCCACCACTCCCGGTGCTGGGCCGAATCTGCTGCTCCACGGCGATTGCCTCTCCGCCTGCGCCTACCTCAAGGCCAACAACATCAAGGTGGACTTGGTTTATATTGACCCGCCTTTCGCCAGCGGGGCGAATTATGCGAAGCGCATCTATCTTCGCAACGGCGGAAAGACAGCTATCGAAGGTGGCTCCCCGGCTATCGGCGAGGAAGTCATGTATGGCGACATCTGGCAGAAAGAGGACTACCTCAACTGGCTTTACGAGCGGCTGCTGGCCATCCGCGAGGTGATGAGCGAAAGCGGCTCCATCTACGTGCATCTTGATTGGCACATCGGGCACTATGCCAAAGTGCTGCTTGATGAAGTTTTTGGAGAGCATTGCTTCCTGAATGAGATCATCTGGAAACGCACGACAGCGCACAGCGATGCGCGGAGCTTTGGGATGAATCACGACACGATTTATCTCTACTCGTTTGCCGAAGATTTTACCTTCAACGGCGTCCTTCTCGAATACGACGATGTCTATTTGGAGCGATTCAATCGGGAAGACTCGGACGGGCGTAAATGGGCAGATGGAAACCTGACAGCCAAAGGATTGAAAGGCAGCGGCTACGATTACGAATATAAAGGCTGCACATCGCTTTGGCGTTGCCCGGTCGAAACGATGGAGCGCCTTGACCGCGAAAAACGTCTTCATTTCACCAAGACGGGAGGTATCCGTCTCAAGGTCTATTTGGATGAACTCAAGGGGATGCCTTGCCAGTCGGTATGGGACGACATCAATCCCGTGAACTCACAGGCAGAAGACCGGGAGGATTATGCCACGCAGAAGCCGGGCGAATTGCTAGAGCGCGTTATCAGCGCCTCCTCAAACCCCGGCATGACCGTCGCCGACTTTTTTAGCGGCAGCGGGACGACGGCAAACGTCGCGCACAAGCTGGGCCGCCGCTTCATCGCCAGCGACATCGGGCTGAACGCCGTGCAGACCACGCGAGATCGACTCGCCGCCGCGGGCGCGTCTTTTGATGTGCTAAAAATCCAGGACGGCATCCGCCTTTTCCGCAATCCGGCACAGACGATGGCAAAGATTTTCAGCCTCGTGGAAGGCTTCAAAAAGCGCGACGAGCTTGAACTCGGCGAATTCTGGGATGGTGGTCTGCCCGGCCCGGCGGGGCGCTACATCCCGCTGAAATTCGTGGGACTGCACGAGCGGCTCACCGCTGCGCTACTGGACGTGTATCTGGAGGAAATCTACCAACTTGAAAGCGATGACCGGGCCGAGGGCGTCCGCATCCTCTACGCGCATCGTGAACTGGAAGTGGATCAGGCCTACGTGAACAAACGCCTTCGCGCGAGCGGCAAGACGCAGCTCAAGGTGGAACTCGTGAGCCTGAACGAACTGCTCGACCGCAAAGCCGCCAGCCTCTTTACCCCGGACAGCGCCGTGCTGGACGTGAAGCCCGGCAAGAAAGGCCAACTGGAAGTAGCCGTGAAGCAATACTTCAGCCCGTATCTGAGGGCGAAGATTGACGAGTTCAACGCCAAACGCGGAAAGAAGAAGGCAGGCGATCTGATCGAGCCAAACGGCAATGGGAACGGTGAGGAAAACGGCGATAGCGAAACGAACGGAAACGGTGCCGAAGCCGCGAAGCCAGCCGTCGCGTTCAAGCCCGTGACCATCAGCGACGCCGGGCTGGAACTCATTGAGGCCATCCAGTTTGACACCACCCTGCGCAAAGACGGCGTGTGGGTGAGCAACCCCGACCTCGAAGACAAAGCCGGGCCGAAAGCCAAAGTGAAAGGCCGCTACACCGTGGCGGCCAAAGCCTTCAAAGTGAAACTCCGCAACATCGCCGGGGATGAGCTCGTTTTGGAGCACCCCGCCTCGCCACCCGCTAAATAGCACGCTGTCGGTCTCGCACGTCACCGAAGTGCTCGACACCGCGCATCCTCCAACTGGCATCTGAATTACGAAACCGAGAGGCGTGGCAGGCACGATATATAGTGATTGCACGTTTGCATTGTCTATCTATTGGGGCACTCAGGGAATCTGTCGAGCTGCGCAGCCGGGCTGTAAAGCTGCACTGGCTGGCTGGTGGGGTGCATAATTCGTTTGGGTGGGTGCTTATTGCGACTGTTGGGGTGTTTATTGAGATTGTTGTGCTGAACAAGTGGGCTGACGTGCTGCACAAGCGGGCTGGTGGGCTGCACAAGCGGGGTGTTTTGCCACGCAAGCTGGCTGGATTGCTGCACGGGTGGGTTTTCTTGGTGCGCGATGAAGCTCGGGTGCTGCAATTGAAGTCAAGATAGCTCAGGAGGCGTAAAGGAGTCCCGATGTATCGGGACTCCGTTACGCCTCCAGTGCTCAGTCGTGGCGTTGTGCGGAAGTTGTGGCTTTGCTTTGTGTGGGGTTTGCGGTTTTGTGCGCGGTATGCGTGTTATTGCTATCGATCCTTCGCTGCGTGGGACGGGGTTTGCCGTGTTGGAGAAGACGGGCGGGAAGGCGCGTGCGCTGGAGTGGGGGCGGATTGGGAATGCGCAGTCGCTCACGCCGAGTGAGTGTCTGGTCGCAATTCGTGCGCGGATTGCGGATGTGATTGATCGTCATAAGCCGGATTGTGCGGCGATTGAGGGGGTGATTTTTGTGCAGAGCTATAAGACGGCGATCACGCTGGGTGCGGCGCGTGGTGCTGCTTTGCTGGCTGCGGCGGAGGTGAAGATTCCGATTTATGAGTATGCGCCACGCAAGGTGAAGCAGAGTGTGGTGGGGCGCGGTGGGGCGCAGAAGGACCAAGTGGGGTTCATGGTTCGCGTGCTGCTGGGGCTGACGGAGACGCCGGATGCGGATGCTGCGGATGCGCTGGCAATCGGCCTCACGCATTTCCAAGCGTGGGAGACGGCGAAGCTGGGCGCGGGGGTGTTGGTGCGGATTTAGAAAAGCAGCGACTCTTGCTCGCTGCCGCTGTCGCCGCAGATGTGGCGTTTGCGCTCGGTGTCGGAGAGTTCTTCCCACCAGTCTCGCGCTTCTTTTTCGGAGTAGGCGATAATCTCGATGTCGTATCCGCGCCAGTTGATGGGGACTTGCACGGTGCCGAATTCATCGGCCCGGCACACGATCCATGGTACTCGGATGATTTTCATCTCGCCGGATTACACCCAGGTGCCTGCGGCGATGACTGCGCCTTTTGGGATGATGACGATGCCGTCGCGGATGTACCAGCGCGGGCGCATGGTGCCATCGGACCACGGTTCTGCGGGGCCGTCGGCGTTGTCGGGTTTGCCTTCGGGGGTGATGACGACGCCTTTGCCGATGCGGCAGTTTTTATCAATGATGGCCTGATCAATCGTGCAGTTCTCGCCGATGCCCAGCGGAGGTTCGCCGTTCCGGGCGGGGGTGATTTCTTCGTAGTTGTCGGCACCCATGACGATGCTGTCTTTGATGATGCTGCCGGTCTCGATGATGGAGCGGATGCCGATGACGGCGCGCTCGATGTGTGCGTGGGAAATGATGCAGCCGTCGCCGATGATTGCTTGCTTGACGGTGGCGCCGTTTATTTTGCTGCCGGGCAAAAAGCGCATGTGCGTGAAGATGGGTGCGCGGGCGTCGAAGAAGCTGAATGGGGGGAGGAGATTGGTGAGCGCGAGGTTTGCGTCGAAGAAGGAGCGGATGGTGCCGATGTCTTCCCAATAGCCTTGGAAGATGTAGGCGTTGACGCGGAAATTTTTGATGACTTCGGGGATGATGTTTTTGCCGAAATCAATGTGGTCATTATCGAGCGCGGCGATGAGTGCCTCGCGGCTGAAGACGTAGATGCCCATGCTGGCTTGGAAGAGTTCGGCGTCTTCTTTCTGCCCCATTTCTTTGAGCAGTGCTGGCGGGATGCGGAGTGTGTCGAGCAGCGCGGGGTCTTTCGGCTTTTCTTCAAACTGGATGATCTTGCGGTCTGCATCGGTGTGCATGATTCCGAGCGCGCTGGCGTCTTTGCGGGCGACGGGGATGGTGGCGATGGTGATGTCGCTTTTCATCGCGATGTGCTGGTCGAGCACGTCGCGGTAATCCATGCGGTAGAGCTGGTCGCCGCTGAGGATGACGAAGTATTCAAAGCTGCCGTTGAGGAAGTCGGCGAGGTTTTGGCGGACGGCGTCGGCGGTGCCTTGATACCAGCCGGAGTCTGTGGGCGTCTGCTGCGCGGCGAGGATTTCTACGAAGCTGCGCGTGAATTGATCGAACTTGTAGGTCGCCTGGATGTGGCGGTGCAGCGAGACGCTATTGAACTGCGTGAGCACGTAGATGCGGCGCAGGCCGGAGTTGATGCAGTTTGAAATCGGAATATCTACGATGCGATATTTCCCGCCGAGCGGCACAGCAGGCTTGCTGCGGTCTTTGGTGAGGGGATAGAGCCGTGTGCCGGCTCCGCCGCCCATGATGATTGCGAGTGTTCTGTCGGTGATGCTGCTAGTTCGCGCCATAGTGCGTGGACGCTAATAGACCCGCCCGCGATTGGGGAAGCCGGATGTTTCGCAAAGTTGTAAAAGCTACGGAAACTCCGGCTGCATTTTCTGTCGCTGGCGGCAGATGGGGCAGTTGTCGTTGGGGGCGGTGTGGAGGAGTTGATTTAAGTCCGTGGGCAAAGCGGGGTCGCCGGTGAGTGCGTTGTCCACGTTGATTCCGTAGAGCGTCATGGCTTTTCCCCGCGCCCAGGGATTGCGCAGCGCGAGGCGCTTGAGCGATTCGTCCGAGAGCAGGGCTGGGGGCTTTTCGGGGTTGGAGAGTTTTACAAAAGCGAGGCTATCCACAGCTTGCGCAATCTCTGCGGGGGTGATGGGTTGTTGCTCCTTGCCGGGTGGTCGGTTGGCGAGGAGCCACTGCGTCCAGCTCTCCCATTTCATATCCTCCAAAACGACAAACACTGCGAGCTGCGCGGTGGGTTTTGGGAGGTCGTTTTGTTTTGCGAAAAGGGGGAGCAAGCTGGCGATTCGAGGCTCGCCGTCGGGGATGATTTCCAGCGCGCGCCGGGAGCCGGTGTTCTTAGAGGAAAGCGCGGCGGCGGGGAGGACGGCATCGGCCTCGGAGTCAGGACTGAGCTTGGTTCGCAGTTCGCGGAGTGCTACTTGCCGCTCTCCATTTTCGCCCGCAAAGACTGTCCCGGCGGCAATCGCGACATCCAGCGCGGCAGGCGAAGCGGGGACGAGGTGGACAGAAATCGAATCGCGGCCATTGCCGGAGATCGTCGCTTTCACGCGCCCATCGGCAAGCGCCTTTGCAAGCGGGATGGGTTCCGCAAGCGCGGTGGCGCAGAAAAGCGCGGCGATGGAAAGCAGCCTGAGCATGTGCCGCATGGCATCACATTTTCCCAGCAAGCGCTAGTCGGCGGTGGGCGGCGCGACCGATGAGTTCGTGAGCACGAGGCGCTCGACATGCCAGTCGAAATACAGCGCGTTTCTGTGGCTCACATGCACCGCTTTTTGCGGCATCAGAGTCACCCAAGCGTCCGCTTTTGTTGCGCCGAGAATCCGCGCCAGCATTTGATCCGCCTCCGTGAGCGCCCATACTTTCGCGGGGTCCGCAGGCTCGGCTTTATCGCCAATCACAAATCGAATCGCCCTGATGTCCTCTGCCTTGAGCGGAGGCTTCGCGGCATTGCCCATCTCGCCCCAGACCGACTGCTCAAAGGGAGCCAGCTTTTCTGTATTCATCAGGAAAACTGCGGAATCCGTGCTCTTCACCGCACGCTGCCATCCGGTGAAAGTGAAGACGGCTTTCGCGCCGCCGGACGCATTGAGGTGCGAGGAAATGTGTTTGAGCAACTGGCCCTCGCGAGGTGGATTGCCCGCGCTGTCCACGGGATATTGATCCATGGAAAGCGGGCCTGGCAACCGGCCCTCATTCTCTCCGGCATAAGCCGCAATCGCCTTGCCGACTGCCTGCATGTTTTTCACACACACTGCGGAGCGTCCGCCCTCCAAAGTGCGCACTGCGAATGGAACGAGGAGCGCGAGAAACATCGCGATGATTCCGAGGATGACGACGATTTCGATCAGCGTGAATGCGCGGCGGTGAGTGGCAGTTTTCATGAAAATTCGGGGGCGCAATGAAGCATCCCGCAGCAAAATGGGGAAGCGGTCATTTCATCCAAATTTCTGCTGGAATGAAAAACGGAACCTGCTTTTATCCACGCCCCACGGCAGGAAAGCCGTCGCAATAAAATGCGCGTTTAGCTCAGTGGTAGAGCGCTTGCTTCACACGCAAGAAGTCGCAGGTTCAAACCCTGCAACGCGCACCAGCTTCGCTCTCTCGAAGAAGCCACGCCCAATGCCAGAGCCGGCAGCTACCGTGACACGCTGAGTCCCGATTTATCAGCACAGCGCATGTTTAGTACGGTTGTCGTTATTTAGCGTTGAGTCTGAGTGAGACATAAGTTGCGTAAGCACACAGCGCGACACCGACAGCAAGTAAGGCGAAAACGAAACGTCGCTTGCTGCCGCGCGACTCGCGCAAGAATCCGGCTGCGGCAAATGCCAGACCGAAGACTGGCACGCCAGCGGGGTTGCCGAACGCGAACGAACCCGCGCCGAAAATGATTGATGCGACTGCGAAGAAGATGGGCATAGGAGCTGTTTAGTTGCGAGTTATTGGTTGCTTGCTTGGCTATCGTTACTGGGGAGGCAAGTAGCGACGCCTAAATGAATAATTTCTTTCAAGTCTAGGAGCGCGTTGTCGGTGATTAAGACTTTGAAATCCATGAGGGGAACATTTCCCTTACAGCTTCAATCGGGCGCACCCGTCCGGCTTCCACGTCGCGTAATCCATTTTCAAGAGAGGCTTCGAGTTGCTCGAAATCCGGCTCGGATTGCATGGCGAACAACTCGGCGGCGAGGAGCGCTTTTTCGCGGGGAGTCAAAATGTCTATCGCGGTCTTAATTTCCTGTAGATTGCTCATGGCGACGTTCACCTTATTGGGGCTTTTTGAATGACGCAACTGTGGTCCCCAATGCCTCGCGAAGCTGTCCTTGCCTTATTCCTGCGAGGTCGCTAGGTTCCGCGCCCTTTTACTATGAGCAGAGAGCCGAGCAAACACCCAGGAAGTCTTCACCGTCATTGGTCACGTCAGGTTACTGACGGCCCCGAACGCGCCGCGAGTCGCGCCATGTTGCACGCCGTCGGGTTTGCGCGGGAGGACTTCAAGAAGTCGCAAGTCGGCATCGCCAGCACGTGGAGCATGGTCACGCCCTGCAACATGCACATCGACAAGCTCGCCCGCGAGGCAGAGGCCGGCGTGGGCGCTGGCGGAGGAAAGGGCATCATCTTTGGAACCATCACGATTTCCGACGGTATCTCGATGGGCAGCGAGGGGATGAAATACTCGCTCGTTTCCCGCGAGGTCATCGCGGACAGCATCGAGACGGTGATGGGCTGCGAAATGCTCGATGGCCTCGTGGCAATCGGCGGTTGCGACAAAAATATGCCCGGCTGTCTCATCGCGATGGCACGTCTGGATCGCCCGGCGGTGTTTGTTTATGGCGGAACGATTTTGCCCGGCTGTATCAACGGCATCCTCGCGGAGAAGCGCCTGAATAAAGAGCGCGCCGCGCTGCTCGCCGACAAGCCGCTCGACATCGTCTCGTGCTTCGAGGCAGTCGGCAAACACGCTGCCGGACAAATTGACGAACGCGAACTCGCGCTCATCGAAGAACACGCAATCCCCGGCGCAGGCTCCTGCGGCGGAATGTACACCGCAAACACGATGGCCAGCGCCATCGAAGCACTCGGCATGTCGCTCCCAAACAGTTCCGCGCAAAACGCCGTCTCGCGTGAAAAAGCGATGGATGCTCGCGCAGCGGGCGTCGCCGTGGTGGAGATGATCAAGCGCGGTCTTCGCCCTAGCGACATCCTCTCCCGCGAGTCTTTTGAAAATGCGATTGCTGTCGTCATCGCGCTCGGCGGCTCGACAAATGCCGTGCTGCATTTGCTCGCAATGGCACACGCGGCAAACGTGAAGCTGGAGTTGGATGACTTCACGAAGATCGGCAAAAAAATCCCCGTGCTCGCCGATTTGAAACCGAGCGGACGTTTCCTCATGTCGGAGCTTGTCGCCATTGGCGGACAGACTCCGCTGATGAAGATGATGCTCGAAGAAGGCTTGCTGCACGGCGATTGTATGACCGTCACCGGCAAGACGCTGAAAGAGAATCTCAAGCGCGTAAAACACTACCCGAAGGGCCAGCAGATCGTCCGCCCGACGAGCGACCCGATCAAGAAGGACAGCCATCTTGTCGTGCTCTACGGCAACCTCGCGCCCGGCGGTGCAGTGGCGAAAATCTCCGGCAAGGAAGGCACTCATTTCGCGGGTAAGGCGATTGTTTTTGAAAACGAGCAGGACGCGCTCAAAGCCGTCCTCGATGGCTCGGTGAAAAAGGGACACGTCATCGTCATTCGCCACGAAGGACCAGTCGGCGGCCCCGGAATGCGCGAGATGCTTTCGCCGACCAGCGCCGTCATGGGCAAGGGTCTAGGCAAGGATGTAGCGCTCATCACCGACGGGCGCTTTAGCGGCGGCTCGCACGGATTTGTCGCAGGCCACATCACGCCGGAAGCTGCGCTGGGCGGGCCGCTCGCGATTGTGAAAAACGGCGACCCGATCACCATTGACGCCATGAAGCGCACGATTGATCTCGGCGTTTCCAAGACGGAAATCGAAGCGCGGCTGAAGAAGTGGAAAAAGCCCGCGACGAAATACCCACGCGGCGTGCTTGCGAAGTACGCAGCGACCGTGAAGAGCGCCAGCCTCGGTGCGGTGACGGACCTTTTGTAAGGAATGATGCAGCAAATCGTGCTCGGCTCGCGTGGCTCTGCGCTTGCGATTGCGCAGGTCGAGTTGACAGAAGCCGCACTCGCTGCGAGCTGCCCTGACGTGAAAACGCGGCGCGAGATTTTTGTGACGCGCGGCGATCAGAAGCTCGATTTGAATCTCCTCCGCGCAGGCGAGGCAGGCGGGAAAGGGCTGTTCACCAAGGAGCTTGAAGACGCGCTGCTCGGCGGCACGATTGATGTCGCGATTCACAGCCTCAAAGACCTGCCCGGCAACAACCCGGAAGGGCTGGAGCTTGTCGCCGTGCTGGAGCGTGCGCCCGTCGGGGATGTGCTGGTTTCCAAGATTCCCGGCGGACTCGATGCGCTGCCGCACCGTGCGCGGGTGGGAACGAGCAGTATTCGCAGAGCGCGGCAAATCGCGTGGTTGCGTCCCGATTTGCAGATCGAAGAATGGCGCGGCAACGTGCCGACTCGTCTGCGCAAACTCGGCGAAAATCCCGATGTCTCTGCAATCATCCTCGCCGAGGCCGGGCTGCGGCGGCTGCACTACACGCTCGATTTTTCTGCCGGCATTCTTGCGTGCGAGAGAGGGGAGTTTTGCGCCACGTCGCTGCTGGGGAAAATCCTACCGGCCATTGGTCAAGGCGCGGTTGCTTTGCAGGCGCGGGCGGATCGCGAGGAAGTCCGCGAAGTGCTCGCGCAGATCAATCACGAGCCGACGATGATTGCCATCCGCGCCGAGCGAGAAGTGCAGCGGCTGCTTTCCGGCGATTGCTCGCTGCCGGTTGGCGTGAGCACGGAGTTGAAGGGCGACCGCATCGCCATGCGCGGCATTCTTTTTGGCGCAGCGGGCCAGCCGCCGCGTGAAGGAAGCGCGGAAGGGTCGGTGTCTGAACTTGGTAGGGTTGCAGCGGAACTTGTCGCGCGTATTTCCCCGCTCGCGTAAGCAGCCCCATCGCGATAAGTTCGGCGATATGACCGAAGCCGAATCTGCCGAAGCGGGATGGAAGCCGATGGCTGTGCGTTCCGCGCTGTGCCTTGTTTTCACAATCATCGGATGGACGCTGCATTCGCAGTGGGCGTTTGCTTTTGCCTATCTCTTCGGCGGATGGGACCTCGCGAAGAAAGTGTGGGCGGGAATGCGCGAAGGGGAGTTTGGCACGGACTTCCTCATGTTCCTTGTCGCGGTCGGCGCGGCGGTGATTGGTGAGCCGGATGAAGGCGCGGTGCTCATGTTCCTTTTCTCCGCGTCGGGCGCGATGGAGCGCTTCGCGTATGGCCGCACGAACCGCGAGATCAACTCCCTCCTCAAGCACGCGCCGAAAACCGCACGCTTGCTCGAAAACGGCGTCGAGCGCGAGGTCGCCGTCGCCGATTTGCTGCCGGGGCAAAATGTGCGCGTCACGGCGAATGAACAGGTGCCCGTGGACATCCTCATCGAGCGCGGCGACAGCGCGTGCGATGAAAGTATGCTCACCGGCGAAGCCGAGCCTGTGAGCAAAAGCACGGGCGACACCGCGCTCGCGGGCACGCTGAATTTGCACGGCGTCTTCGAGGGCCGCGTGCTGCGTGCGGCGGAGGACAGCGCACTCCAGCGCATCATCCGGCTCATCGAGGGAGCGCAGCATCTCAAGGCTCCTTCGCAGCGATTCACCGACCGCTTCGGCACGCGCTACACCGCCCTCGTCGTCTCGCTCTGCGGGATCATGTTTCTCGTCTGGTGGTTCCTTTTCAAGCTCCCGCCTTTCGAGGGCAGCCATAGCGCATTCTACCGCGCGATGACGCTGCTCGTCGTCATGTCGCCCTGCGCCATCGTCCTCTCCGTGCCGTCTGCGATTCTCTCTGCCATCGCCTTTGGCGCAAAGAACGGCATCCTCTTTCGCGGCGGCGCGGCCATCGAGACGCTCGCCGGAGTCACCGCCGTCGCGATGGATAAAACGGGCACGCTCACCGAGGGGAATCTCCACGTCATCGGCGTAGAAATGCTCGAAGGCACCGAAGCCGACTTGCTCGCCGCAGCGGGAAACATCGCGCGACTTTCCAATCACCCCATGTCCCGCTCGCTCGCTCGCGATGCGGCAAAACGCGGAATCCCCGTCGAAGCGCCCGGTGATTCCGAGACCGTCGCGGGCCAAGGCGTGCGGGCGAAATGGCGCGGCCAGCCCGTTATCCTCGGCAACCGCGAACTCGCGCTCACCATGCGCCCCGGCCATCCACTTTTGCCCGCGCCGCAAGACGCCAGCGAAGTGTGGCTCATCACCACCGGACTCGCGGGCCGCATCCTCCTCCGCGACCGCCTCCGCCCCGAAGCCCGCGAACTCATCGCACAGCTCCACGCCGCCGGAATAAAGACCACCATGCTCACCGGCGACAAAAGCGGCGCTGCGCTCGAAATGGGACGCCAGACCGGCGTGGGCGAAGTCCTCAGCCAGCTCAAGCCCGACGAAAAAGTTGCCGCCATCCAGCGCATCAAAGCCACGGGCGCAGTCGTCGCAATGATTGGCGACGGCGTGAACGATGCGCCCGTGCTCGCCGCCGCCGATGTCGGCATCGCGATGGGCGCACGCGGCTCCGATGCCGCCATCGAGCAAGCCGAAGTTGTGCTGATGAACGACAAGCTCGAAAGCTTCCTCATCGCGAGAAAGCTGAGTTGCCGCGCCCGCCGCATCATCCGGCAAAACATGATCCTCGCCCTTGGAATGATCATCATCATGTCCGTGCTCACCATCGTCGGCCTGCCCATCCCGCTCGCCCTCGGCGTCACCGCCCACGAAGGCAGCACCGTCATCGTCGTGATGAACAGCCTGCGCCTGCTTTTCAAAAGCGACGGGAAGTGCTGCTGAGTCCGGCTGGCGATTGGTGGGGAAATGCCGTTGAGCTGTCGCGGGGTAGTCCCGACAGGTCGGGACGCCCCCGCAGGTTGGTTTTGGCACCTCGCCGAAACACCAAAACTGCCACTAGATATTACTTGGCAAAGCGGAGTGTGCGGCGATGCTTTTGACTGTCGCAACAAGGCATGAATCTCTCCACAACCGAGTCTTACTCCCGAATATGAATCGCCACTTTGGCAAATGCTGGTCGTGGGCTTATGCCGTCATTTTCGCCGCTGCGCTGGTGTGGTTGGCGTTTCTGGGGAGCGCTCCGCAGGCGAAGGCACCGACTTTTGGCGGGCAGCCTCAGAGCGTGGTTCCCGATGCCACGATGCCGGAAGTTTCACCGGAAGTGAAGGAGCGGACCGTCGCAGCCGTGGTGCCGCGTGCGGTGCGCCAAGTGCTTGAAGTGCCGCCGGAGGAGACGCTGCCGATGCGGCAGGATTTGCGGTGGAGGGAACCGATCAGCGAGACGGTGTTTGCGGGATTTCGCGATTGGACGGATCGTTTTGCGAGCGCGAAGACGGCGGGGGAAAAGGCGGCTTTGGTGATTGAAGGGCGGGCTTTGGCGCAGGAGCGGCGGAATCAAATGGCGGACTTCATTGATCAGAATCCGAAGCGGGCACTGGAACTCGCGGTGCCGGTGGCGGTGCGGCGCGGGCTGCCGAAGGACATCGTCTCGCTGCTCGAAGAACCGATTTCGGGGCGTGGCGATTTGGCGGTGATTGCGGTGGTCCCCGCTCCGGGCAAGAAGCTGAGGATGCGCCCGGTGCAGCGCACGGTGACGATGAAAGACGGGCGCGAGTTTGCGGCGTTCACTTTTGGTAAGCGCGATCTCGTGCCGACGAAGAGCGACATCGCGGTGCAGGGCGTCGCGCTCGACGGGAAGCTGGCGCTGACGGAATTGCCGGGGCGCGTGCTGGAGCCGGTGGAGGTCGCGGACCTCCGAGCGGCGGGCAGGGAGGCGGAGATTTGTCCGACTTCGGGGAAAGTCACGAGCACCACGACCGATGAAGTGGTGGTGGATTGGGACGGGTCGAGCCACACGTTTTTCTGCGGGCCGAAGCACGCGCTCGATGTCCTGCTCGCGGAGTCCGACAATGAGGCGATGGTGATGGCGATGGGGGGCAGCACGACGGGCGGCGGCGTGGTCGCGAAGAGCACCTATACCGAGGGCGAGAAGAAGCTGCTGATCATCCGCGTGGATTTCCCCGATGCGCCCGGTCAGGTGGTGAGCGACACAATTATGACCTCGCTCATAAACAACATGAAGTCGCACTGGACGGAGATGTCCTTAGGGAAAATGACTTGGGCAGCGATTGGTGCGGGCTCGGATTTCACCCCGACGCTGCGCCTCCCGCTGCCACACTCGAACTACAGGAGCTTTGGCACGATGCTGACTGCGGCGCGCACCGCGGCGACTGCGGCGGGCTTCGACTACCTGGACTACACCCACGAGGTCGTGGTCACCGGCAAAGACGCGCCCGACGTGGGATTCGGCGGCATGGGCTTCGTCGGCCAGCGCGGCGCCTGGGTGGCGAACGGCCAGTGGCAGCTCGGTACAACCAGCCACGAGGTCGGGCACAATTTCGGGCTTCTGCACTCCGGTTTCTGGGACACCACGGATGGCACCACCATCGGCGAGGGCGATGCCGTGGAATACGGCAATCCCTTTGACCAAATGGGCGGCGGGGGCAGCTCGACCGACGCGCACTTTGGCGCACGCCAAAAGAACTACCTCGATTGGCTCGTGGATGCCGACGTGGTGAAAATCACGACGGACGGCAGCACGACTACGCGCATCCGGGCGTTTGATAAAAGTGCGGCGGCTGGCGACAAAGCCATCGCCGTGGATCGCACGGGGACGACCAACGATTACTGGATCGAATACCGCCAGACTTACAGCGACACGAACGCTTGGATGAAGGACGGCGTGCTGCTGAATTGGGGCAACGTGAACATCAGCAACATGGCTCCCTTGCTGCTGGACTGGACGCCCGGCACGAGCAGCAAGGACGACTGTCCGGTGCTGATCGGACGCACGTTCTCGGACACCGTGGCGGGCATTCACATCACGCCAGTGCTGCGTGGTACGGACGCAAATGGCGTGGCGTGGATCGATGTGACGGTGACTCGCGGGGCCTTCACGGGCAACCGCAAACCGACGGTCGCGGTGACCGCGACGAATGTGAATCCCGCGGCTAACGCGAGCGTGACGTTTACCGCCGATGCGAGTGACCCGGATGGCGACACGGTCGGATATTATTGGGATTGGGG
>JANMLS010000339.1:0-3281 GCA_031372675.1 Verrucomicrobiaceae bacterium
CCGGGGTTGCGGCGTTTGATGGTGCTCTTGATTCCGCCAGCGTGAAACACTTCGTCCGCGCCTCTCTCCGTACGAAGAAGCTCAAGCGTGGACATCAACTCGGCCATCGCTTTCTCCACCGAGATAAACTGGGGCTTCTTCTCGGCAGGCTTTGCTGCCGAAGACTTCGGCGGGGACTTGGTTTCCGGTGGCTTTTTCGCTGGTGGAACGGACTGAGGCGGCTTTGCTGCGGGAGCGGGCTTTGAGGATGGAGCCTGAGCAGCAGCGTTGCCGGGCTTTTTCGTCATCTCGTCGCGCACGAGGTCGTCGTAGTAAATAAACTCGTCGCAGTTACTCCGAAAAAGGTCCGAGGTCGAACGCTTCACGCCGACGCCGATCACCGTTTTTGCATTTTCACGCAGCTTGCTTACGAGCGGGGAAAAGTCGGAGTCGCCGCTGACGATCACGAAAGTGTTGATGTGGGAATTGGTGTAACAAATCGAAAGAGCATCCACGACCATGCGGATGTCTGCGGAGTTTTTTCCGGACTGATTGAGATGTGGGATTTCGATCAGCTCAAACGCAGCCTCGTGCAGGTTGCGTTTGAAGTCCCGATAGCGGCCAAAGTCGCAATACGCACGCTTCACGACAATCGTTCCCTTTGCAAAAAGCCGCTCCAACACTTTGCGTATATCGAAGTCAGGAAACTCGGCATCCTTCGCGCCATAAACTAGATTTTCGAGGTCGAGAAATACGCCCATCGTGGCCGTGGAGTCGTTGTGATTCATGGGATAAATAATTGCAGTCCTTTTCTCGGACCTTTTCACGGATGAGGTCTTTAGGCGAGTGGCGAAGTCATCAAAAAATCAGCGGAAGTTTGAAATCCCGCGCACGCTGCTTGCCACGCACGCTTTGACGTGCTCCCCTTCGCGCCCAATTTCCAAAAATACCAATCTATGAAAAATCCAATTCGCGTCGCAGTCACCGGAGCCGCAGGTCAAATCGGCTACTAACTTCTTTTCCGCATCGCATCGGGTGCCATGTTTGGCCCCGACCAGCCGGTCATTTTGCACCTCGTGGAA
This sequence comes from Verrucomicrobiaceae bacterium, assembly GCA_031372675.1. Taxonomy (GTDB): domain Bacteria; phylum Verrucomicrobiota; class Verrucomicrobiia; order Chthoniobacterales; family Chthoniobacteraceae; genus SXWH01. Next base: position 1,062 of record JANMLS010000339.1, read on the forward strand.
ATTCCCGATGAAAAAGTGCAGGCTGCTCTCGGCGGCGTGGTGATGGAGCTGGATGACTGCGCATTTCCGCTGCTCAAAGGCATCGTTCCGACGGGCGATCTGGCCGAAGGATTTCGCGGCGTGAACTGGGCACTGCTCGTCGGTAGCGTGCCGCGCAAGCAGGGGATGGAGCGCAAGGATTTGCTGGGTATCAACGGGAAAATTTTCACCGGCCAGGGACAGGCGATTGAGAAGAACGCAGCGCAGGATGTGCGCGTGCTCGTCGTGGGGAATCCGTGCAACACAAACTGCCTGATCGCCATGAACAACGCGAAGGGTGTTCCTGCCGACCGCTGGTTTGCGATGACGCGCCTCGACGAAAACCGCGCCAAATCGCAGCTCGCGAAGAAAGCGGGCGTCGATGTGACATCGGTGAGCAATCTCGCGATTTGGGGCAACCACAGCGCGACGATGTATCCCGATTTCGCAAACGCGAAGATTGATAAAAAAGCTGTGACCGACGTGATCAAAGATGAAGCGTGGTTGCAGGGAGATTTCATCAGCACTGTGCAGCAGCGCGGCGCGGCTATCATCAAAGCTCGCGGACTCAGCAGCGCAGCGAGCGCGGCAAACGCAGTGGTGGACACCGTCGCATCGCTCACAAAGCGCACGACGTGGGGCGACTGGCACAGCGTCGCAGTCTGCTCAAACGGCGAATACGGCATCGAAAAAGGTCTCATCACGAGCTTCCCGATTCGCACGGTCAGCGAGACGAAGTGGGAAATCGTGCCCGACGTGGAGTTGAGCGCATTCAGCCGCACGAAGATCGAAGGCACCATCAACGAACTCAAAGAAGAGCGCGCGATGGTGAGCGAGCTTCTGCCGAAGTAATCAGCGCATTTGAGTCTTAAAGCGTAAAGGAGCGGCGAATTCATTCGCCGGCGGTCCGAAACGCGAAGCGGAAATTTCTCAGCGTGCCACGGTAAAGAATGTGCGCTGTGCGGTGGCGAAGGTCGGCGAATAAATTCGCCGCTCCGTTACCTCTCCAGCGCTTCGCAGATTTCAATCGCAGGCGCGGGCTTAAAGCAGATTCGCCTTCAGAAACTCCAGCACGCTCAAAAAGAGAAAGTCTGCATTCTGTTTTTTCTGGAAGCCGTGGCCTTCATCCGCGGCTTCCAGATACCAGACTTTGCCGCCAGCTTTGCGCACAGCTTCGGCCATCTGGCGGGCTTCGGTCACGGGCACGCGAGGGTCGTTTTTTCCCTGCACGATAAAAAGCGGGTCTTTGATTTCACCGGCTCGTTCCGTGGGTGAAATCTTCGCAAGGTGTGACGCCATTTTTTCATCGCGTTCGTCGCCGTATTCCACGCGGCGCAGGTCGCGGCGGTAGTCCTGTGTGTTTTTTAGGAAGGTGAGGAAATTGGAAATGCCCACGATGTCTATGCCGCAGCGGAGTTCGTCGCCGTGGTGGATGAGTGAGGCGAGGGTCATGTATCCGCCGTAGCTGCCGCCCATGACTGCGAGGCGGGTGCTGTCAATTTGTGCGTCTTTTTTCAGCACTTCGATGAATGCGCGGATGTCCTTCACGCTGTCCTCGCGCTTGAATCCATTGTCCGCAGCGAGGAAGGATTTCCCGTAGCCTTCGCTGCCGCGCACATTCGGGAAGAAAATGGCGACGCCCATTTCGCGGGTGAGATAATTCCAGCGTCCGATGAAATCCGGGCGCGACTGGGACTCCGGGCCACCGTGGATTTGAATCATGCACGGACGCTTGCCGGGGAATTTCTTCGCATCAGGGCGGTAGAGAAAACCGCTCATCTTCAGCCCGTCGAACGACTCGATGCGCACCAACTCCGCAGGCGGCGTGGATTTCAAATCCAGTCCACCCGTTTCGCTCTCGGTCCATGCAGAGATTTCACGGGTCAGGAAAGCGAACGAATATGCGTCGGTGGGCGTTGCGGCGTTACTCAGCGAAAAGCCAAGTTGCATTCCCAACGTATCCCAGCGGAGGTGCGAAATGACGCCCTGCGGAATAGGCGGACGCTCTACTTTACGGCTTTCGAGGTCGAGAACCTCCAGGCTGCTGATGCCATCAACATTCAAAACGTATGCGATCTGCGTTCCACTCGGGTTGAGTTCAAAGCTCTCCACGTCGTGCTGCACATCGCCGGGGATGAGCGGTTCAACGTCAGCCTCAGTCAGGAAAATTCGCACGAGTCGGTGGAACTCATTTCCCCGATC
>JANMLS010000130.1:0-10357 GCA_031372675.1 Verrucomicrobiaceae bacterium
CAAACACTTTGCGGTCCTGTTCGATGATGTGCGCCACCAGCATGTCCGCCTCGCTCACGAGCCGTGCGCTCGCATCGGTGTAGCTTCCGCCAAAGCGTTTGTCGTCTTTGAAAATGGACAGCAGCCCCGGATAGCCGAAAAACTCGCGGAAGAAGCGCAGCTTGCGAACCGGCATATTTGTGAAGCTGTCATTCAAGCCAATCCTCTCCACCGCCTCATCCACCACGTAATACTGGCTGCGATTCTTGAGCATCCGCTCCACTTCGCGCCGGTAATCCTCCCGCGTGTTCAGACGCCCGCTGCTCGCGGCGGCGGCGAGTTCCTTGTCCGGGCTGCTGTCCGTGAGCGCATAGGCCAGCGCGTAACTGGCATCGCGCGGCGAGAGCATCCGGCGCCCGTGCGCGTCCGCCGCGCCTTCGCCAAATTCGTTTCGATAAACAAAGTCCGTCCGCAGAATCAGCGTCTGGATGAGCTTATGAATGGCTTCCTCATTTCCCAATTTTTGAAAGTAGGACTTCGTCAGCGCAACATATTCCGCCTTCTCCTGCGAAGTCGGAGCGCGCTCGATGATGGCGGTGAAAAGCTGGTCCACGAGTTCGCCCATTGTCGCATCAGCGAGAGTGCCAGCCTTGAGTCGCTCCTGTTTGAACTCCTCCGTCCATCCCGCCATGCACTTCGCGATGACCGCGTTGTAGCGGTCTCCGGTCTTGCGATGTTTCAGCACTGTGGCGCGGATGATTTCCATCTCCGCATCTACCGGCGGCTTTGCCTTTGCCTTTGGCTTATAGGTAGTTGGCAGACGCCGAATCAGTTCATCCAAATAGCCGTGCATGAAAGCCACGCGGGTCTGGATGGCCCGCTCATTGACGCCAAAAATAAACCAGTCCCGCTCGCATTTTGTGATGAGGGCCGCGTCCTTTTCGCCGTTCTGCGAGTTGCGCTGAATCGCTGCCCAAATCTGATCCAACTCATCGTTCGAGGGCTTCGCCGTATCATACACCGGCTTCTTCAGCGGCTTGCCATCCGGCCCCTTCGCTTCGGCAGGCGGCACGTATTTCGCGACGGCAAACTTTGGCAGCATCGCCTCGTGATTGTCCTTGTGGAGCGCGAGCAGCAATTCCTCGATGCTGGCGACGAGGTAGCTCTCGCGTGCGGCGAGGATTTTCTCATGCTCCCACTCCTTCGCCATAATCTTCGCAATCGCGGGGTTGTAATTTTTCTTCCGCGCAAGGCCGATCATAAAGGTCGCCGCTTCCTTCGCGTTCGTGAGCATCGTCAGCAAATGCCCGCCATCCAGCGAGGTCGTGTCGTAATAGCGCACTCCGCTGTGCGTGGGTAAAAGGAACGGATTGGTCAAATTCACGCCGCCCCTGTGGTTGTCGCCAAAGACAGGGTGCCGTTTGCCGTCAATGTTCCGCTGGCCGTTATGATCCAGCAGCTTGTTGAACTTCGCGTCGAAAATAAACTCGTTGATGAGCCAGCGCCGGTCGGGCGTCGAGCCGGGCAGCGCGGCGTATTTGCCAGAGAATAGTTTCTCGTGGCGCACCACATTGCCGTATTCCGGCATCCGCAATTTTTCCTCCAGCTTCGAGGCGTTGTGCTTCCGCAGCTCTTTGTTAATCCATTCAATTAGCACGTTGCGCTCCGCTTCCGTCGGCTGCGTCTTTTTCTTCGGCGGCATCTCGCCAAAATAAACCTGCTCCTGCACCCGGTTCAGCAAATCCAGCCGCGCCTCCAGCGACAGCGTCTCCAAATTATCCAGCCGCACATCGCCCTTCGTCGTCCCATCCTCGTGGCAGTCGTAACAATAAGTCTGTAGGAGGTTCAGCACAGGCGCGGGATGCAATGCTGCTTGTCCACTGGCGCTATTGCCTGCGGCTTGAGCAACGGCGGTGGCAATTGCGAAAACAAATAGCGAAATAGTCCCTGTCTTGCTCATCAGTTTAATTCTTCAAAAGTTCCGCCATCGCTTTGCCCATCGCCTCGCCGACATCCATATAAACCTCGGCCTTTCCGCCGTAGTGTCCATTGCCGCTGCCACCCTGCGCCATGGGATGCGTGTAGATGGTGGCTACGTTCCCTTTGAACTCAGGATACTTTCCGGTCGCGCCGTCCACGGCGAGATGGGCTTCGAGGATTTTGCCGCCGTTGCCGCCGCTGCCTTTTACGGATTCGCCCATCGTTCCGAGAACGAACTTCGCGTTTGGGGCATCGAAGTCATTGCGCACGGATTTGATGAACTGGACCAAATTTTTCTCGTAACGAGCCGCCAAAACGGGACTTCCAGCGTCCTTTTCTCCCTGCCAGTAAAAGAATCCGGCGACCTCGTAGCTCTTCGCGCCGGGGTAGTGTTTGTCGAGTTCCGCGAGCACGATCTTCGCATCTGCTGTGTCGTCGTCGTACTGTTTTCCTGCATACCAACCGGCGGGATTGTCACCCTTCAAGGTTACAGTCCTTTCTCCGGGTTTGATCACGGGCGGAATAGGCTCGATCCCTTTGGGCCATGAAGCGAGGGCGTCCCTGTAACCTGCATACACATTTTCCCCTTCTTCAAAACGCTCGCTTCCCGGCGGCAAAAGGTGCCAGCCAAGGGCGCGGTTGCCGATACAGCTCTTGAGAATCATCACGGGGGCTTCGACTGCATTGCCGACCACATGTCCGATTCCGAACTCCGGTCCGATGGTGCCAGTCCTGATTCCCATCCACTCGTTATTCATCAACCCGTTTCCCTGCATCATCCGCACAAAGCGGACATCTTTTCGCTCCGACCAATTTCCGGCACCATCCACGAGATAGGGATATTTCATCTGGTTCTTCACAGCAAACTCCAGCGTGTCCTCCGGTTTGCCTTTGCCACCGGGGAATATCTTGCCGAGGCCGACCATATTCGACTGGCCCATGAGGATGAAGACCTGAACCGGCTTCGTCATGTCTGCCGGTTTGCCGTCCGGCTTCGGGATGGGCGCTTCCGCCGCCGAGACAGTTGAAATGGGCAAAGTGGCCAGCGCGGTGAGCACAATGGATGACAGAGCAAAAACTCTGCGGGTGATTGGGTTCTGGTTCATTGTTATTCGCTGCTGGTGGTTCGTTTTCCTGAAAGCCCGCCAATTTGGAAAGGATCGCTTCGTCTTATGCCATGAACTGCTTAATCGCCCCAGACTGGTCGAGCTTCAGGCGGGACATTTCCATGTCGAAATCGCCGTAGTGTTTGATGGGGTTGCCGTGGGCGTTGAGGAGGGTGGTATACCAGTTGCCGAGGGTCTTGTGGCCTTCGGTGGCGTGCTGGGGCAGGCGGATGTAGCGGCCTGCGAGGTTGAGACTACAGTTGTTTCCAGCCATGATGACGCAGGGAGATTCGATGCCGCTGGCGTGATGAGTTTCTCCACCTTCGGGGAAATACATGATCATGGTGTTATCGAACATGCTGCCTTTACCCTCGGGCGTGGCTTTGAGCCGCTCGACGATGCGGGCGACTTGACTGATCTGCACGATGCGGAGTTTTTCCCGGATGACATCGGCGGAGACACCGCTTGATCCCTCACCGTGACCGACAGAGTGGCGATTGATGCGGTCGCCTTCGTTGCCCGGCAGACCGATCTCAGGTGTGCCGAGGTCGTCAATCGTATAGGTCACCACGTTGGTCAGCCCGGTGACGAGGGCGGCGATGAGGGTATCTGTCATGGCGTCCATTTTCTCGCGTGAGTTGGCATTCGGGCCGCCGTTGGCGTGGATTTTCCCAAGCTGCGGGATGTGTTTTGCGATGGAGCCAGCCATCTTTGAGAGCTTGAGGTTGCGGGCTTGGAGGCCTTCGATGGAGGCGATATGGCTGCTGAGTTTCTGCTTCTCATAGCCTTGGAGGATACGGGCTTTGAAGGACTCGTCTTTTTCAAGAAAGCTGAGGAGCTGGTTGTCCGAGTTCATGGCGACGGGATTGGTCACAGCACCAAAAAGTTCTTTGTGGGCGGTCTCGGGATCGGCGTAGCAATAGTTGCGCTGGTGCGGTGCCGATGCGGAGTAGCCGGAGACGATTCCGGTGCGGTATCCTCCCCTGCCGTCTCCGGCCAGCGAGAGTTCGACGTGGCCGAAGGGCGAGGGAAAGAGCTTCGCGAGTTCAAAATCAATCGTGGCGCGCTTGATGCCGCTGAGGGAGTTGCGGTTCGATTTGAAAGCGCCCATCACGGACGAATAGGACCAATGGCCGTTTTCGCTCATCATGCAGGACAGACCCTGGAGGATGCAGAGGTTTTCTTTGTAGGGATTTAATGCCTGTAGATAGCGCGGAAGCTCGAGACTGCGGAGGTCCGCCTCCACTGGCTTCTTGGCTTGATCCAGTGCTTTGTCCTTATCTGAAAGACCCGGCAGGGCGACCTCATTCGGTCGCTCGCCATTGGCTTTGCGGATGAAGATGAAGCGCTTGGGAAAGCCGTTGTTCGGGGACGCTTTTCCGAATGCGTTGAAGCAAGGCGCGAGCGACAGTGCGCCTGCACCGAGGACGGTTGATTTAAGGAAGTCTCTGCGTGTGTTCATAAGTTTAGTTAGTGATCGATTTGCGGTAGATGAAAGAATCGGAGGTCAGGAGTGAGACGATGACGGCATCGAAGCTGCCTCCGCTTTGGACGTAAGCCTGCTCGGCGTCCATCAGGGTTTTGGAGTCCGAGAGCACTTCGTTGCGTCCCAGAAAATAGCGGAAGGCATGGCGAATGATGGACTGACGAACTCTCACGGACTTGCCAAGGCGGGTGGCGAGGTCGATCGGATCCTTGAAATCGCCGTCCAGTGCGGGGTCGCCAGTTCCATCGAGGTGTCCGGTGGTGATCACGGGGAGCGTCTTGAAAATGTCGCTCAAATTTTCGTGCGGCTGTCCTTTGTCGAAAACCTTTTTGATGAGGTTGTCCGGGTGCTCAAGCGTTTCCTCGGTGCGGAAGCGTCCGAAATCGTCATACATTTCAAAACTGTTGCCCAGAGGGTTCATCCGCTCGTGGCAGGTCCAGCAGTATGCGTCTTGGGTTTTGCCCTCCAAGCGATCGCGGAGGGTTTTGGTATGATCCTCGGGGATCGCGGCATCCACGGTGATGGGGACATCCGGGATGTAGCCGGCAAGGAGTTTTTCCCGGATCCATTTGCCACGGCGGACTGGATCGGTGGCGGTGTTGGCGGAAAAAGCAGTGAGCCACGCGGGATGCGTGAGCATGCCTTTGCGGTGTTCCATCTTGGCAGGCTGGGTGGTGGGGTAGCTCCAATTCGCCAGGTCAATGTTGAAAAACCGCGTAACACACACACTGAGTAGTGCCTTGCCGGAGCGGGTGCTGGCCTCAGTCCCATCGTGGGAGGAAAAAGCGGGATACGGAGCGGCGGCAGTCTGTCCTTTGTCCAAGCGCATCGAATAGCTGGCCATGGATGACTTGAACTGTTTGAGCGCATACTCGGCGTGTTCCGGTGCTTTCGACAGTGCTTCCACGGGCACCCCTCTGAATGGCACTTCCTTGAGAAAGGCCGAATGACCCTTGAGTTTCTCCAGATCAAAGTTCTTCCAGTCCTTGTCCTTGAAGTAGTCATATATCTTGCGGATTTGCTCCGCCGAAGCGGCCATCGCCTTGTCGTTTCCGGAGTGATAGACATAGAAATCCTCCGTGGTGAGCAGCTTCTCAAATACGTTACTGTCCCCTTCCAGAATGTGCCCCACCAGCATGTCCGCCTCTGAAACCAGAAGTCTGGCGGACTGAAAGTATTCGTTTCCAAAACGCTTGTTGTCCTTGAAGATAGTCAGCATGTGAGGGTAGCCGAAAAACTCCCGGAAGAAACGGAGTTTCCTAATGGGCATGTTGGTGAAGCTGTCGGCGTAATTGGTTTGAGCGATTTCTTCCTGAACGAGGTAATACTGGCTCCTGTTTTTGAGCATCCGCAGGATTTCCCGCTGGTAATCTTCGCGTGTGTTCAGTCTGCCACTGCTCGCGGCGGCGGCGAGTTCCTTGTCCGGGCTGCTGTCGGTGAGGGCATAAGAGATAGCGTAGCTGGCATCGCGCGGCGAAAGCATCTTCCGCCCATGCTCATCCGCCGGACCCTGACCGAACTCCTGGCGATAGACAAAATCCGTGCGAAGCATGATGGCCTGGATGGTTTTGGCGAACGCTCCCTCATTCCCCAGCGTTGGTATCCACGTTTTTGCCAGACCAAAGTATTCGGCCTTTTCCTCGGGAGCGGGAGGTCGCTCCATGATGAGGGTGAAAACCTGTTCGATGAGGAGTTGAACGGCTTCGTCACTCGTGCCACCCGCCTTGAGACGTTCCTGCCTGAACGACTCCTTCCAGCCTTCCACGCATTTCGCGATGATCTGGCTGCAGCGGTCGCCCGCCACGCGATATTTCAAAATAGCGGCACGAATTTCAGCCATCTCAGGTTCGGCAAGAGGTCGGAGCCTCGCTGGGGCGTCCTTGGGCATTCGCTTGAGCAAATCGTCCATGTAAGTGCGCATGAAGGTGACGCGCCGAAAAAGGGTCCGCTCATTGGTGCCCCGATTGAACCAGTCCCGCTCGCAGGCGAGAATAAGGTCTTCGCCCTTTTTGTTGGAATGTTTCCGCACCCCCGCCCACATAACCAATAACTCATCGCGCGACTCGGTCGCGGAATCGAAATCCGTCTTCCCAGACCTCACTTTGGGATCAACGACTGCCTGAACTGGCTTGGTGGCGACGAAGACCGGCAGCAGGCTCTGATTCCTCTCCTTGTAAAGCTCGGCCAGCAAATCCTCAACCTCGGCGTTGAGATACATTTCCCGTCCAGAAATGATATTCTCATGCGTCCATTCCGCGCCCATGATGGCATAAATGGAGGGCAGGTATTCCTTTTGCTTCGCCCGCTTAATCATGAACGCCGACATCTCCTTGGAGTTCGCAATCATGGTGAGCAGATGACCGCCATCCAGCGTGGCGGTATCGTAATAGCGCACACCACTGTGGGCAGGCAGGCTGAAGGGGTTGGTGAGGTTGGGTCTCCCCCGGTTGCTGTCACCCAAGACCCGCACTCGTTTGCCGTCAATGTCCCGCGACGGGGTGAAGCCCGTCAACCGGTTGAATTTATCCTCAAAGATAAACTCGCTAATCAGCCAGCGGCGGTCGGGCGTGAAACCGGGAACATCCTTGTAGGCACCGGAAAACAACTTCCCGTGATTCACAATGTTGCCGTATTCCGGCATCCGTAGCTTGTCTTCGAGCTTCGAGGCATTGTGCTTCCGTAGTTCCTTTCCGATCCATTCGGTCAGCACGTTGCGCTCTGCTTCCGTGGGCTGCTTCTTTTTCTTCGGCGGCATTTCACCGAAATAGACCTGCTCCTGCACGCGGTTCAGCAAATCCAGCCGTGCATCCAGCGACAGCGACTCCAAATTATCCAACCGCACATCGCCCTTATGCTCATCCGCGTCGTGGCAGGAGGCGCAGTGGTTATCGAGAAAAGCCGCCGCTGTCGGCGCGATGCGAAACGCCTCACCGGGAGTGGCGGCAGCAAAGGAATTAGCTGCCGCGATGAGGCCAACAAGCAAACAGAATATGCCGCGAAGAATCATGCTCAACTCAGGCCAGGAACTGTTTGATCGGGCCGGTCTGGTCGATCTTCAGCGTCGTATCGGGGTCGCCGTAGTGTTTGATGGGGTTGCCGTAAGCATTGAGGATCGTGGTGTAAAAATTGCCGAGCGTTTTGTGGCCTTCCTTGCCCCACTGAGGCAGGCGCATGTAGCGGTTGCCGAGCTTGAGTTTGGAGTTCGCGCCGGAGAGGACGACGAAGGGAAATTGGTCGCCGTGGCTGTGGTGCGTTTCGCCGCTGTTCGGGAAGTAGAAAATCACGGTGTTATCAAACATCGTGCCTTTGCCCTCCGGCACGCTTTTGAGTCGGGTAGCGATTTTTTCCATGACGCGCATGTGGTGCATCTCGGTGCGGCTGCGGATTTCCTCCGCAGTAAGACCGCCGACTGCTTTGCCGTGGCCAATGTCGTGCATGTTCACGTTTTCCCCCTCGATGCCGGTGATGCCGGTGTAGTTGTGTCCGAGTTCATCCACGGTGAAGGAGACGACGTTCGTGAGGCCGGAGATGAGCGCGGAGAGCAGCACTTCGGCGTGTCCCATCTGGCGGTCGTAAGTGGTCATTTTTTCCGCGAGATATTTGCTATCGAGCTTCGGCACATGGCGGCGCACGGTGTCGGCCATGAGGTCAATCTTCCGGTTGCGCTCGCGGATGTCATCAATCGAGCCAGCGTAATTTCCGACCTTGCGCTGCTCGATACCTGCGAGGTGCCGGGCGAGTTCCGTCTCGTGGCCCGCGATGAACTCCAGCACCTTGCGCTGGAGCTGATACTGGACCTGGCCAGTCTTGTCGGCGGAGACGGATTTGAAAATCTCGTCCACTGCGATTTTGGGCGAGCCGAAGGCGTAGTTTGGCATCTGCGGGCCGCGTGCGGAAAAGCCTTTCGCGATGCCGTCCAGACTGCCGCGTGCGTTGCCGCCGCCAGTGGGGAAGCAGGCCAGCTCGATGTGCTCCAGCGGCGAGGGAAAAAGCCGCGCCAGCTCGAAGTCCACAGTCGCCCACTTGATTGAGCTGGGCCGCTCGTTGGCTTTATAGACGCCGAGCGAGGAGCACCACGAGTGATGGCCGGTCGTGCACATTTTCCCGGAGAGACCCTGAATGATGGTCAGGTTCTTTTTGTGCGCCTCCAGCGGCCCCATCCACGCAGGGAGTTGGTGTTTGTCCAAATCCACATCGAACGCCTCATTGCGCTTTTCTTTTTCCTGCTCCGCTGCGCCGAGCGTCGGCGGCACGCAGACTTTCGGAAAGAGGCCGTTGCCACGGTGCATAAAAATGAAACGCATCGGCGTGCTGCGGCCCAAAAGCGGGACGGTCTGCGCGGCAGAAAGCTGCGGCTGGAAGCCGGGAAGTGAGAGTCCTCCAAGGGCGAGGAATGCGTTTTTGAGGAAGTCGCGGCGGTTGTTCATCATTTTTGGTTATCAAATTAACCGCGTTTAGCACAACTTGTATGTAGGCATTTCTGCCGAATTTACCCCTGCCGCATAGTCCAAAGCCCGACGTGCGCTGCCAGCGATGAAGCAATCGGAGTAAAAGTTCGTAAGTTTCATTTACCCCCAACGCCACAGCCTGAGCCGCTAAAATAGAGTCATTATATTTCTTTATTCTCGCCTGTCCCCATTTCCCACGAACGCCGCGATTGCGCGTCGTGGCTCACGCAGCCCTCTGCATGAATCTCCTTACGCGAAGCGCACTTTTTCTGTTCGCACGCTCTTTTGAACTGCGCTTCGCGTAAAGTGTATCACGCAGAGGGCTGCGTGAGCCACGACTCCGGCAATAGCGTCCCAATCGCGGCATTCGAGGCTACACGAATTACGAGTCCCCCTCTATTCACTGGTGCCGTGTATCACGGAATACAGAGCAGTGACGCAAAAAGCGGCGGTTTGGTGTCGGAGCATCTTCTCGCTGAACTTTCATCAATCATTTCATTTCTTTTTCCTCGCCTGACCCCGTTTCCCGTTTGCAGGCGGCCTGCAGCATCGTGGGTGTAGTTGACCTGCGTGGCGTCGGCGTAGGTTTTGCGTGTGAGGCGTCCGGCTAAATCGTGCGTCCAACTTGTGATGGAGCCGCGTGCGTCGGTCAAAGTGATGAGGTTGCCGCGATTGTTGTAGCCGTAATTACGCGTGAGGTTGCGTTCGTCGGTTTGTGACACCATTTGCCCGGCGGCGTCGTAGCCAGTGCTGGTTGTGGTGGTGTCGGGGTTGGTCACGATGGTGGTGAGGCCGCGATTGTTGTAGGCCATCGTTTGCGTGTGGTTGAGTGCGTCTTTTGCGGTCACTCGCTGGCCGCGTGCGTTGTAGGTAAATGTCACGGTGCTGCCGGTGGGATCGGTTTGCGTGAGGGTGCGACCATCGAGATCGTAGGTCATGGAGAAATGGGAGAAATGGGGTCAGGCGAGGAAAAAGAAATGGTTTTAGACATTTCTTAAAGTAATTAGGAAGTTGGCGGTGCTGCAAAGCATCATAAACAAATAATTATTGGATATTTATGAATCATTTTTTTTCTTTTTCCTCGCCTGACCCCTTTCCCCTCGCCTGACCCCCTTTCCTAGTTTCCTAGTTTCCCCTAGTTTCCCTCCTTTTTCAGGTTGATTTTATATTGCCCTGGTTGAATCGAAGTTTCTCGGTTCATTTCAAACGAACCACCACTAGCAGGCTGCTGAAAAACAAAACTGAAAAATTTTCCGGGAATGATTTGACCGCCACACAGCTCGAAAAACGCGACTGCGGGCATTTTAGAGCGTCGTTTTCCGAGTCGGATCGATTAAATCTGTGCGTTTTCAAAAACT
>JANMLS010000133.1:0-7256 GCA_031372675.1 Verrucomicrobiaceae bacterium
TCGGTTCCCCGTCTCATCGTAGGTCCATGAGGACCAATCACCCGGTGTTTCGTAGTCATAGGTCACGTCCTGCCCGGTAGGTTGCTGTGCTCCGTCGAAGAAGACCGTATCCGCGCCCCAAGTGCCGTTGCCAAGATCGTAAGACACTCCTTGCGACATCCCCATCGAATAAAACACCCCGTAGCTGGACTGTAGCTGTGTCGCATCCCCGGCCACCTTCCGATGCCGGATGTCCATGAGGTAATTCTGCCCGTTGTAGGCGTAAATTGCCTGCGTCCCGTTCTCCAAAGTCTTCGTGAGCCGGTTGCCCGCCGCGTCATAAGTGAACGTCGCCACAGGCGGCGGACCATCTTCGGAGATTTCTGCCACCTGCCCGCGTGCCGTGTAGCTGGTGGAAACCACCGAGCCCCCCGGCGTCGTCATCGTCGCCCGGTTCCCATCGGCATCGTAGGCAAAAGCCACCGTCTTTGCGCCCAACCCAGCCACATTTTGCGTCTCGCTCAGCAATTGCCCGCCGTCGTCGTACGTAAATGTGAGCGCACTCACACTGCTGTTCATCGTCAGCATCCGCCCGGCGCTATCGTAGGTTCTACTCACGTCGTGAGTGCTATCGCTCCAATCGCAAAGGATGTCACGCCCGCGAACATCAAGAGTGCATGTCTTTACTGCGCCAGTCCGGTTGCGAACCGTGGCGACGCTTCCCGCATCGTCGTAAGTCCACGCTTCGTAGCTGCCGCCGGGGTAAGTCATCGTCGTCTTCCGGCCTGCGGCGTCATACGCAAACGTGTAGGCATTGCTCTTTGCATCCGTGAGCGAGGCGAGCAGGCCCAGCGTATTTTCAATCTGGTCGTCTGCCCGGAAAGTGGACCGTGCACACACAATCCCGATTAAGGTGGCTCTTTCTTTTCTGCGAGCATCCTCTTTCAAAGTTCCTGTGGCGTTTGAAACAATGGAGAGTCGAATGTTTCGGACGGATGCGATTCAGCGGTTTTTCGGGGTGGGTTTGTTACATTTTTTTGACAGTTTGAACGTCTTTCGGGCTGTTTTGTCGTAAGGCATTCGTGAACTCGTTTTTTGTGCCATCTTTGGAGATGTTTGCTGCGTTTTTTTGCGCGGGTTCCTTGGGCGTCTTTGGGGGTGGGAGGGGGCGCGCTTTTCTCGGTCTATGGGGAGAAAAAAGAGCGGCTATCCGTTCGGTGGAGGGTCTTTCGGGAGCTGGGAGAGGGGTATCCGTTCGGTGGACGGGTTTTTGGGAGCTGGGAGGAGGGCATCCGTTCGGTGGACGGGTTTTTGAGAGCTGGAAAGAGGATATCCGCGGTGGGACGGGTTTTCAGGAGCTGGGAAGAGGCTATCCGTTCGGTGGGCGGGTTTTCAGGAGCCGGGAGGAGGCTATCCGTTCGGTGGACGGGTTTTTGGGAGCTGGGAGAGGGCCATCCGTTCGGTGGATGGGTTTTTTGCCGGTTTACAGAGACGGAGCTTGTTTTTTGCGGGTTTTTTTGGGCGGGCGGAAGGGCGTTTTGCGCGGCTGGCGGGGGTTGGTTCCTGTTTTGTGCAATCTGCGGTCGGCGATGCCGGGGTTGCGGCTATTTTCTCCGTGGTTTGCCGGTTGTCCGGCGGGCCTTCACACCACAAAAAAAACAAACGCTCGGCACCTGTCTGCGGAGAAGCAGGGCGCGGGGCATTTTTAACTACACACTACTATTATGGCTGAAAATCGTATCCCTCAATCCGTGGACGGCAACGCTGTCCTCCTCACCGATGCCCACAACGGCGCACTCGCGCTTCAGGACGATGTGGGGCTGAAGCAGAACCGTGCGCCGGAGATTCTGGCGGCGCGGATAGACCTCATGGGCGACCTCTCGGTGACGCCCGCCATCCCGGGCAAGCAGCAGCTCTATGAAGCGGCGAAGGCGGCAAAAGTGGAGGCGACGGCGGAGAAGACGGCGGTGGATAGTAATGCGAAGTCGTTTATCGCAAGAGTGATCAATCGCCTGAAGAGCATCCTCGGCAACGAGTGGAACGCGGCGTGGGAGGCGGCGGGTTTTAACAACGGCTCCATCGCCATGCCGGCCACGGCAGACGCGCGGTTTGCGATCCTGCCCAGCCTCTCCGCCTACTTTACCGCAAACCCGGCGAATGAGGACCCGACGCTCAACATCACCGCCGCCTTTGCTGCCACGCTCAATTCCGTCATTAGCAGTGCCCGCGCAGCCAGCCTCGCCAGCAACGTGGCCGCAGGCGAAGCCAAAGCCGTGCGCGATGCCTCGCTCGATGCCGCCCGCAAACGGCTCTCCGGCCTGCGCGACGAACTCACGCAGCTCCTCTCCGGCGACGACCCGCGCTGGTATGCGTTTGGTTTCAACCGCCCGGATGACCCTGAGACGCCGCAGGTCGCCGAGCACCTCGTCCTCACGCCCGGCAGCGCAGGCAGCCAGATGATTTATGCGGATTGGGACGACGCGCGCCGCGCCGACCACTACCGCGTCTTCGCCCAATGGCCCGGCCAAGCCGAGCCGGTGAACATCCTCGACACATACGACAGCGACGCGGAGATCAACGGCGTGGCCAATAACATCCCATCCGGCACGCTGGTGACCATCACCATCGTCTCCAGCAACGACGCCGGCGACGCCCAGCCCTCCGCGCCCATGAGCGCGACGATGCCGTAGCGCAACGCGCCGTGGACTGCTGTGACTTGTCACAGCCGTCACTCAAGCGACTTGTCGCGCAGAGCCGCTGTGCTTGCGACGGCTACTTGCGTGACAAGTCCCGCAAGCCACGGCGGCGACAAGTCGCGCGCACTCCACGGCTTCGCAGAAGCGGCGCGTCTTTGCAAAAAAGGCGCGCCGTTTTTTTGCGGCTCACTCGTCGAAAATCCCAATCGCCTTCATCCCGTCGGCGGTCAGCTCGAAGACTTCGCGGCTCACTCGCGGGGCGTCGCTGTGCCATGCGCCGAGGATTAAATCGGAGTATGCGTTGTGATTGCTGGCGATGCCGGGGAATACGAAGACGGTGTAAAGATTGGGAATCACGACGATCATTTTCGGCCCGAAGACGCCCTCAAATTCCTTCACAAACTCCGGCGTGAGCACGGTGGCTGCGACGGGCACTTTGTCGGATTTCAGTAGGGCAAACTCGACGATCTTCTGCTCGTTGCGCACGTAATGCGGTTTGATTTCTTTCAGCCACGCGACGGCGGTCTGTCTCGTGCTGGCGGCGGCTTTTTTCTCGTCCATCGCAGCGTCCTTCCACTCTTCGAGCGAAACAAACTCCGGCCCGATTTCCGTCCAGCGCGCGGCGGAGAGCACCGTGTTCTTTGAGCCAGCAATCGGCATGGAGACTTTGTGCGCGTGGAATTTTGGCTGCGGGATGAGCACCCACGGCTCCGGCTTTCCCGCCGTGAGCGTGCAACAAAACAGGGCGAGCGATAGACGCAGCGCACGCGGCATGATACGGAGCAGGGCATGATTTATCATCTTTCCGGCACGCTCGTCGAAGCGTTGCCCACGCAGGTCGTTCTGGATGTCGGCGGTGTCGGGTATCATGTGCTCATTCCACTTTCGAGTTACGACAAGCTGCCGCCCGTCGGCTCGCAATGCAAGATTCTCACACACCTCGCCATCCGCGAAGATGCGCATGTGCTCTACGGATTTGCCACGGAAGCGGAGCGCGATTTATTCCGCCTGCTCGTCACGCACGTCAGCGGCATCGGGCCAAAAACCGCGCTGGATGTCCTCAGCGGGACGAGCGTGGTGAACTTCAAAGCGTGCGTCGTCCGTGGCGATGCCGCCGCGCTTTCAAAGACCAAGGGCATCGGCAAAAAAACCGCCGAGCGCATACTCGTAGAGCTGAAGGATAAAGTGGGAATCGCCGCCGCGTGGGAAGCCGCCAGCGCCGCCAACGCACCAACCGCCGAGCAGACGAAAGTGAACGACGCAGTGCTCGCACTCATCGCCCTCGGCTGGAAACAAGCCGACGCCGAGAAAGCCGCCCGCGCCATTCAAAACACCCAGCCCGCCGCCGAGACCGATGCCATCGTGCGCGGTGCGCTGAAACTCCTCATCGGCTGATGCGCCTCGCAGCGACTGCCTCCCAGCTCCGCGCTGCTTTTCCGCCGGAGGGACTCTTTGCTGAAAAGGACTTCCTCCTTTCTCCGCAGCCGCTTCTGCTCGATGCAAAAACGGTCGAGGAACTTGAGCGGCTCGGACACCGGCTCCAGCTTTTCCAACGCGCCGCAAACGAACTCTACCTCCGCAGCCATGCGGGAAAAGCGCCGCGCTGGGTCGCCGATTATTTGGACCGTGGCAAACCGCCGGAGCTTCTCGAATTTGCGCAGCGGAAAGAGTTTCGCGCCGAGCTGCCCCGCGTCATCCGGCCCGACCTTTTGCTCACGCCGGAGGGATTCGCGATCACCGAACTCGACAGCGTGCCCGGCGGAATCGGCCTCACCGGTTGGCTCTCGCAAACTTACGCTGCGGCGGGATTCGATGTCATCGGCGGCGGCGCTGGGATGCACGAGGGCTTCAAGAGCATCCTCGGCGAACGCGCGGAGATTTTAGTCAGCGAAGAATCCGCGACTTACCGCCCGGAAATGCAGTGGCTCGCGCGCACCGTCCCCGGCGCAGAGTGGAAAGTCACCGCTGCCGAAAACGCCGCGACTTCCGCCGAATCGCTCTACCGTTTTTTCGAGCTGTTCGATTTGCCGAATATCCCCGGCATCGCCGCCACGCTCGACCGCGTCCGCTCCGGCGCGGCGAAAATCACGCCGCCCATCAAGCCGTGGCTCGAAGAAAAAATGTGGCTCGCGCTTTTCTGGATGCGCCCGCTGCGCGATTTTTGGCGGCGCGAACTCCGCGAAAACCACTGGCTCGAATTGCAAAAGCACATCCCGATGTCGTGGATTCTCGACCCCGCGCCGCTGCCCCACCACGCCGTCATCCCCGGTCTGGAGATTCACGATTGGAGTGAGCTTGCCGCTTTCTCACAAAAACAGCGCGACCTCGTTCTCAAAGTCAGTGGCTTTTCCCCCGAAGCGTGGGGCAGTCGCGGCGTCACCGTCGGCTCCGATGTCTCGCAAGTCGAATGGACCGCCGCCGTCACCGAAGCGCTCGCCGCATTTCCGCACCATCCGCAAGTGCTCATGCGCTTCGCCCACACGCGCATCGTCGAGCATCCGTACTTCGATCCCGCGACCGGCGAAATCCGCACCATGCGAGGCCGCGTCCGCCTTTGCCCCTACTACTTCGTCACCGAAGGCACCGCAAAACTCGGCGGCGCACTCGCTACCATTGTCCCTGCGGATAAAAAGATCGTCCACGGAATGCGCGACGCGATCCTCGTCCCCGCTGCAATCGGGCAGTGATGAAGAAAGAGCGGAAAATTTGCGCTTCGCGTAAGAAGTGTTCACGCCGAGGGCGGCGTGAGCTACGGCGGGCTATCGGCGGCGCTTTAGTTCAGCGGGATTTGACGGAGTTTTTGCACGCTCCCGACGCTTCCCATTCGGCGAGGTTTTCCATTGTGGTTTGCGAGATGTTTTCTAGTGCCTCGCGTGTGAAAAATGCCTGATGTCCGGTGATGAGGACGTTTGGAAATGTGAGCAGCCGCGAGAATATATCGTCGGGGATGATGCGGTCGGACAAATCCTCAAAAAACAAATCGCCCTCCTCCTCATAAACATCCAGCCCCAGCGAGCCGATGCGCCCGCTTTTCAGCCCGGCGATGACTGCGGGTGTGTCTATGAGTGCGCCGCGACTGGTATTGATCAACATCACGCCCGGTTTCATGGTCGCGAGCGTCTGGGCATTGATAAGGTGGTGGTTTTCGGGTGTGAGCGGGCAATGCAGGCTGATGATGTCGCTTGAAGAAAATAGCGTATCGAGCGCGACCAGTTCCGTGTTGGGCGGGATGCGGCTGGAATCTGGCATCGGGTCGTAGGCAAGAATCCGGCAGCCAAAGCCCGACATGATTTTTGCAAAAACCGCGCCGATGCGTCCTGTGCCAACGACTCCGATGGTGCGGCCATGAATGTCGAAGCCGAGCAAACCATCGAGCGCGAAGTTGCCCTCGCGAACCCGATTGTATGCGCGGTGCAGCTTTCGGTTTAATGCGAGCAGAAGCCCCACGGCGTGCTCGGCGACCGCGAAAGGCGAGTATGCAGGGACGCGCACCACACCGATTCCAAGACGCGCTGCGGCGGCGAGGTCCACGTTATTAAATCCAGCGCAACGCAGCGCGATGAGCTTCACTCCAAATGCCGCGACAGTCTCCAGCACGGCAGCGTTGAGAGTGTCGTTGACGAAGACGCACACGGCGTCGAACCCAGCGGCAAGCGAGCTGGTTTCCTCATCAAGTTGCGACTCCAAATAGCGGAGCGTGTGCCGCCCTGCATTCGCGGAATCTAGGAATTCACGGTCATAACGCTTCGCGGAAAATACGGCAATTTTCATGGGGCGATGAAACTCAATTCAGCGGAGATGTGGAAGGCAAACGATGATCGGGTTGTCCGCCGCACTTTCACTATTTTGCAATGGCTGTGAGAAAATCACCGCTTTCCAGCGGAATAAATGCGGCTAGTTTTTCTCCCACGACCATGAAACGAAGCATCCATCTGATCACCGTCGCGCTCGCGCTTTTTGCGAGTGCCTGCCCCGCCGAAGAAAAAAACAAACCAATGAATAACGCACCCATTGCCGCTAAAGACCTCTCGAAATTGAGCAAGGAGGAACTCGCGAAACAGCTCGACCCGGAGGCTTACAATGTCTGCATCATGGGAGGAACGGAGCGGCCATTTACCAACAAGTATTGGAACAACCACGCGCAGGGGTTGTATGTGGATGTGATCAGCAAAAAGCCGCTGTTTGCGAGCACTACGAAGTTTGATTCCGGCAGTGGATGGCCGGCTTTTTTTAATCCTGTGGATAAAAACGAAATCATCGAGAAAGAGGACAGGAAGCTGGGTGTGCTCCGTACGGAAGTCATCGCCAAGACTAGCGGCGCGCACCTTGGTCATTTGTTCGACGACGGCTTCGATGTGGCCACGAAAAAGGCGACGCCAAACGGGAAGCGATATTGCATCAACAGCGCGGCGCTGAAGTTCATCCCACTGGCCGATTTGAAGAAGGAGGGCTTTGAGAAATACGCGAATCTTTTCGGCCCCGAAGCGCCGGAAGCGAAGGCAGCAGGGAAGAAATAGAGCATTGGAAAGTAGCCCGCGAGTCCCATCGCGGCATTACATCAATCGCGAAGCGACACTTTAT
>JANMLS010000188.1:0-1814 GCA_031372675.1 Verrucomicrobiaceae bacterium
GGCGAAAATTCTTTTCAGAATATTATTTTATCTACCAATAACACAGAACTTAAGGGTGTGGTGGTTACCAGTAGTGCGCGGCGCGAAAGCCAGGCTTCTGTATACAATATTCAGAAAAGAAGCACTGCAGCGTCGGATGGAATTTCTATCGAATCTATCCAGAAAACGCCTGATAACAATGCCGGCCAAATCACTAAAAGAATAACTGGAGTTAGCGTACAGGACCATAAGTTTGTTGTGGTGCGTGGTCTTGCAGAACAGTATAACCAGACCCTGCTTAATGGTGTTCCTATGGCCAGTACTGAAACAGACCGGAATGCATTTTCCCTCGACCTGATACCTGCAGCAGTTATTGATAATATTGTAGTATATCATGATGATAGCCACATCAGTTCTACTTATGCAAAATACCTCACTCATGTTTTACAACAAGAAATTGCTAACATAATTGATCAATAGTACTGGCTATTTCCGACAAAAATACCCCTACGGTCCTGCTATTTCCCATAATTTCAGGGTTAATGGACACTCCGTGTTGCTCCCTCTATAAATATTAGCCAACCACATAATGACAATTTGAATATTTCAGGCAATATTATGGTATATGAACCATAAATTATGCCCACAATGCAAAAAACCTATGCGTAAGCATGGGTTTTCTGCTGCAGGAACACAACGATATAGATGTGTTCTTTGCTCAGTCTCAACTGTTCGGAAGAGACCTGATATACGAGACTCTGTACATGCCCGCCGGTTTCAAAGATGGTTATGTGATGGAGTTCGTACTAAAATAGTAGCACAGATTGAAAAAGTTTCATCAAGAACTATTAGAAGATCATTAGACATAGTATTGGAAATGAACCCTGATACTACCTGGCTAGTTTCAAAGGTGGTGAATGAATTACCGTTACTCATTGATGGAACATACATTCAAGGAAGATCTCGATGTGTATTAATTGCATATGATACAAAAAATGTAGTTGGATTTGCTCTCTCTAAAAGAGAAAATTATGAATCGTGGGCGTGGTTATTATCTCGATTACCAGGTAAGCCTTTGTGTATAGTATCAGATGGTAATGCTGGTGCTGAGAGTGCTGTATTACAGGTGTTTGGGGCATCTATGCCTATACAGAGATGTATTGTTCATGTGAGAAGAAGGGCTAATGCAATCCTGACAAGGAATCCACAAACAGAAGCAGGTAAAGATCTCAAAGTGTTGGTTTATGATTTGTATTATATACATTCAGAAACCGAAAAAGAAAGTTGGTTACAAAGATACAAGGAATGGAATAGTAAACATAGTGAGTTTTTAAAACAGAGATCCTACAGAACAGAATATATTCAAGGTAAAAGAATATGGTGGTATACCCATAGATCTATTCGTGCAGTACGAAGTCATATTCACAATGCTTTACCGTATCTGTTTACTTACCTAACTGATACAAGAATACCTAAAAGTACCAATGCTCTTGAAGGTGGCATAAACAGTACTCTCAAAACACTGTTCCGTGAACATAGAGGTATGGCAGTAGCTAAAAAGTTACGCGTAACCTATGAGTTTTTAAAGAGAAAGATGAGGTGAAAAACAACACGGAGTGTCCATTAACCCCAAAAAAAGCACTTCCTTAAAAAGGGAATATTCTTCATTAGAAACCTTATTTTCCATATACCATCTATTATATACCCTTTATTCTATTCACCAAATCTACATATTCACATTTTTTAGGATCAGGCGTATGATACCAGTAGGCGCCTGTTGTTAATTCAGTTTCTACACGATAGATTGTCTGCAACAATTCTGCAACCTCTTCATC
>JANMLS010000198.1:0-10954 GCA_031372675.1 Verrucomicrobiaceae bacterium
AAAAATTTTCCGGGAATGATTTGACCGCCGCACAGCTCGAAAAACGCGACTGCGGGCATTTTAGAGCGTTGTTTTCCGAGTCGGATCGATTAAATCTGTGCGTTTTCAAAAACTGGGTCCTTTTTCAGCAGCCTGCTAGGCGTTCTGTATCCATTTTAATCTCTGCCCCATTTCGGAAGACCTCGACTTTGAACTGGCCAAATAAATAACCCCGCTCGAATTGCTTTGGCGGGCCGCTGAAGTTTGTCTGTTTTACGGTAAGTGTGATAATTTCCCCAGCCTCGTAAACCTTCTTTTCGGTGGTTGCCGAAATTGCAACACCCTTGGAGGTTTGCACCCAAGGTCGCGGCGTTCCCCGGTTTTCAGCATGAAGGAATGGGGTGAAAATATGGAGCATTGCGACCAGTATTCTCATTGCTTCTTTGGGGCCTTGATAGTGAAGCGAGTCTCTGCGGTGAGTGAACTCTGCATTCTTTTGTAAGCAGCCTCACTTTGCTCATTTTCAATATCGCCAAATGTCTTTTTGACTCGCACCAAATACTCTCCAGTTTCGTTAAGGGGACAAACTGCTGATAGAGAGGCTTTTTCAGTCCATGCCTTACCAACGGGAATTTTGTCGCTGCCGGATGCCGATATATATGAATCACTGATGATATCCCTATCCAGTTCCAACAGTTTTCCATCCCGAAACACCTCTACTCTAAATTGTGCGAACAAGTAGGTGCGCTGAAATATTTTCGGTGCTCCTTTCACGTTTTTCTGTTGAACAAATAGTAGCACTTTCTCTCCAGGACGGTACTCCTTTTTGTCCGTCAAAACAGTAACGGCCACTCCTTGTGATGTCTGAACCCACGGCCTAGGCGAACCTCGGCCCCCTGCAAAGACAGCAATATTAAAGATTATCAGCAGGATAAGTGTTTTCATTCCGGTTCTACGCTTAAAATTCGGTCCCACTGTGGGTAATCCATTTCATTTATTGGGTCATCAATTCCGAATGCTGGGTTGTCTTTACCGGGGCCTAGGTTTTTCCAAATTGGTTTGTGGTCAAAATCATTTGGAATCTCATCCAGCGGAACTCCTGCGGATGTCTTTGAGTGCCAGATTTTACTTCTTGAGAGGGCTTCTAATAAATGGGGCCGAATAAAGCAGTCATCCATCAAAAAAAGATACCCTCGATACCCCGGGAATCTCTTTCGAGCATCAAGAAGTGCCCGATAGGCAAACATCCCGCCCCCGCAGGAAGCATTCTTTTTCGCTAATCCGCTGCTTTGATCATAGCGAATGACATCCTCGGGAGCATCGTAAAGCTCATCTCCATAAAAGACAATGTTCTGAAACTGATACAGGCTCCTGATGATTGGGATGTTGCTGTAGAAAGGGTGGATAAAGTTGCAGACAACCAGCACATCATCGAGAGGGCTTTTCATTTTATGCAGTGGAAGGTTAGACATTGTTGATCCCGCGCTGGCATTTGCAAATCCGTTCTGCCAGCTTCCGCCGCATCGAAATGAACCGCGCACTGCTTTCCCTGCTTTTTTCACTGGCTCTCGTGCTTTCCGCCCATGCGGAATTGGTGGTTCGGAATCCCGTCGCGGGCTTTGGCGGCGGCTTTGTGCCGGAGCGTTTTAATCTGCTCTCGGTGGAGGTGGTGAATACGGGGGCGCAGCCGTTTGAGGGCGTCATTGCGCTGGATGATGGCGGCTTTCGCGGCAGCCCTGTGAAGACGGAGCAGCCGCTTTTTGTTTCGCCCGGCTCGACGCGGTGGGTGCAGTTTTATCCTTACGTGACGGGGTATCAGCGGTGGGAGATTTCGTGGGCGGATAAGCAAGGGCGCGGCGATTCGATGTCCATCATGCGCGATGAAGACAGCGTGCGTTCCGGTGCGCCGGTGACGGTGGTTTTCAACTCGCCGGATTCTCCAGTCACGCAGCAGACGCGGCTGCGGCCTTTTGTGGAAAGTCTGTTTCCTCCCTCCGTCACGGCCACTCCCGGCCTGCACGCGGCGGTGATGGACCACGTCCCGCGCTGGGACGCGGCGCGGCGGCAGGCGTTTCGCGATTGGGTGTTTCGCGGCGGGACGGTGCATCTCATCAAGGGCGTGGATGGCAAGCACCCGGAGTTTGAGGGCGAACTCGCTCCGCTGAATGTGCAGGGGGAAAATGGCGTCTTCGGCGCGGGAAAAATCATCCGCCACGACCACACGCGACAGACCATCCAGGAGCAACATCTCGGCGAGCAACCGAAGCTTTTGTCCGACGGCGCCGGCAACATGTCGGACCTCTCCGGCCTCATGGTGAACCGGCTCTCCGACATCACGCGGCCCAACATTCCGTGGCCGCTCATCTACCTTCTCACGGTCGTGTATGTCGTCCTCATCGGCCCCGTTTTTTATCGCCAACGCAAACGCGACTACCGCGTTTTGCTCGGCGCATTCGTCGGCACGGTGGCGCTGTTTGCGTGGCTCTTCACCGTCGTGGGAAGACGCGGCTATGGGGAAAATCAGATACTCCACTCCGTCGGCTACGCGGAATCGCTCGGCGGCAACCGGCACCTCGTCACGCAATGGATGCACGCCTTTGCGACCAGCAGCGACAGCTACCGTTTTCAGTATCCCGGCAGCGGTCACGCTTATGCGACGCTCACGAACTCCGACACGGTAAAAGCCCGCGTGACAGCCGGAGCGGAAGCCGCGTTGGATGCAGATATTCCGCTGTTTTCTGCAAGGGCATTTGTCCACGGCGGGCCACTAGCTATGGATGATACGAGTGTGGAAATCGTGGAATGGAAAAATCTTTCGCTCTCAAAATCAGACCGGCTGGAAAGTCTCCGCATAAAGCCGAACCCAAACTTCCCAAAAAGGGTGCACGCGATGTATGCCGTTCACAAAGATCAGGTTTATTTCATGTCGCTAATGGGCAGCGATTGGGTGGCAAAGAATTCCGGTGGCTCGAAGAACCTCGATTCCTTTTTAGATGGCAAACACTTCGAGTATTATGGCCGCTACTACGGCGATAATCTGGATGCCAAAATGCCGCGAGAAGTCCGTGTGGAGCGCCGACTTTCTGACATCGGCCAACTCTTCACCGCTGTCCTCTCCGGCTCGAAGTTAGCTTCCCGCCAGCGCATCTCCTTTCCCGCGCAGGATGCAAACACCGTGCGCCTTTTCACCTACGCGCGAATCTCCGAAACCATGCCGACGCCGGCGGACGCGAAGGTTTTCAAATCCGGCGGCGGCTACATTCTTTACTCCCAAACTCTCCACAACCCCTCGCCTTCCAAATAAAATCATGAGCGATTCTCCAGCTATCGAAATCTTCGGACTCCGCCACGCCTACAAAAGCCATGTCGCAGTCTCGGATGTCACATTCACCGTCGGACAAAAAAGCATCCACGGCTTCGTGGGTCCAAACGGCGCTGGCAAAACCACCACGCTGAAAGTGCTCGCAACCTTGCTCGCGCCGCAGACTGGCTCAGTGCAGGTTTTCGGCCACAAAATTGTGCAGGAGCGCAATCTCGTCCGCCGTCGCATCGGCTACATGCCGGACCACTTCTCGATGTACCGGCAGATGACCGTTTTTGAATACCTCGATTTTTTCGGCGCAGCCTACGGGCTGAACCAAAGGCAGCGCGACCAAGTCATCGGCGATGTCCTCGCGCTCACCGACATGGCCGGGCGGCGCAATGACTACATCCAAGGGCTTTCGCGCGGGATGCAGCAGCGCGTGAGTCTTGCGCGAGTGCTCGTCCATGATCCCGATCTTCTGCTGCTCGATGAACCGGCCAGCGGCCTCGACCCACGGGCGCGCATTGAGCTGATGGAGATTCTGCAAGAGCTGCGCAGCCTCGGAAAAACCATCTTCATCGTCGGCTACATCCTCACGCTGGCAGCGGAGCACGCGAATCTCCTGCCCACGCTGCTCGCGCTTCCGGGCGTCACTGCGGCAAAGCAGATGGAGGCAGGCGAGTTCCGATACTCCGTGCAGTTCGACAAAACGCGCATCGGGCCAAATGCGATGCTGCAAGCGGTGCTCTCCATCGAGGCTCAAATCGTGGCGTTCCAGGAAGACGTGAAGCATCTCAACGACGCATTCATGGACCTCACCGACCCCGGCGTTCGGACATGATTCGCCCGATCTTCGCACTCTTCATCCGCTCGATTCGCGAGGACAACCGCGCGAAGTTCACGCCCATTGCGCGTGCCTCGCTGGTGCTGATCGTCCTGTTCTTCATCGCGGTCAATCAGCGCGATTTCGCCAGCAATCCTGCGCCCGGATTGCATGTGTTTGCCCTCGTGATGTTCATCAATCTCTTCGGCCTCGTGCTTGGCGGCATCACGGCGTTTTGCTCCGCAATCACCGAGGAAAAAGAGGACGACACACTCGGCCTGCTGCGCATGACAAACCTCAGCCCCGTCGCGATTCTGTTTGGAAAAGGGCTGAGTCGTTTTGTCGGCGGGCTGCTTCTCATCGTCTCGCAGATTCCCTTTTCCATGCTCTGCGTGACGCTCGGCGGCGTATCGGGCGAGCAGATTTTGTCCGGCTACGCAGTGCTCGTTTGCACGCTCTTTTTCCTCTGCAATCTCGGCCTGCTCATGTCCGTCGTCTGTCGGAAGACCGGGCTGGCTGTGGCGCTCACCGTCTTCATCGGAGCGCTTCTCTACGTGGGTGCGCCATTTGCCTACTTCGCCACATTTGAGTTCAGAATGGGCACATCGCCTACCGGAATGTGGCCCGAAATTCTTGGATACCTTCTCGGCAATAATCCGGTCTTTCAAATCGCCACGATGGTCTTCGGGGCAGGAGGAGGATTTCTCCCAACATCCGCAAGTCCGTGGCTTTTCAACGGCGTCGCCGGGACATCATGCTTCCTGCTGGCGTGGGCGCTTTTTGGCCGCTTCTGCTCCGGCACTGCGGAGAGCACAGCCACCCGCAAGAAGCAGAAAAAAGGCGCGAAACTTCTGCGTGCTCCGCGCCCCGCCACAAACTCGATTGCGTGGAAAGACTTCTGGTTTCAATACGGCGGACGGCGCGGCCTCATCATCCGCTTCATCGGCTACGCGGTTCTCATCTTCGGCTTCGCCTGCCTGATGGCATACAACAGCAGCTACATGAAGTCCGACGACATCGGAGAAATGATGATCGCTTTTGCCAGCGTCGGACTTGGCGTGGAGCTGGTGATTGGCGCGGCCAGCTTCTTCGGCACCGAGCGCCGCTTGCTCACGCTCTCGTCGCTCATCACCATCCCTCTGCCATTGGGAAAAATCGTGCGGCAGAAAATCCTCGCGCTGCTCGCATCGTTCATCCCCGGATTTTGTTTTGTGCTGCTTGGAGTAATGATTGCGCCAGGAACTCTGGATGATGTTTTGCGGGATATAACGAGCGATCAAAATGACATCCTCGCATTCATCTACGGTGCGCTGCATCTCATCACTGTGCCGCTGCTGGCCTGCCTGCTATCGCTCATCATGCGGCGCGGAGCCGTGCCCGCCACGATTGCGATTGGTTTTGTGTGGAACATCCTCTTCGCAGTGATTGCGGACCAAGCGGGACGTTCCTCGGAGGAGACATTTTTGTTCTTGGGCAGCGTGGCGTATGTCGTCATTTCGATTCTGCTATTCCGCTCAATCCGCGCCCGCATCCCGCTCACCGCCGCAGCGGAGTAACTT
Source organism: Verrucomicrobiaceae bacterium (assembly GCA_031372675.1). Taxonomy (GTDB): domain Bacteria; phylum Verrucomicrobiota; class Verrucomicrobiia; order Chthoniobacterales; family Chthoniobacteraceae; genus SXWH01. The sequence goes on from JANMLS010000198.1 coordinate 5,666, forward strand.
CATGCACGGGATACTCGCGCTCTTTATCCGCTCCCTCCGCGAGCAAGTCCGCTCGGCTTCGTTTTCGTGGATGCGTGCAGGCATGGCGACCATCATCCTCATCACGCTGCTGGCGCGCGGAAGCAGGAGCTTCAGCGGAGCGACTGGCATGGATTTTTTCGCGTCGTTTGCATTCTACAATGCGCTGATGATCATCGTCGCTGCGACGAGCTACTTTGCCTCCGCAATCACGGAGGAGAAAGAGGAACAGACCCTCAGCCTGCTGCGCATGACGAACCTCAGCGCACTCGCGATCCTCTTTGGAAAAAGCACGAGCCGCATCTTTACCGGCCTCATGCTGCTCGTGGTGCAACTCCCGTTTGCGCTGCTCTCAGTCACGCTCGGCGGCGTCACTTGGGAGCAAATCCTCATCACGTATCTCCTGCTGTGCAGCTTCCTTTTCTTCGCCGCAAATCTGGGGCTGTTTGCATCTGTGATGGCAAAGAACAACGCATACGCAGCCGTGCTCACTGCCGCGTTGGGGTGGCTGTATTTCTGGATACTTGATGAGGCTGCGGAGGATTATTCGGGCGCAAGCTCCTTCTTCCAAGCCATCGGCATATACTGGAGTGCCGCGACATGGCGCGAAAGCTCGCTGGCATTTTGCGTCTCCGGGCTGGTTTTCTTCCTGCTCGCATGGGCGTCCTTCAACCGCTTCGCCACCGACACGCCAGCCGCAGCACCGCGCAGAAAACAAGCGCCCATCTACCACGCGGCACCGTCTCGCGCAGGCCGCGTTTCAGCCGATGCGATTGCGTGGAAAGACTACCACTTCATCCACGGCGGCACTCGGGTGATGTTCGCCAAAAGCCTCTTCTACGCCGTCATCGCCATCTGGATATGCGTCGAATTTAGAGCCGACCGCTGGGGTGGCTTGGAATTGCTCATCTGGACTATTTTCACCCTCTCTCTATTCACCGCGCTGATTGAAACCGCATTCGCCGCATCGCGCATCTTCCGGCTCGAAGTACGCGGCCAGACATTTGGCGATCTCTACATCCTTCCTCAGAGTCTCACTGCACTCATTCGCGCCAAGCGACGCGCGATGCTGTATTCTCTCGGACCAATCGGACTTATTCTCGGAATCTCGTTCATTTTTGGTATTCCCAGTCTGCTCAATGGCATCGCATCAAGCGGCACGGCGTTTCTTGTTTTCCTCCAAACCGCCGCGCTGATTCCGCTGGAGTTCATCTTCCACTACCGACTCACCGCGTGGTTTTCGCTGCGCTTAAAATGGGGCGGCCTGCCCGCTGCGCTAGTCACCAGCTTTTTCGGTCATACAGTAGGGGTTCCGATTCTAGGTTCTGCCTTGGAAGCCGCATTCGGAATCCCGCTCATCATGATTCTGGTGGGGCTGAACTTCGCTCTCCGAAGCGCAATCGAGCGGATGCTCATCGAGCGTGCGGCTGCGAACTGATTCCGCCCGTCGCGGTTCATTTCCGAAAGACGAATTACGGAGAATTTAGAAAAAGACTCGTGCTTTTCTGAATACCGTTCGTATTTTGCGCATTATGAAACGACCCAATGCGTTCACCCTCATCGAGCTTCTCGTAGTCATCGCCATCATCGCCATTCTCGCCGGCTTTGCGCTCCCTATTTTTGCAAGGGCACAGGAAAAGGCCAAGGCGCAGAGCTGCATGAATAACCTCAACCAGCTCGGCAAAGGATTCATCCAATACCTCAACGACAGCGACGACTCGATGTTCTCCCTCCTCAGCGCGGGCGACGACACCTGGCCGAAGGTGATGCAGCGCAAGTATGTCAACGGCTGGGCGGTTTACCGTTCCCCTTTTGATAAAGTGACCACGGAGCGCCCGAAGGATGAAAGCGGCAATGTCCCCATCAGCTACGGCATCAATGAAAAGCTGTTCGATACCCTCAAGTCCCGCTGGACCGTGCCGACCTCGAAGCTCATTTTCGCCGCGCCCGCAGTTGATAAGACGGCGAAGGGCAACAACATCAAATGGCAGGGCGATGCCTATGCCACGCAAAACACCAAAGTCACGGCTGGCGGCACGGAAGGCTTCGGCACACACCTCGAACGCGACATGTTCAATGTTCTCTTTGCCGATGCGCATACCGAGCAAATGACCTGCAAAAACTTCTCCGACAACTCCAGCCTCAATGGTCAGGAGCGGTGGGACCCGCTGTTTGAGCGCCCGGAGTAAATCCGCCCCTCGCTTCCAGTCCTAAGCCTCTAGCTGGATTGCGTTGCCGTATTTAGCCCTCACCAAACCAAGAAAACCAAAATGGCACAGGCAATCATGGACCCGGAGGAAGTCCGTCGCTTCGCGGCGGAACTCAAGCGTTTCAACGAAGACATGCAGACTCGTGCGTCTGCGCTGCACGCGCGATTCGTCGCACTCACTGGAACATGGCAGGATCAGGAGCAGATCAAGTTTGCGGAGGAATTTGTGACCACGATGAAGGTGCTACGCAAATTCATGGAGGTATCCGAAAAGCACACTCCATTTCTCCTGCGAAAAGCGCAGCGCGTGCAGGACTATCTCGACCAGCGATAGCGCATGGATTCGCAGGCCCGCATCACGGATACCGACGCGCTGGAAAATCTGCGCTCTGCGCTCATCGTTTTCCAAGCGCGTGCAAAGCGCTCCGTGGATGAGGTGATTGACGAAGTCCGGCGCACCAAACGCTGGCTAGAGCAGGAAAAGCGGGAGTATTGGGAAAACCAAATCCGCATCCGAAACCGGAAGCTCGAACAGGCGGAGCAGGAGCTTTTTAATGCGAAACTTTCCGCGTGGCGCGACTCCATCGCGAGGGAAAAGGCCATCGTTGTGAAAATGAAGGCACTTGTCACCGAAGCCGAGGAAAAGCTCCGCGCGATCAAGCACTGGGACCGCAATTACGAAAGCATGGTCGAACCAATGGCGAAGGGTCTGAACAGTCTGCGCGAGTTTCTGGAGCAGGAGCTTCCGAAAGGCATCTGGCAGATCACAAACTCCATCAAGTCGCTCGACGCCTACTCCGAAATCCGGCTGCCGACGGCAGGAGAAATCAAGCCATGAACGTCGCCGGAAGCGCAGGCAATTTGAACGAAGCCGTGAAGGAATTGCTTGCGGCGTGGGATGCGACCCGCGCCTACTGGCGCGACGCGAAGGCTGTCGAGTTTGGCGAGCGATACATAGATAGCCTGCCCGTGGACATCGCCAAAGCGCTCGCAGCAATGGGCGACATAGACAAAATTCTCAAAAAAATCCACACCGCTTGTGAATGATTCCATAGACCTGCAAGTAAGCCACAGCCTTGAGTTGCTAGGAGCACTCAAGCGAACCGTGGCTGATTTCACCAAACGCGAAGAAGCACTCCTTCGCGATGCGCGAAATCGCGGATACCAGCTCAACCGCAAGCACCACGAAGCCAGCGCTGCGCTCGAAAAATCCATCGCCACGGCAATCGCTGCCGTGGAGCACGAATTCGCGCAGGAAGGCGGCCGCATTCGCGCCAACTACGAGCACCGCAGGGCGTGGATCGAGCGTGCGCATTCCACGCTTTCCAGGACGCTACCCGAACGCGCAAGAGCCGCACGCGGAAGCATCGTCGGGCGTCTTCAGATGGAGAAACTCGGAGCGGAAAAGCGGATGAGCGCAGGGCTGCAACAAGCCGATGCGGACTTCGCCGAATTTGCCTCACGGCTGGATGAGCAACGCGGGCTTCTCACCGGCCTGCGCCGTCGTGCCGCGCAGTGTTTTTCGGGATACGGCGTGTTTGGAAAAATGCTCGCGCCTGCGGGAAAGTCGGAGGAAACCCAGCGCAAAAGCCATCCCGTCCTGCTTGCAGAAATGACGCAGCACCTCGCGGCGGCAAACGACGCGATTCGTGAGTTCCGCACTTTCTCGCTGCCAAAGTTTTTTGCCGCGCTGCATCCAGCGCTCATCATTCCGATCATCGCATTTGGCACCGGTGCCGCAGCAACCATGCTACGTCCCGGCGGGACGCTGCCTTGCATCATCGGCGGCGGATTACTGCTTGCCGCGATACTTGCGCTTCACGCGAAAGGCAGAAAACAAGCCGCGCCCACGGCACAGACGATTGCCGACGCGCTAAAAAATGCCGCACTTTCCCACGACGCATCTGCGGCTTCCGCGACGGGATTTCACGCCTCCGAGCGCAAGCGTGCTGAAGAAGAACTGGAAGCGACGAAGGCATCCATCGAATCGCGGTGGAGCAAAGCCGCAAACATCCAAACCGACTTCGAGACAGAGGGAGCGGAGAAGTATTCGGAGCAAGCGCCCCGCGCACTGGGAAAAAACAAAGCACTGATGAAGCCCCGCTTTGAAGCCGTGGAAGCAGTGCGCGACACCAAGCTCTCCGAAATCAACGCCGAAGCGGATTCCAAGCGCGCAGAACTGAAAACCGAACAGACAGCCGAGCTGGAAGCCATGCGCTCCCGCGACACGGAGGAATGGGATGTTTTCAACGAGGCATGGCGAAAAATAATCGAGCCGCTTTACCGCCAAGTAGATGCCATCTCTTCGGTGACTTCCCAGCATTTCCCAGCGTGGAATGAACGCTACGTGGATAGCTGGCAGCCTTCGTTGGAGTTCACTCCTTTTGTAAAATTTGGCCGTCTGGAAACTGACCTCAAAGTGCTCGCGGGCGGACTCCCCACACAGCTCGCGCTGCCGGGTCCGGCGCAGTTGCACATTCCCGCATGTCTCGCGCTTCCTGCGCGGGGTTCGATCATTTTTGAATCCCGTGAGAGCGGCGGTGCGGCGCTCATGGGCGCTTTGAATAACATCATCCTCCGCCTGCTCTCCACTCTGCCGCCGGGGAAGATTGCGTTCACGATTTTGGACCCGGTCGGGCTTGGGCAAAACTTCGCGGGAATCATGCACATCGCGGACCACGAGGAATCGGTAATCAACCGCCGCATTTGGACGCAGCCCGACCAGATCGAAGACCGGCTCACCGAGATCAATGAGCACATCGAGAAAGTCATCCAGATGTACCTGCGCGATGAATTTGCGACCATCAGCGAATACAACGCGCACGCGGGAGTTGTTGCGGAAAAATATCAGTTTCTCGTCGTCGCAGATTTCCCTGCGGGCTTCAGCGAGGCGTCCGTGAAGCGCCTGCAAAGCATCGCGGCGAGCGGTCCTCGGTGCGGTGTCTTCACGCTGATTCACTGGGACCAGCGTCAGGCAAACCCGGACGGCCTTGTACCCGAAGACCTGCGTAAATCCGCAATCATCGTTCGCGGCGGGCAGTCGGGATTTGCAATCGAAGGCC
>JANMLS010000218.1:0-15359 GCA_031372675.1 Verrucomicrobiaceae bacterium
ATTGAGTAATACAAACACCTACACAGGACCTACCAACGTCAACGCGGGCACGCTCTTCGTGAATGGCTCTCTGAGCGGTTCTAGCGCCGTGACTGTTGCTTCCACCGGCACGCTAGGCGGCACTGGTGCTGTGGGTGGCACTCTCAGTGTCTCTGGTGTGCTTGCTCCCGGCACATCGATCGAGACGCTTGGCTCCGGTAACCTCAGCTTCGCCACTGGCTCCACGTTTGCCTTCGAGCTGGATTCCAGCGTTGCCGTCGCTTCCGGCGCAGACCTGATGAAAGTGACAGGCGACCTCAGCCTCACTGGCGCTGTCGCCCTCACGCTAAACGACTTTGCCGTTACCGACGCACCCTTCGCCTTGGGCACCACCTTTTCGCTGATCAACTACACCGGCACTTGGAACAACGGCCTCTTCACCCTCGGCCTTAATCAGCTCGATGACGACGAAATCTTCACCAGCGGCCTCAACGATTGGCAGATCAGCTACAATGACGCCACGGGTGGTTCTAACTTCATCGGCGAATACGCGGGCGGTTCTGATAGCTTCGTAAACATCGTCGCTGTCCCCGAGCCATCCACCGCGATGCTCGCGGGCTTGGGCGTTGTCGCGCTCATGCGCCGCCGCCGCCGCTAAAGGCCGCAAGTCATCATTCCGGAGAAAATCCAATCCCCGTGTGCGATGAAAATTTCGCACACGGGATTGGTCGTTTAATACCAAAACTATGAAAGCCACAATTCATCGCAGAGGTCTGTTTTCCGGTTGCTCGATTGCAGCAGCAGCCTTCGTCACAATCAGCACCAGTGCATACGGGCAGTTTTCGCTCACTGGTGCGACTTACACGCAAAACTTCGATTTACTCACGGCGACTGGAACAACTACCACCGTGATTCCGGGATGGTTTGTGGGCACCGGGACTAGCTCGATTAGCGGAACGACATTGCTTGCTGGAACTGGAAGCGGAACTGCCGGCAATAACTACAATTTTGGCGTCGCGGGGATCAATGCGGTCACGGATCGCGCCCTTGGCTCGCTCGCCAGCGCCAGCACACAGCGCAATACCGAGTTCCGATTTACTAATAACACCGGCCAAAACATCAGTGCGCTGAACATACTTTTTGATGGCGAGCAATGGCGCGTCGGAGGATCGGCCTCCGTGGTCAACCAAATGGTGCTGTCGTTCAGCCTCGATGGTCTTACCTTCACGCCGCTCGGCGGTGGTTTTAATTTTTCCAGCCCTATCATTTCAAACGCCAGCGGCACCGCGCTCGATGGTAATGCCGCTGCAAACCGAATCGCCGACATCGGCGGTCTTTACACGCTGGGTGCTGAACTCACCGTGGGGCAGACGGCGTTTCTCCGCTGGGAGGATGCGGACAACACATCCAGCGATAACGCGATGGCCGTGGATAATTTCCGCCTCACAGCGACCTTGGTGGCGGCGGCCCGCACGCTCACTTGGATGCCGACGACCGGCGACTGGGATTTGCTCGCCGCAAACTGGAATGACGGCACCGCGAGCGCGACCTTTCAAGCAGACGACAACGTGGTTTTTGACGATGCTGGACTGACTCAGCAGACAGTCACGATTGCGCCTGCGAGCGTCTCTCCGCGCAGCGTGAGAGTCACCAACACGAGCGGCGACTACACCTTCGTAGGCGGCGCAATCAGCGGTTCCACTTCGCTGACAAAAAGCGGAGCCGGGAGACTCGTGCTCGCCTCCGCGAACACATACACAGGCGCGACCACCGTGAGCGGCGGCACGCTTTCAGTCAGCGCAGACGGGCAGCTTGGTGCATCCACTGCGCCGCTCATCCTTGCCAGCACGGGCATTTTTGAGACGACGGGGAGCGTGACGCTCAATCCCAGTCGCCCGATTTCCGGCACTGGAAAAATCAAGGTCGCCCCTTCGACCACGCTTGCAATCGCAGGCGCGGCGAACCTCGGCGCAATCACGCTCATAGACGCGGGGAGCATTTCATTTACCAATCTCGCGTCGGCGCAAATCTCCGCGCTCACGCTCGAAAAAGCGGCACTCGTGATGGCCACGCAGCCCATCCAACTCAGCGGGCCGATTACCACGACCTACACCACGGGCGCTGCAACCATCAGCGCCGGGATCAATTTCGGCGCGACGACTTCTTCGCTCAATCGCTTTGTCACCGTGGCGGACAGCGACGCTGCGAGCGACCTCGTCCTCTCCGGGCCGTTGAGCATGACTGGCACAGGGCGGCTGGTGAAAGTGGGCGATGGCACGCTGGAGCTTACTGGCGCAAATAACTACATCGGTCTGCGAATCGGACTCGCGGGAACTTCCCCGGCAAATGGCGGACGAGTGATCATTCACGATGTGGACGATCTCGGCACCAGCCAGCTCCAGTTTAACGCAGGCACCCTCGACAATCCCGATGCGCCGCTAACCACGCCCATCGGTCTTTCGCTGGGCGCGGGGCAATTTCCAGAAGGCGGTGTTTTCAACGGCAAACCGATCACTTTCCAGGGCGCCAGCGGTCTGTTCATCGCGGCGAGTTCGACTTACCTCCACAAAATCACGGCGAACACGGACCTCATTTTTGCAGGGGGATTTAATCTTTCCACAAATGGCGGTTCCGGCGGGACGCTTGGCGTGAGCGATGGCCTCGCCATCACCGGACCGGGCACCGTCTTTTTCCCGGCTGCGGCGAATACTTTGACGGAGCAGATCATCGTTGATGGCGGCAGGCTGGAAATTTCCGGCGCACTCACAGGCGCACAAATTACGACCATCACCGCCAGAAATAACGGCACCGTCTCCGGCAATACTTCGGGCACAGTCGGGCTGGGAATCCTCACCATCGCAAGCGGCGGACGCCTCGCTCCCGGCACAAGCGGCGACGCCACGGGCACGCTGCTGGTCAATGGCATCCTTGAGATTCAGGCAGGCGGCACGTTTTTCGTAGATGCGGAGGGATTCCTCGCAGGCGCGTTTGATCAAATGAACGTCACCGGAAATGTGACGCTCGCAGGCAATCTCGATGTGAACCTTTTCGGCGGCTACATCCCCGGTATGGGCGACAATTTCATCATCATCGCAAATGACAGCAATGATGCCGTCGTGGGCACTTTCAACGGATTGAATCAAGGCGCACAAGTCGGCTCGACGGTGTTCAACATCAGCTACGTCGGCGGCGATGGAAACGACGTGGTGCTCATCGCCGTTCCCGAACCGGGAAGCACTGCTCTCCTGCTCGGCGGCCTCGCATTGCTAGGCGTGCGTAGAAAGCGGATGTCGTAGTTTCCGAAGTCTTCCGAGCTGTCAACGGAGTTTGATTCGCAGCTTTCGGTATAATTACATGAATTGAGTGGCATCGCCGCACTTGTATAATGTTGAGCGTGAAATCCATTCGTCTCTTCGTCTTTGCAGTTTTTCTATCGTCCATCCTTACCGCCGCCGCGCTTGCTGCGCCGCTGGAACTCTCACTGGCAAATGTCCAGACGACGGACTCGACAATCTCTCGCACGGACTCCGGCGCTGTGCGCGTGCAGACGGGACTCAAGCATCAGTGGCCCGGCGTGACGATTGTTGCGCCGGATGGAGGCTGGGATTTATCGAGCTTTGGTCACGTCGAGATCGCGATCAAAAACACCGGGGCGAAAGATTTGAAAATCGGATGCCGCGTGGACAATGCGGGATCGAATGGCAAGGAAGGCAGCGTGAGCGGCAATCTGGACATCGCACCGGGGAAGACGGGCACGGTGAAAGTCCCGCTTTGGCGCACGAGGAGAGACACGCTCGACGGGAAAATTTTCGGGATGCGCGGAACTCCCTTAGCGAATGGTGGCCCGAATACGGTGAACCCGTCCCGCATCGCGGAGGTGCTCGTTTTTGTCTCGAAGCCAAAAGCAGAGTTCACATTCGAGATCATGAAACTGCGGGCGGACGGCAGCTATACCGCGCCGACAGCATTCACAAACGACGCCAAGCCGTATTTCCCGTTCATAGACACTTTCGGCCAATATCTGCACCGCGACTGGCCGGGGAAAACTCGCTCGCTAGACGACATGCGCACACGTCTCGATGAGGAAAAAAAAGACCTCGCAGCAAAGCCGGAGCCAGCGTCGTGGAGCCAATACGGTGCTTGGAAGGATGGCCCGCAGCTCAAAGCGACGGGCTTTTTCCGCACAGAAAAGCACAATGGAAAATGGTGGCTGGTAGACCCAGAAGGACGCCTGTTTTTCTCAAACGGCATAGACTCCGTGGGCCTCGGCGTCCCGACTGCAACCGGAGAGCGCGAGCATTTTTTCGCGGACTTTCCCGCCGCAAAGCCTGAGTTCGCCGAATTTGTTTCAAAGCCGTATGTGCTGAAAGGTCACTTTGCAGGGCGCAAAGTGAGCGCGTTCTCGTTTGCCAGCGCGAACCTCTCGCGCAAGTACGGCCCGGATTGGCGAACGGTGAATGCAGAACACATCCAGCGCCGGATGCGGAGCTGGGGGCTGAACACACTCGGCATGTGGAGCGACGCGGGCGTGCGCGATCTGCGCCGGACACCTTACAGCGACTCCATCGGCTCGTGGGGAACTCGCTCGATTGCGGGCAGCGAAGGCTACTGGGGGAAATTTCCCGATCCATTCGACCCCAGCTTCCGCAAAGCGCTACGCAAGCAAATGGAAGCCAAGCGCGACAAGAGCGCAGTCGATCCGTGGTGCCTCGGCTTTTTTTGCGACAATGAACTCTCGTGGGGCGATGACACCTCACTCGCGCTCGGTGCGCTGATGTCGCCTGCTACACAGCCGGCAAAAATCGAGTTCATCGAAATGCTGCGCAAAAAATACGACGACATCGCAAATCTAAATACCGCGTGGGGCACTTCACACACCTCTTGGGACGCACTGGCCGCCAGCACGAAAGCGCCGGAGTATAAAAAAGCGCGGCCCGATCTCACGGCCTTCTACACGCGCATTGCAGAGGAGTATTTCCGAGGTGCGAAAGAGGTGATCAAAGAGGTCGCGCCAAATCATCTCTATCTCGGCAGCCGCTTCGCGTGGGATAATCCTCTTTCGCAAGCGGCGGCTGCAAAGTTCTGCGATGTGGTGAGCTTCAATCTCTACTACAAAGATCTCGCGGATTTCAAATTCGAGGGCGGCGCAGATGTGCCGCTCATCGTCGGCGAATTTCACTACGGCGCCACAGACCGCGGCATGTTTCACGGAGGACTCAGGCCGGTGGAAAACCAAGCCGCCCGCGCAGCCGCATACACCAAGTATGTGCAGACCGCGCTACGCGATCCGCAGTTTGTGGGCTGCCACTGGTTTGAATACCGCGACCAACCGACGACGGGGCGCGTTTTGGACGAGGAGAATTTCCAAATCGGCTTCGTGGATATTGCCGACTCGCCATATCCCGAAATGATCGAGGCAAGCCGTGCGCTTGCTCGCGAGATGTATCCGCTGCGCGCTGGGAAGTAATCGCGGCGCTTACTTCAGCCGCAGTCCTTTTCGCAAAAATGTGGGGATGTCCAAATCCTGGCCGTCCGCAATAGTCGGCTCGCTTTTTTCAAATCGCCCGCGGCTCACAGGCTCTAGCTGCATCTGCTCGGCTTTTGCTTTTTTTGCCGTCGCCTGCATTTCCAAATCATCGCCAGCGACGCTCTCCCCGGCCCCACCAAAAAGCGACACCGCTGATTGCGCATCCTTTCGTGGAGCTGGCTCGCGAACCGCAGGCATGACTGCGGGCTGCGGAGTTTTGCGAACTGCTTTTTGAACAGGTTCATCGCTTCCCGTCGCAGAAATGATCGTGACGGAGAGCCTCGCGCCAAGCCGCTCGTCGTGGCTGACGCCGAGGTGAAGCCGTGCGTGATCATTGATGTGTCGCTCCACTTGCTCCATGACGAGGCCGAGTTCAGCGAGTGTGAAATCCGACCCTGCGGAGACATGCACGACGATGTCGCCTGCTTCCGCGAGCATCCGCCCACGCTCCATCAGCGGGCTTTTCAGCGCAGCCTCGACCGCATCCACTGCACGTTCTGCGGAATCACTCACGCCATGTCCGAAAAGACATCTGCTGTCCGCACGGCGCAGCGCGTTTGCAAGCTCGTCCAGCCCTGTGTGCAAAAGCCCATTGCTATTTACCATCGAGACAATCGCACGAATCGCATCGCACAAAACCACATCCGCAGAAGCAAAAGCCTGATGCGCTGAGGCTCCATCCTCAGCAAGCTCCGACATGCGATCATTTTCAAAACACAAAACGATCTGCGCGTGGCGCGATAACTCTTCGATTGCTGCTTCCGCCTGCTCGCGTCGTCTTTTCCCCTCGAAAGTAAAAGGCATGGTGACAAGCGCAACCACCGTCGCTCCGCAATCGCGGGCGATGCTGGCAATCAATGAAGCCGCGCCGCTTCCCGTCCCACCGCCAAGTCCGGCACAAAGCAGAAGTAGCTCTGCATCTTTGAACGACTCGCGCAAAATCTCCGCCGATTCCTCCGCCGCCGCGTAACCGGTATCGGGATCGCCACCGGCACCATTGCCATTGCTGCCGAGCTGCAATTTCTCCCTCGCGCTGGATGCCGCGAGCAGTGCCGCATCCGTATTCATCGCAACAAAGCTCGCGCCTTCCAGATGCCCTTCCATCAGCGACTCCAGAACGATGCAGCCCGAACGCCCAAGCCCGGCAATTCGGATGTTTGGCCGCCGTGTTTTCGGAGTTCTTGAAAGTTCGATCATAAAAAATGCGCGCTATTTCCGGCCTGAAATCAGCCAGTCGCGAATCCGGCCAAAGAAACCCCTGTTTTCCAACTCGAAGGTCGCCTGCGCCCATTTCACAAGTCCGATGGCGGTGGAGTACTTCGGGTTTTCAAAAGCGGAGACATTGCCCGCGAGATTCGCCGGGCGCGTAAGCTGCACCGGCAACTCAAAAATTTCCTCAGCAAGATTTCTCACCCCGCGCAACATGGAACTGCCGCCGGTCAACACGATTCCCGATCCGAGAAGATCGAAGACGTTTTCATCCATCAAGCGCTTTTTCAGAAGCTCCAGCGTCTCACGCGCACGCAGATGGATGATCGTGTTCAGCGTCTCGCGCTCGATGTCGCGCCCTGCAAATCCATGTTCATCGCGGAGCGAAATTATATCCCCAGCACTGGAGTTTCCGAGCGTGGCGCATCCGTGCTCGATCTTGAGTTTCTCTGCTTTCGCCATCGGGATTCTCAGTCCGATGGATAGATCATTGGTGATGTGATCGCCGCCAAGCCCAAGCACGCCGCTATGCTTTGCAGCTCCATCCACGTAGGCCATGTAGCCAGTCGTGCCGCCGCCCATATCGATCATCAGCGCTCCAGTCGTTTTATGCTGTGGATCAAGGACGACCTGCGCCGCCGCGTAGGGATTAAAGACGATGTCCTCGACTTGCAAATCGAGCTGAGTCACGCAGCGGATGATGTTTTTTATCCGGCTGGCAACGCCGTGGACGATGTGAAAATCAGCCTCCAGCGTTCGACCACACATGCCGATGGGATTGATGACGCCCTCGTTTCCATCCACATAATAATGCTGGAGAATCGTGTGTAAAAAGCTGTTTTGCGACGACACCGAGATGTCGCGCGCCTTCTCCTGCACAGCCTCCACATCCTCTGCTGCAATCTCGTCACGTTCCTCCGGCACCGAGTGAACTCCGCGACTATTGAAGCTCTCCATGTGCGCACCCGTCACTCCGAGGTAGATATTTTTGATCAGCACATCGCTCTTTTCCTCTGCCTCCACAATCGCTTCGCGGATGCACTTTCCACAAATCTCGAAATCCACAATCTCGCCCTTGCGCACACCACGCGATGCAGCCTCGCCCACACCAACAATCTTGATGCTGCGGTCAGCTTTTATTTCGCCAACAACGACACACACCTTCGATGTGCCGATTTCCATTCCTACGACTATTTCTTCCCGTGCCATTATGCGCGCATCAAAAATGGTTTATAGAGTCCGTTATCGGGATTCGATTTCTTCGGCTCTTTTTTCGGTTCTGGTTTTTTCGGCACCGACTTCGTTTTGATTTCCTTCGTCGTCGGCTTCACAGGCTCGACCGGCTTCGGCGGGAAATCTGCATCCTCCGGCGGCAATGGTGGCACCCAGCGAATCGGGACGTTTCGCGAGGGGATTAAATTGACAGCTGCCACTTGCTGCGAGAGCGCCCGCTCCGCTTCCCGCACTTTATCGAGACGCACAAGCTGCGCATCAATATCGGCAAGCCCAAACGTGATTTCCATTCCATCCTGCCCTTTCACAATAATGCAGTAACCCTTGGAAATATCGAGCGTACGGGCCTGAAAGCGCGGCGACTTGGTATTCTTCTCGATCAGCTCAATAGCGACCATCAACTCCTCGCTACGAATCGCCTGCCGTGGTTGCAAATTTTCCGTAATTACTCCAGCAATCACCGGCAGTGTTTCAAATTCGTGGATGATTTTCTTTGGGCGAAACCAAGCTCCCTGACTGTCCACGAGATAGCTTTTAGGGTTGGTCCGAAAATCGTCTGTCACATTCGCAGTGACCCAAGCCACTGGCTTGCGCTCTTTGATCCGGATTTCCAAGCGGTTCGGAAGATACCTCCGAATCTCCGCGAACTCGACCTGCGGCAGTTTGTTCAGCGCGTCCTTCATTTGGGGCAGGCTGTAAGAAAGAATGTTTTTTCCAAACTGCAGACCTGCCGCAGCAATCACCTGATCGCGCGTGAGCGAGGAGCCTTCCATTTTTACGGAAACATCCTTGAGCGCATAATCGGGGTTTTCCCAAAACAGCGATTTGAATCCCGCCGTAGCACCATAATAAATTCCGCAGATAGCCCCCGCCATAATCGTGCAGCGCAGCAGCAACCCAACCCACTTACCGAAACGCGACCATCGCTCGCGTCCACCACGCGCGTTCACTTCTGCATACAGTGCCCCTCTGCGCTGGCGGGCTGGCGTCATTCGAGTGTTTTGTGTTCGGCGGCGGCTCATGGTTTCTTGGTTACTTGGATCGGTCTAAAGAAAGTTCGGCGATGCGGCGGCAAAGCTCTGCGTAGCCAATGCCGATGGCGGCGGCGGCCTCGGGCAAAAGCGACGATGGAGTCATCCCCGGAATCGTATTCACCTCGAGCACAAACGGCTCACCCGCATCGGTGAGGAGAATGTCCACTCTGCTATAAACTTCAAGATCGAGCGCACGATGCGCGGCGATTCCCGTGCGCTGCACCAACGCAGTAAGTTCGGGAGAAATCGGCGCGGGGCAAAAATGATCGGCACCCGCAGCGTTTGGGTTCAGCCAAGTGTATTTGTTCTCGAAGTTGTAAAAATCTTTCTTCGCCACGATCTCGATCACCGGCAACGCAATGTCGCCCACGATGCCAACGGTAAGCTCACGCCCCGCGATGAATTGCTCCACCAGCAATTCGTTTCCGAATTTCCACGCAGCAGCGAGCGATGAATCCAGCTCCGCTGCATTCTTCACGATGTAGATGCCCACGCTGCTTCCCTCTTTTGGTGCCTTGAGAACAAAAGGCGGCGCCAGCGTCGGACGCGCACCGTTTTTAATAATCTCAAATTTCGCCGTGGAAACGCCACGCTCGATCAAGCGCTGTTTAGTCGCGATTTTATCAATCGCGAGTTCACTGCCGCGAACGCCTTCGCCCGTGTATGAAATGCCGCGCCGCTCAAGTTCCCGCTGCACCTGTCCGTCCTCACCAAACGTGCCGTGGATGACGTTGAAGGCCAGCTCGACTCCATCGGGCAGCGTGAAGTTTGCATCGTCCACCACGACCGGAAATACAATAGCTCCCAGCGATTCCAGTGCACCGACAACGCCCTCGCCGGATTTCAGAGAAACCAGTCGCTCCGAGCCTGGACCTCCCATCAGCACAGCGATTTTGCGTCCGGTGAGATTAAGCGGCATACGAGTATTTTTCATCCGTGAATTCCTTTCTCCTCGCCGACGATCTGCACCTCGGTGTGCAATTCGATTCCGCGAGTAGTTCGGGCTTTTTCTTTTACGAGTTCGATCAAGCCGAGCACGTCCGCAGCCGTCGCATTGCCATCGTTGACGATGAAGTTTCCATGCACTTCGGAAACCTTCGCTCCGCCGACGCGCGAGCCTTTCAAGCCCAGCTCATCAATTAACTTCCCCGCTGGCACAGGACCGGGGTTTTTGAAAATGCACCCAGCGCTGGATTCGCGTGGCTGCGATGTCCGCCGCTTCTGCTGGCTCTCCTCCAGCTTGCGGGAAATCTCTTCGGCAGGAGCTGGCATGCCGCGAAAAATTGCGCTCACTGCGTAGTTCCGCGCCAGCGTCGTGACATCGCGATAATGCACTTCCATTTCAGCCGGAGTCTTTGTGTGAAACTCTCCCATCGAGTCCACAAAACGCACGCTCACCACTTGCTTGAAAGTCTCTCCACCCATTGCTCCGGCATTCATCCGAAGAGCACCGCCTACATTTCCGGGTATACCCTCGAACCACTCGAAACCACCGAGCTGCGCATCACGCGCCGCGATTGCCAGCTCCCGCTGCTTCACGCCGACGCCTGCGGAAATAAATCCACCATGCACTTCGAGACGCTTGAATTCACCACGCGCAAGATGCGCCACCACGCCGCGAATTCCGCCATCGCGAATGAGCAGATTCGAGCCGCGCCCCATCACAAAAAGCGGGATATTTTGCTCCGAACAAAACTGCACCAGCCGTGCAAAACCTTCCTCAGTCTCCGGCTCCGCCCAAAACTGCGCAGGACCACCGATGCGCATCGTCGTATGCTTTGCCAGCGGCTCGTAGAGCTTGATCGTCCCCTGCCCCATTACGCCAAGCAACGAGTCCAGCGTCGCCACATCCTTTGCCAAGGCAGCGCCTTGCTCGTGGATGTTTCCAGCACCGAGAGAAATCACCAAATCGCCCGGCTCCAGAATGCGACCCACGTCGAAAGTGATCTGCTCGCGACGCGGCTGAAATGAGCATCCTTCCTGCCCAGTCTGCTGCGCGATTGCATCCACGATAGTCTGTCCGCTCACGCCGGGAATCGGCTGTTCGCTCGCGGGATAAATATCCGCCACCACGACCACATCCGCATCCTCAAACGCGCGCCCGAATTCTTCCTTCAGTGCCTGCGTGCGCGTATAGCGATGCGGCTGGAACATTGTAATGATGCGCTTCCGCCCGGTCTGGCGTGCGCTGCCAAGTGTCGCGCGAATTTCCGTGGGATGGTGCCCGTAATCATCCACCAGCATGAAACGCTCGCTGCGATACTTGATCTCGAAACGCCGTTTCGCGCCTCGGAACGATTCCAGCGCCTCGGCAATTTTTGGAAACGGAACGCCAAGCTCCGTGGCAAGCGCGATGACGGCGGTTGCATTGCTGATATTGTGTCGGCCCGGAACATTTAGCGTCACAGCTCCGAGCGGCTCGCCGCCGCGCATCGCTACGAAGTGCGACTGAAAGTCCTTCGTATGCACCGCCTCAAACCGGTAAAGCGCTGCGCACGACTCCCCGAATGCGATCGGCTGGTGGTGTTTGGTGGTGACTAGCCGGGTCGCATTCGGGTCATCGGCACAGTAGAAAACTTTTCCCTTCGTGTTTGCGAGAAGCTGCGTGAACGCCGCCTCAATCGCCGCAAGATCGGGATAAAAATCAAGATGCTCTTCCTCGATATTCAAAATGACCGCGTGCTCGGGATGGTAGCCGATAATCGTGCCATCGCTCTCATCCGCCTCCGCAACGAACCAATCGCCATCGACATCCCAAAGCGCATTCACGCCGAGAATAGGAATCTCCGCGCCGACGTAGTGTGATGGATTCAACCCGCCAACGCGCAGGACGTGCGCAGCCATTGAGCTGGTCGTCGTCTTCCCGTGCATCCCGGCAATGACGACGCCTTTTTTCAACCGCATGATTGCCGCAAGCGCATCCGCCCGACGCACCATCGGCAGGCCGAGCCGCTTCGCTGCATCGAAGTCAGGGTGCGCCGCTTTGATAGCGGAGGAAAAAATCACCAACTCCGCATCGCGCACTTTTTCGGGATTTGCAGGCGTCGAAAAATCCAGACCGACCGATTGCAGCCGATACGTTTCCACAGTCGTCGCCTTGTCACTCCCGCTGACGCGATGCCCGAGCGAAATGCACAAACCCGCAATCCCGCTCATACCCGATCCCGCCACGCCGATGAGATGGATGCGCCTGCCGCCGCCCGTCAGAAACTGTGCGAGTTGCGAGCCGTTCAATTCTCACCGCCTTTCTTTTTTGTCGCGCGGCATTTCATCCAAGTCGTGAGAATCCAAGTTCCGCATACCAAAGCCAACCAGCCCCACACCGTTCCACTCACCGTCCGCAAAGTGTAATCAGATATGGAAATCTGTTCCGCATAGGCTGTAGTCGCGCCAGCAGTGAAAAGGGTGATGATGAGAAGAAAAGTAGTTTTCATGCCTGATTCGGAGTCGAGTAGCTAGTGTTCAACATGACATCCGCAACGCGTTCTGCAGCATCACCGGAAGCTAGTGCCCGTGCGGCCTGCGACATCGCGGAAAGGCTCTGCGGCGCGTCGAGCATCGTGTTGATTTTTCCAGCGAGCGAATCGCCCGTGACTTCGCTTTCTTTCATCATCACACCGGCTCCGGCGCGGGCGAAAATTTGCGCGTTGGCCGTCTGGTGATCTTCGGCGGCAAATGGAAACGGAATCAGCACCGACGGCAGGCCGAAATGCGATAGCTCCGTGAGACTCGCCGCGCCACTGCGTGCGATGGCGATGTCAGCAGCGGCGTATGCTTCCTGCATCGCGTGGTGAAATGCCGCGACGTGCGCCTTTACCCCAGCCGCAGCGTATGCGTCGCGCGTCGCAGCTTCGTCAGATTTCCCCGTGAGATGAATCGCCTGCACACGTCCAGCGAGCTTCGGCAGTGCATCGACGACACGTTTATTGATCCCACTCGCGCCCTGACTTCCGCCCATCACAAGCAGTGTGCTCTTTTCGGGCGCAAGCCCGAAAGCGGCGCGAGCCGCTGAACGCTCGACGGGCTGACGCAAAGCCGAGCGAATCGGCGTGCCGACGACCTCGCATCGCGCTTTGGGAAAATGGCGGCGGCAATCCTCAAAGCCGAGCAGCACACGTGTGACGTGCTTCGCATTCCAACGATTTGCGCGTCCTGGAATTGCGTTCGATTCGTGTACGAAAGTCGGCAAACCACGCTTTTTCCCGACGACAATCGGTGCAAAGCAAGTGAATCCACCCATTCCCAAAACAGCGGCTGGTTTCCAGTCCTCGTAGAGCGCAGCGCAACGCTTCTTCGCCGCACTCAGCTTCAACCAGAAACGAAGCAGCGCGACAGGAGACTTCGATTGCAGTCCCTCGCCCGCGACTTTCTCGATTCGGAATCCTTTACAGTCCCGCGTTGCAGTCGCATCAATTTCTTTTTCCGAAATGAGCAGCATTACTTGATGCCCTCGCCCGACGAGAACCTCGCCGACTGCAATACCCGGAAACAAATGGCCGCCCGTGCCACCTGCTGCGATGACGAAGTTCATAGCCGCCGAGCCTCCAAAATCGCAGAAAATACGCCGCCGCATGGAGTATGCGCCGCCGTGCTTTTCAAATGATGCAGGAGTCCATCCATCAGGCTTAGATCGTCTGGCCTTGCGGTCCTTCCGGCGCGGATGGCGATTCTGCTTGTGGGATTTTTGCGACAGGGTTCTCGAATGGAACGCCTTTCAGTCGTGATGTTCGCAACGCCCACCATTGAATAGCTAGGCGCATTTGCATGGCTTTTGTTTCGGGCGTGGTGTTGACCACTCCTGCGGTTTTTGCGTGTTGTTTCATAGGATGATACGGGTTGAAAAAATCGCTACATGCGCGGCGAAGGACGCATGAGAATCTTGGCACGGAGCTGCACTCCCATTGGATCGTGGGCCTCTCCGTAGCCACTGCGGTAGATGCTGATGAGAATGCCCACGCCCGCGAGACAGAACGCGAGATTGGATCCGCCATAGCTGATGAATGGAAGCGGCAATCCCTTGTTTGGCAGGAGCATCGTTGTGACACCCATGTTCAGCGCTGCCTGCATCGCCAGAAGCGTCACAATCCCAAAGCCGAGCAGCTTTCCAAAGTGGTCGCTCGACTTCATCGCGACCACGGTGCCGGTAAGCAGAATGGCGAGAAACGCGATGACCACCAGAAGCGACCAGTAAAGACCAAGCTCCTCGCCCACCATCGGAAAAATAAAGTCTGTGTGAGCGTATGGCAGGAAGGAGTATTTCTGCATCCCTTCGCCAAGGCCGCGCCCGTCCACACCGCCGGATGAAAACGCAATTAAGCCCTGTAATTGTTGGTAAGCATCGGTCGGGTATTTCTTCGGATCGAGAAATGCGAGGAAGCGGCCTGTGCGCTCTGGCATTAGTTTAATGATCAAGGCAAGAGCACTGATTCCGAGCGCTGCGACACCAGCAATGTGCCAGACTCGCGCACCAGCAACGAACATCATCACAAGCGCCGTGCCGCCAATAAGGCAGGATGTTCCCAAATCCACTTCGGGCGCGATCAACACGATAAGCCCCATCACGATTCCAAGCGGGAGCAGGAAGCCTGCTTTGAATTCTTTAGCCCGTGCGAGCTTCACGTTTTTTGCCAGCATCTCCTTCCGCGAATACCACCACGCAAGCATGATGATCGCGGCGAGCTTTGCGATTTCCGATGGCTGCGCAGTCTGTCCGGCAATCCCAATCCATCTCCTTGCTCCATTGATTTTTTTCCCAACTCCCGGCGCAAAACACAAAAGAAGCAGAACGATTGCGATGCCATATATCCACCAGCGATACCGCTCTATTTTTCGGTAATCCACTACCGCAGCGACGATGCACATCGCCGTGCCCACCAATAACCAGAACAACTGCCTTTTCAAAAAGAACGCCGGATCACCTTTAGCGTCCTGCGCGTATGCTCCCGTGCTTGTGAGCATCAGCATTCCAATCGAGATCAGCAGTACGACAGCAACAACCAGCGTGAAGATCGAAATCATCACGAAATTGCGCCGCAGAAACTCGCGAACTCGTTGGAAAAACAGCTTCATGTTTAGTTCTTCGCGGGGATTTTCAGAACCTGGCCGGGCTGAATCTTTTTGGGATCAACGCCCTTATTGACCTTCACCAGCGCCTCGTAAGTAATGGAGTGGGCACTCGCGATCTTGAGCAGGTTGTCGCCTTTTTTGATCGTGTATGAGCTTCCTGTTGAAGTCTTCGTCGAGGTTGGCGTTGAAGGTTTTGGAGGTGAATTTTTCACCGTTTCTTTCAGCTTATCCTGCATCACTGGAAGCGGAGGCAGCGAGTTGCGATCTGGAATGTTCAACACCTGACCGATGCTGATCTCGTTCACGCCGGC
>JANMLS010000219.1:0-4097 GCA_031372675.1 Verrucomicrobiaceae bacterium
CTGGTGGATTCGGACAGCTCGATTTCGCCTCCTTCCGCATCGTGCTCGAAAACGGCATCGCGTAGAGCGGTTGCCAAAAGACGGGCAAACAACCCGCAGCTATTTCTTGCCACCCGCCGCGTTCTGGCGATGGTTCGCGGCCCTTTTTGTAAATGCAGTCATCCATATCCGGCATCACCGACTTCCAAGCATCACCGCCTCTGCGGCTGGTGATTGACGGCGTGTCCAAGTGGTTTGACTCCCCGCGTGGCAGGACGCTTGCCATCGAGAATGTCTCCCTCAGCGTGCGCGAAGGCGAATTCGTCTGCTTCGTCGGCCCGAGCGGATGCGGAAAGAGCACGCTGCTCAACATGATTGCCGGCCTTGAGATGCCCGATACCGGCGCAATCCACGCCGGAGGGAAAATGGTCGTCGCCCCCGGTTCGGAGCGGATGATGATGTTTCAGGAGCCGGCACTTTTTCCGTGGCTCGATGTGCTGGGAAACGTGATGTTTTCCCTCAAGCTCGCGCCCGGCATGAGCAACCGCGAGCGCAAGGAACGCGCCCTCTTTTTCCTCGATCTCGTCGGCCTCGGAAAATTCACCCGTGCAAGCATCCATGAGCTATCCGGCGGGATGCGCCAGCGCGTCGCGCTTGCACGTTCCCTCGCTCCAAATCCCCGTGTGCTGCTGATGGATGAGCCGTTTGCCGCGCTCGACGCCATGACCCGCGAGCAGCTCTACGGCGACATGCAGCGCATCTGCGCCGAGCATAAAAAGACCGTCGTCTTCGTCACCCACAACGTCCGCGAAGCAGCGTGCCTTGGCGACCGCGTGTTCATTTTTTCCCCGCATCCCGGACGGCTCTGCGGCGAATTCAAAATCGCGCTCCCCCGCCCTCGCGACATCAACAATCCCGCCCTCGCCGAATACGCCAGCGAGATCATGCACCGCCTCAAAACTGCGGGAAAGGAAAGCGCAGCCGATGCCTTCGTCATCTGATCGAAAATGAAACGCCTCTTCGCTGCTCTCACCATTTTTGCCCTCCTCTTCGCAGGCTGGGACTGGATGGTGCTCTCCGGCCACTGGGGAAAACCCGCACCGCTCGATGTCTGGAATTACCTCGTGCAATCATGGCGCGATGGCTCCCTCGAACCTGCGCTCCTCATTACCACGCAGAGGCTCCTGATTGGCTACATGGCGGGCGTCCTCGTCGGTATTCCGCTTGGTCTGCTCACGGCGCGGTTCCAAGTGCTCAACGACACCATCGGCGTCATCGGCCTTGGATTTCAGACGCTGCCGAGCGTTTGCTGGGTTCCGCTTGCGATGCTCTGGTTTGAGCCGCACGTCGAAAGCGCCATGCTTTTTGTCGTCGTGATGGGCACCCTCTGGAGCGTCTCCCTCGCCACGAATACCGGCGTCCGCACTGTTCCTCCGCTCCTCAGTCGCGCCGCTCGAACGATGGGCAGTTCCGGTGCGCACCTTTGGTTTCGCGTCATCGTCCCCGCCGCGCTCCCCGTCATCATCGGCGGAGTCAAACAAGGCTGGGCCTTCGCGTGGCGCTCGCTCATGGCTGCGGAAATCTACGTCACAGCCACTGGCCAAAACGGCCTCGGCCACCTGCTCAATGCCGGTCGCAACGACCGCAACATGGCGCAGGTCGTCGGCATCATGGTCGCCATCATGCTCGTCGGAATGCTCGCGGACAAAATCCTCTTTGCCCCGTGGGAACGCTTCATCCGCGTGCGCTGGGGAACGAAGTAAAAGTCGGAACTTGTAAGACGCAGGCCCGCAAACAGCGAGGCAGGATAATACGTGTAAGTAATAAATTGACTCCCCTCGTCGCGCTGGAAAAACTCCCGCTGCTATGAAACTTCGTTTCGCTTCCGCGCTCTCTCTCGCTCTCACCTGCACCGTCTCCATTTGCTATGCGGAGAAAAAATCCGGCTGGTTCCATTGGCGCGGTCCTTTGCAAAATGGCACCTCCGCCGAGACGGGCCTACCGGAAAAAGTGGACGCTGCGAAGCCGCTTTGGTCCGCCGTTTTTCCCGGCCAGAGTGCGCCTGTCATTGCGAATGGTCGCCTTTACATCAACGGCTACATCGGCGAGGGCGCGGACCTCCGCGAGGGCATCACTTGCTTCGACGCGGATACCGGCAAGCAGCTCTGGCAGTCGCTTCAGGCGGATTTTTTGAGCGATACCATTTACCTCCGCTACGCCACGAGTGCGCCGACTGTGGATGCCGCGACGGGCAACATTTACGTCCAAGGCACGCAGGGAATCCTCACCTGCTTTTCTCCCGATGGGAAAGTCGTCTGGCGTCACTCGCTCATGGAGGAATACGGGCGACTCACCTTCCCAAACTCGCGCACTGCCACGCCGGTTGTGGAGAGCGATCTCGTCATCACGCGCGGCGTCACGAGCGGCTGGGGAGCGAATGGACCGGCGGGCGACCGCATTTTTGCCTTTGATAAAAAGACCGGCGAACTCGTCTGGCTCAGTTCCCCCGCAGACCGCCCGCAGGACAATACTTTCTCGCCATTCCAATTTTCCACCTACGACGGCAAGCGCGTCTTTTTCACCGCGTGCGGCGACTCGTCCATCGCTTGTGTGAACGCGGCAACGGGCGATCCGATCTTCCGTTTCCCCGCAGCAAAAGCGGGCGCGAAAGGCGGCATCAATGCAGGCG
This sequence comes from Verrucomicrobiaceae bacterium, assembly GCA_031372675.1. Classification (GTDB taxonomy): domain Bacteria; phylum Verrucomicrobiota; class Verrucomicrobiia; order Chthoniobacterales; family Chthoniobacteraceae; genus SXWH01. The sequence continues at coordinate 2,669 of JANMLS010000219.1, forward strand.
TCCTGCGCTACAAAGACTCACTCATCGTCACCCACGAATCCGAAAATGTGGACACCAGCGAAGTGGGCCGCACTTCCGCCTACCGCATCCCCGCGCTCGACGAGCAGCCAAAAAGCGTCGTGCCTTCCACCAATGTCGTCCCGCCGGGGATGCGCATTTTCCCGCCGAAGGATTTGGAGCTTTGGCGCAACCCGCTCGGCAACCTCGCATCGTCGCCCTGCATCGTGGGCGACACGCTTTACCAAGTCTCCGGCATGGGCGAACTCGCGGCGGTGAACCTCGAAAACGGTGAAATCAAATGGCGCAAAAAACTCGGTGCCGAGCAGCGTCAATCCTCGCCATTTTTCGCCGATGGAAAACTCTACGTCGCATTCTACATCGCCGGCGGACAGACCGCTGCCGGAAGTGAAAGTGATGGCGGCGACGGCGAACTCTATGTTTTCAAGCCCGGCGAAAAAGACGCCGAAATCCTCAGCCGCACCAAGCTCGAAGGCCGCTGCTTCGGCTCGCCTGTCGCATACAACGGCAAGCTCTACATCCAGACCGACAAGAAGCTCTACGCATTTGGCAAAAAGGGCGACAACGATGGAGCGAAGAAAGTGGAGTGGAAGGACGACGGGAAATCGCTTCGTACAGTTACCGCAACCGAGAAACCCGCGAAGCTCCAGCTCATCCCCAACGAAGTCCTCCTTCGCCCCGGACAATCCGCACAAATTCGCGCACGCGGGCAGGCGGAAAACGGAGCTACCGTGCAAGAAAGCGTCGATCTCAAAACCCTGAAACTCGCCTCCTACATCCCGCCGACTGCGCTCGTCAAAGCCACCATGAGCGGCACTTTCGACGAAACCGGAAAGCTTACCGCCGATGCAAAACCCATCGCCAGCGCAGGCGCATTCTCCGCTTCGCAAAAAGACGCCGACAAAGTCCTCGGCACCATGCGCGGCAGAGTCCTCCCCGATTTCCCCATCAAGGTGGATTTTGAAAACACCGAGCTGAAAGAAACCACCGGCCCCGGCATCGGCAACGAAGTGAAACCGCTTATCGCCGAGGAAGGAAAACCCGCGCCGCAGCCCGGCCCGACAAACTGGAACGTCGTCGAGCCGCCCACGCCATTCTCCTACCCGCCGCTCGCTTGGAACAGCGCCCGCTTCCGCTTTGAAATCCGCAAGGCACCCGGCAGCGAAAACCTCGCGCTCTGCAAAACGATAGACAACAAACTCTTTCAGCGCGGCCAAGTCTTCATCGGCCACCCCGACATGAGCAACTACACCATCCAGGCCGACGTGATGAGCGAAGGCAACAAGCGCAAAATGTCCGACATCGGACTCATCAACCAACGCTACCTCATCACCCTCCGGGGCAACGCCCGCGAAATCGAACTCAGCAGCAACCTAGAGCGCCTCAAAGAAACCAAGCCCTTCACCATGAC
>JANMLS010000298.1:0-8795 GCA_031372675.1 Verrucomicrobiaceae bacterium
TTCATCTGATACTGGCCTTTGTCCTTTTTGCTCAAAAGCGTCGGAAAATCGCCTTCATCAATACGGACTTTGATTCCCAGTTCTTCAAACTTATCTTGGTCAAATTCCGCACGCATGCGACTCTCGCCACCATCAGTCACAGCGGTAAGAGTCAACTCAAGCTGCTTGCCGTTTGCATCGCGCCCGTTTGGGTAGCCAGCTTCGGCCAGCAGTTGTTTGCCGCGCTCGATGTTGAAGTCATATTTTGTGGGACGGTCTTTTTCATGTCCAAACACTCCCGGCGGCAAGAGTTGCGTAGCCACTGGTGCGACTCCGCTCATGAAAATGTCCGAATAAGTCTTACGGTCGTAAGCACAGGAAAGTGCCTGACGCAGCTTCTTGTTTTTTCCCACCACTGGGTCTTCCATATTAAACGCCACCCAAAAAGTGCTCACCTCCGCATCCTTCTCCAAAAACATCCCGCGCTCGCGGAAGCGTGGTGCGAGTGAACGCTCCGGCGTAAGCAGGCTGGCGAACGCATCTTTGTTTGCAGCCATGCGGTCGAGGTAGCCCTGACGTGTGAGGATAAATGCGGGCAGCGTTTCCGCGATGATACTCAAATTAACTTCGTCAATGAACGGAACTTGTTTGCCGGCAAATTGCTTTAAAAACGGCGCCTTCTCCGACTTTTCCGTTACCGCATCCAGTTCCGGGAATTTGCTCGTGTTATACCCCGGCACGCGCTCCAGCCGAACGCGCTGGCGGGAAACGTATTCTTTCAAACGAAACGGACCGGTGCCGACGACTTGGAATTTATGGAAATCACCGCGCTTTACACCGTTATGAATCCCACCGTCGTAGTATTCCACTGCTTCCCGCGCTACCGGTGCGAGACACTGAAACGCCATCCAGTATTTGAGCTGAGGATACGGCCTGCTGAGAACGATGCGGAAAGAATAACGGTCCAGCACTTCGATACCGCTTACCTTGTGCTTGTTGTAATCCAGCTTTCCGCCATTTGCCTTTGCCGCTGCGTGCGCCTCAGCCATTCCCACCACAGCGTCTGAAATCGGACCAAAAAATGGCGACTCTACTTTTGGGTCGCAGATGCGTTGGAAAACATAATGAACATCCTCCGCCACGACCTCGCGCCCTTTGCCTCCGGGGAAGCACTCATCATCGTGGAATAAAATGCCGGGCTTGAATTTGCACAGATAGCTCAAACGACCGTCCGCAGATTTTTCTGCTATCGGCATTTCCGCCAACATGCACGGCACCACTTCATACGGATCATTTTTTAGCGGATGATACTCCAGCAGTGTGTCGTAAAGCGGCTCCAGCACGCGGCGGCTTTGCGAGTCATAGCTGTATTGCGGATCGAGCGAGTCGGGGTCGGATGTCAGCGCCCAGTTAAAAACAACCCACGGAGAACCGTCTGCGCGTGTTTTTTGCAGCGGTTCAGGATTGGGATTATTGTCGCACGCAGCCAGCCACAATGCGGCGGCGATGGCGGAAAGTCGTGCGATTTTTCGGATCATGCGAGGCGGGTGTAGCCGCTAACTCTTGTTTTGCAACGCCCGGATTTCATCCCGCAGCGAAGCGGCCTTTTCGTACTCCTCGGCTTTGATGGCTGCGGCCATCTCGCGGCGCAGTTTTTCCTCGGGAGTTACCTTCCGCTTTTTTTTCAACTCTTTCATCCATTCGCGGAGGGAATTGATCTCTGTGTTGTCTTTGAGTTGTTCCGGTTGCCCCGCGTCGCGCAGGAATTTCTGGATCGTAGCGATGCCTTTTTCGACGAGGCTGATTGCGGCTTCGATGTCGTCTTTTTCTAGCGCGAGCGATGCTTTGGCGCGTGTGTTCATCATCATCACATACGGGCGGAATTGCTGCACGGTCCACGCGATCTCGGCATCGGGCGCGTATTTTTCTACGAAGGAAAACATCTCCAAATTGCGGCGCGTGTCGCGGGCGACGCCCTGCCAGTCCGAGAGTTGAAAAAGCGCGACGTAGCGGTGGTAAAATTGCACGCCCTCGGTTTGCAATTCACCGATTTCATCAGGAGTAAGCTGGAATGGTTCATCCTCTTTCTCCGCGATTTCGGCGCGCTGGCGTTGATAGTCCAAAAGCGATTCCATGCCGAATGGCTCGGCTCCGTCGGGCCGTCCATCTTGTTCAAATTGCAGAAGACCGAGGTCCAACCGGAGCTGGATTTTCGGTTTGCCGTCGCTGCCTTCTATCCGGCGAACCTGCAATCCACCCGGTTCGTGAGGCCAGCTATTGAGGATGTCATTTAGATCAAGACTCATAGTTTTGAGCGACTATCGAAATGTGCGCTTACGATGTCAACGAAGCGGCGAAAATTATTTCGCCCGGCACATCGGCATCATGCGCGGGAAACATCCATCGCCACCACTTCGCCGTCCTCGCATTCGATGTTCAGTTGCATCGGGTGACAGCAAACCGTGCAGTCTTCGATCAAAGTATTTGCACCCTCCGTGGCATCCACCGTGATGGGCGAGACTTCGCCGCAAAATGGGCACTGCACTTCGACGTGGACGGGATAGTTCATACTCCACGCCTACGCGCTAAAAGTGGTGAGTTCAACATCAACACATGCTTTTCAGGCTGTTGTAGCCGCAGAGCGGCGCAGCGTAGTGGCGTTGGCACCCCGCCAATGAACGGCGAGCAAAGCAGATGTGTGTCCGAATCACGGTGAACCAAATGGTTTGCCTGCATCCGAATCACCGCACCCGGCGGAGGCCGCTAGGACAACTCTTCATTGGCGGGGCGCCAATGCCACTACTTTGCCACTCCTATCGCAGCGTTCGTGATGATCCCATATCACCAAAGACAAAAGCCCCGCTCCAAAAATGGAGCGGGGCTTTTGTGATTCAACCTCGGGCGTGTGGTCAGTTAGCTTGCGCTGTGACCGGGTCCACATTCACGCGGCGTCCGTCACGGTCGAAACGAACCTTGCCGTCCACCAATGCAAAAATTGTGTAATCGCGTCCAAGGCCGACGTTGCGACCTGGATGGAATTTCGTTCCACGCTGACGGATGATGATTCCGCCTGCGGTGATGGTTTGACTTCCAAAAACTTTGACGCCGAGACGCTTTGAAATGCTGTCACGACCGTTTTTAACGCTGCCTTGTCCTTTTTTATGAGCCATAAAGCCTGTGTATTCTTATTGGTGTGTTTGAAAAATTAAGCGGAGATTTCTGTAATCTTCACTTCGGTGAGTTTCTGGCGATGACCGACGGTGCGGTGGTAGCCTTTCCGGCGGCGGTATTTGTAAGCAAGAACCTTGTCCGCCTTGACCTGACCGAGGATTTCAGCGGTGACTGTTGCGCCGCTGAGGTTGGTTACTTTCAAGCTCTCTCCTTCGCCGACAGCGAGGACTTCCTTGAATTGGACGCTTGCGCCCGTCTCTCCGTCGAGCTTTTCGACTTTGAGGGTTTCACCTGTGGAAACGCGGTATTGTTTACCGCCTGTTTTGAAAACTGCGTATGACATAAAAATTATTGAAAAATGGGCGCGAACCTTGCCACACCGATTAGGCGACTGGCAAGGGCGATTTTGCATTTTCGGGAAGTTTTTTACTCCCTCCGGCAAATTTTACCGCTCCACGCGCTCGATGGTTGTTGTGGATGCGCTGCGGCCTGTTGGCTCCACATCGCCACCGTGGTAGTAGCGAACTCCCTCTGCACGGCGATAGTAGGTATCGCTGTTGAAATTATTGATGTTCGCCTCACGCCAGCGGCTAGAGCGCATCGGCACGCCGGGCTGACGCGATGGCTCGACGTGAGCAAGGCTGCGGATGCTCACATTCGGAGCAAGGCCTTCGCGATGCGGGGTGAAATATGATGCGTTTGGTCCAAGATAGCTTTTGCTTCCATTGCGCTGGCTGACCTCTGTGTAGCGATAAGAAACCGTCGCATCTTTTGTATAATAGTGCTGCGTCGGCTTGAAGCTGGTGGCCGACCGACGCTTGAATCCGGAGGTGCTGGAATTCAGATTACTTTGCCCACCACGGTTTTCTGGAACCATCGTTCCACGAGGCACGATGCGGTAGAGATTTCCCGCTTTTGAAGATGTTTCCAATGGCACCGTGTCATCTCCTGCACTTGCAAATGAGGGGATCAAGATTGACGCAGAAAAGGCGAGGATGAGTGTTTTCATAATAGTCGGAGTTGTTAGGAGTTTCGCGCTGAAAGTAGTCAGCTTTCTCTTATCAGTCCATATTTTTTCTTGGCAAAAGCAGTGGCTTCTTTAGTGCAAATCTTCACCAACCTGCCGTGCGTCGTTCCCCACGCTAACAAACGTCCGCTCTTCGCTGCTCGCGTCGAGATAAACCCGGACGCCATAATTAAAGCGGAATGCCGTGCGGACTCATGATCGATAGAAGCCCGTCGTGGCGCACGCTGCTCTCCGTGTGAAACGTATGCACGCGCGGCGCACGAGTTTCCCTCTCGCCATTCACCGCGAGCGTGCTAAGAGCATGACCATGCCGGAACAGACGATTTGGACAGGAACTTCCTCGCATTGGAAAAACTTCAATGCCTACGCACTCACGCTTATCAGCATCCCGCTGTGCTTTTTTCTAAAGCCACATACGGGGTGGTGGATTTTTGCGATCACCGCGCTGCTTGCGGGCTGGGCATTCTGGAAATGGATGCTCATCCGCACGACTCGCTACACACTTTCCAATGAACGCCTCGTCACCACGCATGGCATTTTGACAAAGGTGACGGACACGCTGGAGCTTTACCGGGTGCGCGACATGCAGATCGTGCAGCCGCTGCTGCTGCGCATCGTGGGGCTGCATAATATCAACGTATTCACGAGCGACTCGTCCACGTCGGAACTGTTTCTAAATTACATCCCAGCCTCGCTCAGCATCGGCGACAAACTGCGCAAGTCCGTGGAGGAATGCCGCGAGGCGAAGCGAGTGCGGGTGATGGACGTGCTCGGAGATCAGTCGCAAGGGTTGCCACCAATCACCGAGGGCTGATTGCTCTTCGCCGGCGGATTGAAAGTGAGCCGGCCTCCCACATGACTGCGCGACTCGCGAAATACGGCAAGGTCTTCACCATCGGCCTCCAAAATACGTTCGTATATCGCTGGGCCTTCGTGCTGCGTTCTGTCGTGGGAATCGTCCCGCTCATCGGCACGCTTTTTCTTTGGCAGGGAGTCTTCAGCAGCGGCGGTGGAAGCATCGCGGGCTACACGTTTAGCGCGATGATTCTGTACTTCGCGATGACCGTGCTCATGGAAAATCTCGTCACCCCGACCGACGACGAATGGCAAATCGCAGGCGAGATTCGCGACGGACGCCTCAGCTTCCTGCTGCTAAAGCCGATGAACTATCTCGCCTATCGCTTCTCGCTCTACGCCAGCTACCGGCTGCTCTACTCCGCGATCCTCGCACCCGGAATCATCATCGTCTTTTTCACCCTCCGCGAATACATCGTCCTCCCCTCGAATCCCGCGACATGGCTGGCCTTCGCGGGCAGCACCATCCTCGCGGCACTGCTGCAATTCTTCATCGCATACACCATCGCGATGCTTGCGTTTTGGATTCTGGAAATCTCCACAATCATCTTCATCACCTACTCGTTTGAGTATTTCCTGAGCGGCCGCATCTTCCCGCTCGACATGCTCCCACCGTGGCTTTCCGGCGTGGTGAAATGGGCGCCATTCACCTACGAGCTGTACTTTCCCGTGCAGATTTTCATGGAGCGAGTAAAGGGCGCGGCGCTCTTGGAAGGTCTCGCGATCCAAGCTGGCTGGGTCGTCATCATGTGGGCTGCCGCAGTCACCCTCTGGCGGCGCGGCGTGAGGAAATACCAAGCCGTGGGCGGCTAAAATACCATGAGCCGCTACCTCGCCATCTACCGCCTCACCTTTCGCAACTCGCTCATCCGCGAGATGAATTTCAAGGCCAACTTCCTCCTCTGGATGATCGTCGAGTTCTGCTGGTTCATCGGCCAGATGGCCTTCATCGAAGTCCTCTATGGCCATGTGGATCAAATCGCCGGTTGGACAAAATGGCAGCTCGTCTGCCTCGTCGGCACCCACCAAATCATCTCCCAAATCTTCCAAGGCTTCTTCTACATCAACCTCGCAAACCTCCCCGAACTCATCCGCACCGGGCGACTCGACATCATGCTCGCACTGCCGGTGGATGCACAGTTCGCCGTGAGCACGCGGCAGGTGAGCTTCGATTGCTTCGTGAACACGCTCGTCGGCATCGGCATCGTAGCGCTCTCGCTCGTGAAACTCGGAATCACGCCGGATGCGTGGAGCATCGTGCTGTTCCTCTTCGCGGTGATGCTCGGCGTCGCCGTCCATTACGCAGTCATGTTTTCGCTCGCGGCGGTGAGCTTCTGGATGATTCGCGGGCAGGCGCTCATCCACGGATACTTCAATCTTTTCCACATCGGTCGCTACCCCGATGTCGTCTTCCGAGGCGTCTTCAAATTCATCTTCACATGGATCATGCCCATCATCCTCGTTTCCAATGTGCCCGCCAAACTCCTTGCGCGTCCTTTTGAAAGCCCGTGGGCCGGCCTCGCCACGCTCATCGCCGCGACCGCCATCGTCCTCGGCCTCACGCGGGTCTGGTGGCTCTTCGCGCTAAAGCGATACAGCAGCGCAAGCTCCTGATCACTTCGGAGCGACGATTGACGGCGCTACGTTGCGCAATTACTGTCTGCCCATTCAACATGCAGAAACTTGATTTCGCAGAGGCCATCGAACTCATCACCAAAGCCGATTCCCGCTACCCGCGAGATGCTTACTTCTTCCTACGCGACGCGCTCGACCAGACGGTGAAGCTACGCAAACGCCAACTCGCGAGCACCGGGCATGTTTCTGGCCAGCAGCTCTGCGACGGCATCCGCCAGCACGCGATCAAGCAATTCGGGCCGATGGTCCCGACAGTTCTCGACTATTGGGGCGTCCGCAAAACCGATGATTTTGGCAACATGGTCTGGAACCTCATCAAGCTCGGTGTCTTCGGGAAATCGCAGCAGGATTCGCTGGAAGATTTCAAGGGCGTTTACACCTTTCACGACGCCTTCATCGCGCCTTACGCCCCAGCCAGCGTGGTGAAAAAGGACGCTACTGAGAAAAAAGTCGGTTCACTCAAATCGTAGGGCTTTCCCGCGTCGTCGAGTCGCGGCGCAATTTCAAAATCCACCGCTACATGGGCCATTTTGCAAAGTCGCTTTCTGAAATTGATTCCCGGCTGAAAGCGACCGGCGCCTACACGATGCAAAGTCGCATCGAAGCATACCGCGCCGCGCTGCAAGACGAAGCCGCGCAAATTTCCGAGCGCGAGCGCAAAGTCCCCCGCCCCGGCCTCGCCGAAGGACGCGACCGCGCTGAGTGCCTAGACGATTTCCTCGTCCACATCCTCGACCAAGCTGCCGCCACGCTGCGCCCAAAAATAAAAACTGCGCCGGAGATGATGGTCGTAGCGCTCGGCGGCTACGGGCGCATGGAGTTGAACCCCGTGAGCGATGTGGATGTGACATTTATCCACGCCGGCGGCGCGAAGTTTCCGCCGGGTTTCGAGGACATTGTGCGCGAGGTGTATGAGATCATCAGCGGGTGCAATTTCACGCTCGGCCATAGCACGCGCAGCCTGAATGAAACCATCGCCGAGGCCAACGCGGAGATGCAGTCAAAGACCGCCATGCTGGAGTCACGGCTGCTGTGGGGATCGTCGGTGCTGTTTGAAAAATTCCGCGCGCGCTTTGAAAAAGAATGCGTCGCTGGTAAGGCTGCGGAGTATTTGAAAATGCGCGTGGAGGACCAGTCCTCGCGCCATTCCAAATACGGCGAGACGCCCTACATGCAGGAGCCAAACATCAAGAACGGCTGCGGCGGCCTGCGCGATTACCAGAACCTGCTTTGGATGGCGCGGCTGAAATACGGCGTGAAAACGACCGCCGAACTCGTGGAGCGAAAGTATCTGAACGAAAGCGAGCAGACCGAGCTGGAGGACGCTTACGAATTCATCTTCGGCCTGCGCACCGCGCTTCACAAACTCACGGGCAGACACACAGACATCATCGTGACCAACCAGCAACTGCCGCTCGCAAATCACTTCGGCTACGCGACGGAATTCCCAGACATCCTGCGCAGGACCGAGGCGTTTATGCGCGATTACTACCGCCATGCGCGCGCGATTTTTGAGCTTACGGAACTTGTCTCCGAGCGCCTCGCTTTACCCACTGCACAACACGAGAAGCCGCGCGGCCTTTTCCGCTTTCTGCCGTTTAGCCGACGCAAGGCGACGGAGCGTGAGAAGTTCGATGGCTTCGTGACTATCGGCGACCGCATCACTTACGAAAACCGCCAGATTTTCAAAACCGACGGCTCCCGCATGATGCGCCTCTTCCGCCATGTGCAGCAACGCGGCCTGCTCATGGCGCCGGAACTCCGCCAGCTCGTGCGCCGCAGGCTGAAATACGTGGACACCGAGTTCCGCTACTCGAAAGCCAACGCCGAATTATTTGCGGAAATCCTCCGCCAAAAAGGGCAAGTCGGCGCGATCCTCCGGCTCATGCACCGGGTGGATTTCCTCGGTCAATACATGCCGGAATTTGGAAGCCTCACCGCGCTCGTGCAGCACGAGTTTTTCCACCGCTACACGGCGGATGAGCATACCCTCGTCTGCATCGAAAAACTCGACGGTCTGCTCGATAACGAAGATCCGAAGTTCGACGGCTATCGCGAGCTTTTCCAAAGACTCGAAGACCCCTTCATCCTTTATCTAGCCCTGCTTCTGCACGACACCGGCAAGGCG
>JANMLS010000324.1:0-2638 GCA_031372675.1 Verrucomicrobiaceae bacterium
GGCAGAAACGCCGCGATGCCCGCCGTGGACGAGTGCCCGCGATGCGCCGAGCCAAACGCATCATTCACAAAAACCTCCGCCAGCTCCGCCATATGCTTCGCAAGCTCCGGGCTGTTCTCCTCCTCGCCCGCGTGAAAGCGCACATTCTCCAGCAGCAACACGTCGCCGTCTTTCAAAGCCAGCGCCTTCGCCTTCGCATCCGCGCCGATGCAGTCATCCGCAAAATCCACCGGACGCCCCAGCATTTCCGCGAGCTTCGCAGCGACGGGCCGCAGCGATTGCTTCGCGTCACGCTTCCCCTTTGGACGACCAAGATGCGACGCAAGAATGAGCCGCGCACCCGCCGCGATGAGCGCATTCAGCGTGGGCAGAGTTTCTTTAATACGGGTGTCATCTGTGATGACCATCGCGCCGTCCTTCTCCTCCAGAGGGACATTGAAATCCACACGGATGAAGCAGCGTTTGCCAGAAAGGTTGATGTCGCGAATTGATTGTTTTGCCATAAATTTTAGGCCCGCGAAAATCGCGGGCGCAGCGGAAAACTCAAGCTCTTTGATGCCCCACCTCGCCGCAAGTCTGGCGTTTGTGCATATCGAAAATGCCGCCAATCCCAGCGAGTAGTCCAGTCACGCCGTGACTGGCTTATGCTGACTCTTGCCCGGTAAATCGCGAATTACTCGCACCCTCAAACTCACATAGCAGCTAGACCAGTTTTCGGGGAGCAGGCCAGCTCGCTATTCGCCGAATGTTTTTCGCAGGTAATCCCGGCTTTGGGTGGCGATGATTTCGGGGCCTTCTTCAAATTTGAAGACTTCCACGCTCACGATTTCTTCGTAGCCGGTTTCGCGGAGGGCGGCGGCGATGGGGTGGAAGTCCACTTCGCCAAAGCCGGGGCCTTTGAGGTTTGCGTCGTTGGCGTGGAAGTATGCGAAGCGGCCTGCGCTTTCGCGGATGATTTGCGGGATGGGTTTTACTTCGGAGCACATGGCTTTGACATCGAGAATGATGCTCATGGCGGGGCTGCAAAACTGCTCGGCAAAGCGGATGCCTTCCTCGGCGGTGTTCACGAAATTTGTTTCCACCGGCGAGAGCGGCTCGAAGCAGATGACGACTCCGCGATCTTCGGCGCGTTTCACCGCGTCGCGAAAAACATCGGTGGCCCACGTCCACGCCTGCTCGTAGCTCACGCCCTCGATCACGCTGCGCTGCTTCGGCGAGCCGACGATGATGCGCGTGCCGCCAAGGTCCGCGCAGCAATCAACGAGTTCGCGAAAGTAGGCGGCGGTCTTCGTGCGCACGGCGGCATCCGGCGATGTGAGATACATGCCTTCCGCTTGCACGAGCACCCAATGAAGTCCGCTGATGCCGATGCCCGCCCGTGCTGCGCTGTCGCGGATTTTCACACGCTGGGTGGCGGAGATTTCGGTGACGTAGGGAGCCACGGTGAAGGGCGCGATTTCCACGAAGTCGTAGCCTGTTTTCTTCGCGAATGCGAATGTGTCGTCGAGCGACCAGTCTTTGAAAATCTCGTTGCAGATGCCGAATTTCATCGCGGGACGATGCGATGAATTTTGTGCGCACGGCAACGCTCAATCGTAGTGGCCGCTTTTCATTTTGCGTCGCGACGCATATCGTCCCGGCATAATGGCCAGCAGAAATCGCCCGAATCCCGATGTGTGTCCCGTCTGCGGAGAGGACGTGCCGCGCAATGCGAAAGCGTGTCGCGGCTGCGGTGCGTGCCACGAGAGCGGCTGGAATGAAATCTCCAACATCTACGACGGACTTGATCTGCCCGACTATGCTTACGACGACGATGAGCGGAAGGTAGCGCGCCCGAAATTTCGGCAGCGCAATCCGGAGCAAAGAAAAGGACTGCATCCCGGCTGGCGCATTGTCGCGCTGGTGATTGTCGTGGCGATGTTCGCGGGATTTTGGAAGTGGCTCTACGACCAGTTCGTCAGTTGGGGCACCAAATAGGCGACGTAGCTGCGACGCCACGTCGCAGTGTTTAGCGCGTGTTTATTCTGCGACGAGGCGTCGCAGCTACAACTTGCGCACGGCGATGAAGCTCTTCGTCATGCCGAGCCACTTTTCGCGGCGGATTTCGCAATCGGGAAACAGCGTGCGCATTTCGCTGAAAGTGAGCAGGCGAAGTTCGCCGACGAGTTGATCGAGGTTCACATTATCGCCGCGCCGAAGCCAGCCGCGCACGCTGAACCAACGGAACAAAAAGCGATGCCACGCACGCGGGAGCCAGTGGATGCAAACGGCGAGGAAATGCGGCTCGATGGGGAACCAGCGGTTTGGCGTCTGCACGTACACGCCTTTCCCGGCGCGGCGCAGCTCGGAGGCAAAGTGCTGCTGCGCTTCCCACGTCGTGAGGTGTTCGATGACGCTGTTGGAATAGGCGATGTCGAACGAGGCATCCGGCAATTTCAGCGCACAGCCATCGCCGACGACGTAGCGGAAATTTGGCGGCATGTCCCAGCCAGCCGGGATGTCGTCCACATTGAGGATGGTGAAGCGGCAATCCACGCCGAGCGTCTGCCAGTCATAGTAGTTACCGCCCACGTCGAGAATCGTGGTGCTTTCTGTGGGTGAGAAAGTCTCGCGAAAACGCTGCATCCGCGCCGCGCGG
>JANMLS010000338.1:0-6156 GCA_031372675.1 Verrucomicrobiaceae bacterium
ACCAGTTCGTCGCGCACTTTTTCTACGCGGGCGAAGGCTTTTGTCTCGGAGCGGGCGGTGCTGGCGACGGTGCGCTCGGGCTCGGGGATGAGCTTTTCGGTGAACTGGCGCATTTCGCTGCTGCTCATTTTTTGCGCGGCCAGTTTGTTGATGAGTCCGGCGAGGTCTTCAAAGTAGCCGTCTGCGATGTCGAGGGCGCGTTGCGCTTCGGCGAGGCGGTCTTTGAAGTTGGCTCGATGCCGGATGCTGACGGTGTGGGTGGCCTCGCGGAGTGCGACGTTGAGCGTGTTCTGGCAAACGACGCGGGTGCCGACGTGCATCATTTGCAGTGTGCTGGAGCCATCGTGCGAGTTGGTGAGCAGGATGTTTTTCTCCAGCTCGTCGCCGTTGCTGATGAACAGGCGCTTTGGGAGGCGTGCCATGATCCAGACGCGCTTGCCGCCGTGGAGTGCGCCCGCTGTGTCGTACACGGCTTGGCCACTGCCGACTACGGAATCGAAGAACTCGAATGCCTCCGAGTTTTGGATCGGCGTGTAGGCTTTACCCATAACGCTGAGGACTGCGCCGGAGTCGGAGCGGCAGAGGGCGAAGTTGCGCGGGCAGGGGATTTGCCGCCCGTGGAAGTCGGCAGTGATTGCGTGCTTCTCGACCTTCCAATCGAGTGACGCTGCGTTGATTGCGGCTTCTGCGGTGAGCAGGCCATCTACGACTGTGCCGAGGCGATGCCAGGGCGTGAGGTTGCGACCGCTGAACATTTCAGCGCGTCCGGTTTTGTTGATACTTAGGCAATGTGCCATTGTGTGCTTTGCCTCGTTTTTGGATGGGTCAGGCGCTTCCCGGTTTTAGTTGATGTCGTAGGCGGATTGCTTTCGACGGTGTGAGATTCCGACCGAATGACCTCGGCGGACAAGCTGTTTTTTTAGTCGGCTGGGGAACTAGGCTGGATGCGGCTCGGCGGCTGGCAAGTTCTTTTTGCGGCGCGTGGTGATGATCTCGACGGCGAGCTTTTCGGCATCGAGCGGCCAAATCGTTGCGAGCCAGGTGCAGAGGCGGCGGAGTTCGCCGGGCTCTGCGGTGATGAGCTGATCGTAGCTGAGTTGCGGGACGCTCATTGCGTTGGCATCACGTAGCAGGATGTCGGTGGCCGCGCTGTGGGCCTCGCGAGCGCGGGCGGTGGGAGTGGTGGAGCTGAGGCCGATGCGCCCAGACTTTTTCAGCGCGTGCCAAATTGCGTCGTACCACTGCCAGACGCGCAGACGCGACGGAGGGAAGAGCGAGGACGTGGAGCGGGTGAGAACGATGCAATCGAAGTGGGCTACCAGCGCGGGGAGTTTTGCAAAGCTCCAGACTTCTTTGTTGAGGTCGTACGTGTCGCGTGGCCACGTCCGCTCGATCACTGTGTCGATCTGCTGGGTGTAGCATGTCGCGAGATTTTCCGCGCCGGTTGCGAGTTCGCAGCCGAATTGGGAAAGGAGGGTTTCGGCGTAGGCTCCGTTCGTGAGCGGGTTGAAAAATTCCTTTTGGAAGTAACGCCAGCCTGTGACACGGGCAATGCAGCCTGCGAGCCAGTCTGAGCCGCTGTTTGGTGTGGAGACGATCAGGAATGGCTTGCGTGCGGACATGCCGGCGTGGGGCTGTCAATTTCTGGATTGCCAGTGCGAGCTTGAGGCCAAAGCTGGAGCCATGACTATCACTCAACTGAAGAAACGGGCCGCAGACGCGGCGAAGATAAAGAAGCAAGTCGAGGGCGTTCTGAAAGCGGTCTATGAAAAAGTCCCGTCCTTCACTGGAAAAGCGAGGTTGATCGATAAGATCGAGAACCTGAAAACCACTGCGCACAATCTTGACTGGGACTTGCAGGGAGATTTGATCGAAGAGAAACGTGGCGGTTAGAACGGTAACTTTAGCTCAAGCCGAGTGACGCCGGCGTAGCCTCGGGCGTCGCTGCGGGATGTTCCGCCGCGCGGCACACCAATCGCCGGGCCCCATTTCCGGCGCAGAAGTTCCAAGTCGCGTTTTTCGGTGAGGCTGTTGCGGAGCAGGGACATGCCGCCGGGGTTGCGGAAGGTTTTCCGGGACTCGAAACAGTAGCGATTATCACGCAGGCAGCGGCGATGCTTGAGGGCGTTTTGAAGGCTCATGTCGTAGTCGCCTTTTGCGGTGAGACGCGGATCGAATCTCAAGCCGTGTCCTGCGAGAAAGCCGAACGAGAGGCCGTTGATGAATCCGCTGAGGCTGAACGGTTCGAGGCCGGAGTAGTAGAGGGATGGGTTGCCCGATTTTCCCCAACCGACGAAATAGACGCCCATGTCTCGCGCGAGATTGATGGTGTGCTGAATGATAGCGAGGACGTGGGCGGGGTCTTTGCTCTTGGTCGCTTCCCCGCGCTCGGCGAACGCGAGGACGATGCCTTCGATGTCGTCATCGAGGAACGCGAGATCGCGGTCGGGAAGGTGATCGAATACCCAGTTCAGTTTTGCGGGTTTGCCGATGATGCTGTCGGGGTGTGCGAGGATGCGCGGCATGGCGGCACCGGCGAAAGCGGTTTTATTTGCGAGCTTTGGCAGGTCGCGTTCGAGACGTTTTTCGTACGCGGCTCGCTGGCTTTCCGGGACGCAGATCAATGCTCCCGGCGTGAGCAGGTGCGTTGTCATTGTGTCCGCTCGCGACATCGAGGGAATGACGATTTGCACGGAGCGCGGCGATGGCTCGCTCGAACGGGATGGCTCGCCCGAGGCCAACGGCGTTTTGCTTGTAGCTCTTTTCTTGGCCGAGGCCGAGTAGGTTTTGCAGGTAGAGGAAGTCGGTTTCATTTTCGCAGAAGATTAAGCAGTAGTCGTGGCGCTCGCCGAGTTTCGCGGTGATTGGAAACTCGGCTTCGGGTTCATCGGATTCGCGCAGGAGCCGATCAATTTCAGAATCGTCGAAGCCGGTGAACTCCGCTTCGTCACCCATCTCGGCGAGCAGGCGAGCGAGCGCTTCGTTGTCTGTCTCCGCCAGCTCGGCAAGTTTGTTGTCGGCGAGCAAATCACGTAGCTCGTCTTTTTCGCTGTCGTAATCTTGCTCTTCAATCGGCACGTCCCATCCGCGACGGAGCGCCATCATGTAAGCGCCGTGGCCGCGCACGATAAAACCGCTGCGCTTCGAGACAACGATGGATCGCCGCCAACCATTTCCACGCTTCGAGCCTTTGCCTTTGATCACCAGCTCGAAGCGGTCGAGCTGCTTCGCGGGATGTTTGCGGTGTGCGTTCTTGGGGTGGGGCTTCAGCGAAGCTGCGGGGACGATCCTTGTGTGCGAACAGTGGACTTCAATACCCGACGCCATCGGCGGCGAGGCGGTTTTCGGCTTCGAGCTAGTTTTTAGTTTCATGGGAAATTTGATTTTCGGTGGCGAATAGAAAAACGGTGAGGGTCGTCAAGACCGCACGCCCTAGGCTGGGGTGAAAAAGATTCCTTACAGGGGGGTAGCGGCCTCTCGCTTTTGAGAAAGTTATCATTTTTGAAGGGCGTTTCTGAATGTGAGAAAGTCAGCATCATGTGTTTGCGATTGCGCTGAACTGTTTGAAAAAGCGGCGGTAAATCCCGAACAAATAGCGGCTCGGGTCGCCCGGCGGCGGTCCTCTCCGAAGCTGCCACTCAGCCAGTGCTTCACGCGCCGCCCTCGCACCGTGGAACCCATCGTCCTTCATCACCTTCCACCAATATCCTGCGTTCTTCTCGCCCACCACAAGGCGCAACCGACGCATCAAGTCTTCATCAACGGACCATTTGCCATTCGGCCTCGTCGCGACTTCGCCACACTGGATCGACTGGATAGCAGTAGCCATTGATCCAATGGTACCACTGGACGCGCGTGCGCTCGCGCGTGGTTCAGTGGGCGAGTCACCCACCGGAACCGATGGGTGAAACTCGCTTTCCAGTTGGCGATTCACACACTGAGATTGCTCATACTGAGTTTTCTGGTGGGCGAGTCGCCCACTGGCTTCCTCCCCTCCTGCATGGGTGGGCGATTCACCCACCGCGTCAGTCGAGCGCAGCGATTCTGCGATCCGCGCTCTCAACTCAATCACATCTCCATTAAATGCGGGCGATTCTGCGTTCCCGCGCGAGCTGGGCAATAATGCGTTCCCAGCATTCACATTTCCATTCCATCTCCTCTCAACTCCATCGAGACCGCGATCCTCTAAAACCAGCGCATGGTGCTGATCCCTCAGCATCATCGCCTGCCTGCGCTTTCCAGACTCGCGATCTTGCGCTGTGCGCCAACGCCATTGCACTTTCCAAAACGCTGTATCAGTGACCATCTCCCATTCGGTTTCACCAACAGCTTTGATCACCCTCAGCTCGATCAGTTCATCAATCGTCTGGCCGATCTCCTTTTTCCCCATCCACAAAGCCTCAGCCAGCTCGCGTTTCTCGATCACGCGCACGGTCGCCACGCCCTGCCCTAGAGAGCAGTCTGCGAACCATTCAGCCAGCCGGAGTTGCTGAAGATTCATGCGCGTCAGCCTCAGCTCGCGCTTAAACGCTTCACAAGCAAGTTCGTCGCCGGTCACAGGTCACGCCCTCCCTTCCGTGCCAAACAACCCAGCCACCCGCCCCACAATCGCCGGAATCAGCCCGCGATAACGCTGCACGCCGATCTGACTATCCAGGAGCGCCGCAATATCCGGCACCGCCTTCGCCGACTCATCCGCCTCGATTGCAGCCAGCACGAGCGTTGCAAGCGCACGGTCACTGCTACGCATCAGCAGAGCGGACGCCGGCGAGATGAGAAATGCACGCAACGCACCCAGCGCAGTGCCTTCCGACAAATAGCCCGACAGCATCGAGCGAAACGCCGTCTCCACCTCAGCTCGCGCCGTCATCGCAAAAGCGAACGCAGCCAGCACGCCCGCAGACTTTATCACGCACCCCTTTGGCCTCAGCTCGATCACCTTGTCCACCGCAGCCTGAAACGCCCGATAAATCTCCAGCGTCTCGCCGACACTCAGTTTTTTCAGCCGGTCAGGCACGCACAGCACAGCCAGCGACTTCGCGATCATCGCGATCTGCGATCCGTGCTTCATCCCGTGCTGAATCTTGAGCTGATCCGCCACAGAACGCGTCGCACCGCGATCCACAGCGTCCATCGTCGTCATCTCATGCGCTTCGATTTTCGACGGCAGACCGTAAGTCACCATCATCGCCACCTTGATCCCTGGCATCAGCTTATCCGCCTCGATGATGCCGTGCAGCCGATGCTGTCCATCAATCAGATCATCGTTGTCGTTGAACGCGATGCCCTGGTGCGTGCGCACCCATCGCCCCTGCGCCATATCGCGAGCATAACCCGCGACAGTGTGCCATCGGATCGGACGATTCCGAAAATTATTCTTCAGCCAATACTCAGCCTGCGCTGCATCCACCTCCACCCACTTCGAGCACACACCCGCAGGCACCCCCGCAGCCGCGCCATCGCCCAAGCCCGTCGCCACTCCCTTGCGCGTGATTGCAGCTCGCATCGAGGACTCACCGCCTTTCACAAGCCCCTTCGCTTTCGCCTCCGCTACGATTGCAGCCAGCGATTCAGGGTCGTGAATATCGATCTTCACCTCCTCCATCTTCACCTCCCTGCGATGAACAGGATTCGTAAAAAGCGATCCCGTATCGCGTCCATTCGATGGCGGCAGACTCACGCCTCCACGCCTGCGAGTCTCTAGTTTTTTCAGACTGATTCCCATATTCGTTTTCCTTTCTTTGTGTTGGTTGTTTTCTTCAAAGTAGTAGCCACTGCGAGCGCCGCACCGCCGGACACAAGCGCACGAAGCCCCGCCGAGGATTTCCTTCTCAGCGCAACGAGCTGATTGCTTCGCAACACCGTCTCGCGATGCTCCAGGACGAGATTTTCCGGCGCAAAATTGTTCACGTTCCGATCCGCGTGCCTCACCAAATGCGCATCAGGCACCCGCTTTTTGTGGTACCGCTCCCACAGCACCCAATGCAGCAGCCTCCTCGGATTACTCACCGAATAAGGCCCGGACTGATACCCTACCTTTGGCGACCAAAACCAAAGCGTATCCTCAAACAAAATCCCCTCACTCCGAATGTCCAATTTGATCACCGCAGTCCGCGACGTGGTGCCGACATACATCCGCTTCATCACCGCGCGCGC